>NZ_JASJOU010000014.1 GCF_030068605.1 Xanthocytophaga agilis
CCACCACTGTGATACGCCAGGTTTTAGTATCGGTCAGCTGGTTGGGAACCGGAGCATTGTCTTCTGCTTTGAAAACCACATCATAGGGTTGAGCCCGCACCTGTTCACAAACGGTTTTCCACTCAAAATTGCTTTGTGCCGGATTTCCCTGATACTGGTACTGGTCGCGGACTTTGGGTGGATGGTTGGGTGGATCGAGCGTAGCGGCTGGCTGATTAGGGAACAAGGCAGTGGAAGTAGAGAAAATAGCCGATTCGGAAGAAATGCGAATGGATTGATTTTGATCCGGATCGGTTGCCCGAATGATGGCTTTGAGCACTGTACCGGCGACAATACAGGTATCTTTGGGAATAATCAGTTCAGGTCGTTTGTTGGGTTGCTCTCTGACAGTAATCTGCATATCGCGGACAATCTCTCCGATTTTGATGTGATCGGCAGCGGTTTTTCGCCACTCTTCGACCACAAAGGCAATGTTGTATTCAGCATATCCTTTCGAACCGATACCATAGGCACTGGGGGCATCCCAGGTAATGTCTCCATTGAGAGGATTGAGCACAAAGGTAGGGGTACCTGATCCGGCTTCAGGAATTCCCACAGGTGGAGCTACGGTCTCAGGCGAGCGGTAGTTAGCTACTGTCAATAAAGCAGTTTGTCTGGGAATGATCATTTTGTAGGAGAGGCTATCGCCATCGGGATCAAAGGCAGCGGGGTTATAAGTAAATTTTTGTCCCACTTCGGCATTATCTACAGGGGGATTTCGTAGTTGGGGAGTGCTGTTGGAGCCAATGCTGGGCACAATATTGAGTACAGTCTCCACATAAAAAGGTGTAACAACTGAATTACTCATATTCACAATTTCCGCATTTCGATATTCCTCCTGGAAGTAAATGACATAGGAGCCTGAACTTGGAAAAGTATAGTTGAAAGTATAAGTAAGTTCTTCAATTTCATTGCCTACTACACGTCTTGGGAGATTAAGATCTGCTTCCAGTTTAGCAATAGGTGACAATCTTTGTCCATTTATAATAGGAAGTAAAACAATAGTAGATTTAAGCTGATCAGCACAAGTCGGGCAAGCATCTCTATAGAGAGTTAGCGTGAAGATATAGGTAGGGGTATTGGAATAGTTTGTATCTCGTATAGCTGTAATTTGTCCTGCACGTAAATGTGTTGCATAAGACATCTGTGATAAAAGTACTATAGAGATAAATAGTGGAAAGAATAGTATATAGTGTTTCATAAGTGGATTGTAGTTTGATTACAAAACGCTTATAGTAACAGTGAAATTATATCTGGAGAAATAAAGTTTGAATAGATTTTATTGTGAAGTAAATCTTACTATGAATAGTAGCAAAAGCACTTTTAGCTGAAATATTACTGCAATGCAAATTGTAAAAGTGATTAAGTAATTAAAGGATGTAAATCTTTAAAACAATATGCAAGTACAGAGTGTTTTATTTACTGATAGAATACAAAAAACAAACATAGGACAACTTGCAAGTCAGTGGTAGACAAGTTTCTATTTTGGATTCCGCAGATTGTATTTGTTCCAAAGAGCTTTCATCAAATTAGTAGATCTTTATATGATAGAGTGTAGAAAAAGAACAGAAATGCTTGTAAGGTTTATTCAGTTTATAGGAATAGATTCTATAAATGTTTGGGAGACTCTGATTTCCATTCAGGTAGGTTATTTAGATTGAGTCAAAATAAATGGATTCTTTTGCATGCTATTATTTCCAAATGTACTTTTGAGCGATAGTAAAATATCAAAATAATATCTGTTTCACGTCAAAAAACTATCGAGTTATAACATTTATGAATTGGTTAGTAAACGCTTTAACCAGTACCATTGGCCGCAAAGTTCTGATGGCACTTAGTGGCCTGTTTTTAATAATATTTTTGGTAGTGCATTTGGTAGGGAATCTACAATTATTGAAAAGCGATGGAGGGGTAGCTTTTAATACATATGCAAAGTTTATGGGACACAATCCTTTGATCCAGACAGTTTCCATTCTAAACTTTGCTTTTATTCTGACCCACATCTTTGTTAGTTTATTTTTAACAATTCGTAACCGTAAGGCTCGTCCTCAAGGGTATGCATATGTGAATAATAGTAGCACCTGGAGTTCCCGTAATATGGGGATTTTGGGAACGATCATTCTGGTCTTTCTTGTTGTTCACTTAGTGAATTTTTGGGGAAGAATGAAATTAACAGATTTCGGGATTGGTTCTTATGTAGAACATGACGCAACTCAGGATTATCTTGACTTGTATACAACTACAAAAGCTGCATTTCAGGAATGGTGGTTAGTAGTGTTGTATGTGGTTTCCATGATTGCGCTGGCATTCCACCTCTCACATGGTTTTCAGAGTGCATTTCGTACACTAGGAGTCAATCATCCCAAATACACTCCTTTTCTGAAAGGTTTAGGCCTTGCTTTCTCTATTATAGTACCTGCAGGCTTTGCTATAATTCCTGTTTATATGTTTTTACAGGGATAATTAACTGTCAGTTATTCTTCAAAATATAAGACTCCGATAAATACAGCGCTGAATGTCTGAATAATATGGAGCAAAAATCTGAAATCTTAATTGTTTCACCTGTATGAAATTAGATTCAAAAATTCCAGAAGGTCCTTTAGCAGAAAAATGGACTAAACATAAATTTAATCTGAAGTTGGTAAACCCTGCCAACAAGCGTAAATACACCGTTATTGTTGTTGGTACAGGATTGGCAGGAGCTGCTGCAGCGGCTTCTCTGGCTGAATTAGGATACAATGTAAAAGCATTTTCATTTCACGATAGCCCACGCCGTGCACACTCAATTGCTGCACAGGGTGGGATTAACGCTGCTAAAAACTATCAAAACGATGGTGATAGTGTTTATCGGCTTTTTTATGATACAATCAAAGGGGGAGACTACCGTGCACGTGAAGCAAACGTATATCGTCTGGCAGAGGTGAGTGTTAATATCATTGATCAGGCTGTTGCACAAGGAGTACCTTTTGCCCGTGAATATGGTGGAACACTGGCTAACCGTTCATTTGGTGGAGCGCAGGTGTCCCGTACATTCTACGCACGGGGTCAAACCGGTCAGCAGTTGTTGTTGGGTGCTTATAGTGCACTGAACCGCCAGATTGCTAGCGGAAAAGTTACTATGTATACACGTACTGAGATGTTGGATGTAGTTACTATTGATGGTAAAGCACGTGGTATTATCACACGCAATCTGGTGACAGGAAAAATAGAGTCTCATGCTGGTGATGCTGTATTGCTATGTACTGGAGGATATGGAAACGTATTTTTCCTTTCTACCAATGCAATGAACAGCAATGTGACTGCTGCATGGCGTGCACATAAAAAAGGAGCTTTATTTAGTAATCCTTGTTATACTCAGATTCACCCTACCTGTATTCCGGTATCCGGAGACTATCAGTCTAAACTTACACTGATGTCCGAATCGTTGCGGAATGATGGACGGGTTTGGGTCCCTAAAAAAGTGGGTGATAACAGACCTCCTGATCAGATTCCTGAAGACGAACGTGATTATTACCTGGAGCGCCGTTATCGGTCATTTGGTAACCTGGTACCTCGGGATGTGGCTTCACGAAATGCTAAAATGGTATGTGATGAAGGACGTGGGGTAGGACCTACTAAACTGGCAGTTTATCTGGATTTCGCAGATGCTATCAAACGCGATGGAGAGCAGAAGATTTCTGAGAAATATGGTAACCTGTTTGATATGTATGAGAAGATCACAGGTGAAAATCCATACAAAATGCCTATGCGTATCTATCCTGCCGTTCACTATACAATGGGTGGATTGTGGGTTGATTATAACCTGATGACAAATATACCAGGGTTATATGCATTGGGAGAAGCTAATTTCTCTGATCATGGAGCTAACCGTCTAGGGGCAAGCGCGTTGATGCAGGGATTAGCAGATGGTTATTTTGTGATTCCTTATACTATCGGTGATTATCTGGCTGGTATGAACCCTGCTACAGACAAAGTATCTGTAGATCATCCTGAATTTAAAAAGGCAGAACAGGAAGTAATGGATATGACTAAAAAGTTATTATCTATTAATGGAACTAAAACAGTGGATGACCTGCATAAGGAATTAGGAAAGGTAATGTGGGAATATTGCGGAATGGCACGGAATGCGGAAGGTCTGAAGATTGCCAAACAAAAGATTAAAGAGATCAAAGCTGATTTCTGGAAAAATGTAAGAGTGTTGGGCAAAAATGAAGAACTAAACCAGAGTTTGGAGAAAGCACACCGCGTTGCTGACTTTATTGAATTAGGTGAGTTAATGGTAGATGATGCTTTGGCTCGTAACGAATCGTGTGGCGGGCACTTCCGTGAAGAGTACCAATCTGAAGATGGGGAAGCAGAACGGGATGATGAGCATTATGCCTATGTTTCTTGCTGGGAATACAAAGGACCAGGTCAGGAAGAAGAATTACACAAAGAAGAATTGATCTTCGAAAATGTGAAACTGACAAAACGAAGCTATAAATAAGAGGCTTCTCTTAACTTATTAAAAAAATAAAACCTTTTCTGCTGGATAAGGTTAACACGATACATATGAAACTGAATCTGAAAATATGGCGTCAGAGTGATGCTTCTGCCAGTGGCAAATTGGTGGATTATAAAGTGGATATCAATCCGGAGATGTCTTTTCTGGAAATGCTTGATGTGTTGAATGAAGAGTTAGCCAGAAAAGGAGAAGATCCGGTTGCTTTTGATCATGATTGTCGTGAAGGAATTTGTGGGGCATGTAGTTTATACATAAATGGTCGTCCGCATGGACCGATGCAGACCACTACATGCCAGTTGCACATGCGTCATTTTAAAGATGGCGAAACTATTATAATAGAACCATGGCGTGCAGCTGCATTTCCACTTCTTAAGGATTTGGTTGTCGATCGTTCTGCTTTTGATCGTATCAACCATGCTGGTGGGTTCGTTTCTGTGAATACTGGTTCTGCTCCAGATGCGAATGAGATACTTATTCCCAAAACGGAATCAGATGAGGCGTTTAACTCTGCAGCTTGCATCGGATGTGGTGCGTGTGTAGCAGCTTGTAAAAATGCTTCCGCTATGTTGTTTGTAAGTGCTAAAATTTCTCACCTGGCTTTATTACCTCAGGGACAACCTGAGCGGGAACGTCGGGCAGAAAATATGGTAGCTCAGATGGATGCCGAAGGTTTTGGTGCATGTACAAATACAGGGGCTTGCTCTATTGAATGTCCAAAAGGAATCTCTATGAGCAATATTGCTTTAATGAACCGTGATTTTATTTTCGCTTCTCTTACTTCTAAACCTGAATTAAAGGTATCTGAAGGCGCATAGTTTATTTCTATATAAATTTAAAACCTGGCATTTGATATACTATTAAATGCCAGGTTTTTCTTTTTTAAGAATAGCATTTCCTTATATGTGGGTAAGGAGGGTAGGAAGCGGGTAGGTTGCGGGTAAGATCTAAGTAACTGATAATCAGTTAGGGTAAGAAGGGTAGGATGTTTAGGGCTAAACGGTAGCAGAAGAATAGGAGCAGAAAGGGTTAGTATATACTATATTTAGTATTTTCTTTTTATATTATATATAACACACGTAGACTAGAAAATATTCTTACCCCTTCTTACCCTAACTGATTATCAGTTACTTAGATCTTACCCGCAACCTACCCGCTTCCTACCCTTCTTACCCTCTATAAATAGTTTTATTTCCAGTTATTTTAATTCTATTTTAGAACTAATTATTCAACACAAGAAAATATAGTTAATTATACAACAAATATGGAATATGTAATTATAGTGGCTGGAGGTTCTGGAAGCCGTATGAGATCTGATATACCTAAACAATTTCTGGAAGTCAGAGGATTACCTATTTTGATGCATACCATAAGACGTTTTTATGAATATTCCCAACATATTCAGATAGTTCTTGCATTACCTGTAGAACAAATAGCGACATGGGAGAATTTAAGAGAAAAATATGCTTTTACGATTGATGCAAAAATAGTGACCGGAGGAAAAACACGCTTTCAGTCTGTTAAGAATGGCCTTCAGGTAATCAATGATGTAGAAGGTGTAGTTGCTATTCATGATGGCGTACGTCCATTTGTCCCTATAAACGTAATACAGCGTAGTTTCCAGGTTGCAAAAGAAAACGGTTCTGCAGTTGCAGCAGTATCTTTAAAGGATTCTATTCGTCAAGTTCTATCAGATGGAACTACACAAAGTGTAAACCGGGCTGATTTTCGCCTAATTCAAACACCACAAACATTCCAGACCTCTCTCATTAAAAAAGCATTTGAAGTGCCAGAGTCTGAACTATTTACAGATGATGCAAGTGTAGCAGAAGCTGCCGGGCATAGAATTTTATTAATTGAAGGTGATTACCGGAATATAAAGATTACTACTCCCGAAGATCTGGAATGGGCTCAGTATGTCTCTAATTAGGGATCTTTATCCTTTCTACTGCTAATAAGTAACTTCACAATATAATTACAGATGTATGATTTGTGTTCTAATTTGTAATTTATTAGACGGAAACTGTAAATATTTCTCAATTTAAAATAGGAATTGCATTAGTGAGAAAATATAATGGGCTTATAATAAGCTTGTTGTATTTTTTTTATATATGCAATTTTCTTGTATTATTGCTTGTGATTTTAGTGCACAGCATAAACTTGCATATGTAAGAAAGTAAATAAAACTATTGTAACCCTTTCATTTTAAAAGGATTACTTTGATATACTGAACTACTGTACTGAAAGGTGATAAATTTTGTTACTTACAGACTTAGAGGCTTTTACAGAATTCCAAGTTGCACAAATGATATGAAACAACTCTACATTATGGGAAGATTAGTCTTACGCCAGCCATTATTTTTTCTTCTTTCACTTTTTTTTATCTGTAATATCTCTCAGGCACAACCTGGAAAAGATGGTCCTTTGACAGTTTCAACTTCCGGATTAGTCGTCAATAAATATACACGCCTAACAGCAAACATTACTGCTGGAGCCAATACTGCTACTGTAAATAATATTGCAAGCGACTTAGGCGGGTTGCAAAACGGAGATTTGATAATGATCATCCAGATGCAGGGAGCCAGCATTACTACCACAGATGATATAAATTATGGTAGTGTATCTAATTATAATAATGCAGGAAAGTATGAATTCAAATATGTTACAGGTATCAACGGCAACACGTTTCGTGTGTATGGTACCTTTGCCAATAGCTATACTGCAACTGGACATGTACAAGTTGTAAAAGTACCTCAATACTCAACCTTAACAGTTAATGCAGGCGCTTCTGTTACTGCGCCAGCATGGGATGGCATTGTAGGAGGAATTGTTGCGATTCATGCACAAACTACGATTACTGTTAATGGTACAATTACGGTTGATGCATTAGGATTTAGAGGAGGAGCGGTAGATAATGCAAGTGCGTTAGTAAGTAACGGCCCATATACCAGTTATATAACTTCCAGTAGTTTAAATGGGGGAGAAAAAGGAGAAGGAATTGCTGGATATCAGCCTGAATATGATTTACTAGGTGGTAGATACGGACGAGGAGCTCCAGCCAATGGCGGTGGTGGTGGTAATACGCACAATGCTGGCGGAGGAGGTGGTGCTAATGGTGGAAATGTTGCTCTATGGACAGGGCAGGGAGTTATGTGTCCAGCATGTTCAGGAGCTGCTGCATGGGCACTTGATCCAGGGTATGCTGCTAATAGTAATTCCTTGACTACTTCACAGGGTGGAGGAAGAGGAGGATATACTAGAGGTATTAATAATATGGATGCTTTAACTGTTGGGCCTGGTAACGTTGCCTGGGGAGATAATAAAAGGAATGAAGTAGGAGGTTTGGGGGGACGTCCATTAACTGCTGCTCCTGGAAGTCGTATTTTCTTTGGTGGTGGAGGTGGTGCCGGTGATGCAAATAGTAATTCAGGAGGCAATGGGGGTAATGGCGGCGGCTTAATTTATTTGTTGGCTAATACTGTAACAGGCACAGGTAGCTTGTCTGCGAATGGCCAAAATGGCTCTAATACAACTAATCAGAATATTGATGCAGCCAGTGGTGGCGGTGCTGCCGGAACTATCGTTGTAGATGCGACCACTTTGACAGGAGTATCTGTAGTTGCAAAAGGAGGAAATGGAGGCAGCCAGGTACCAACTATTACCATTACAGGAGAGTCTGAAGGACCAGGCGGTGGTGGTGGTGGCGGATTTGTTGCTGTTCCTACCGGATCTTCTCCAAGTATTGATTTGAGTCCTGGGTTGAATGGTACAACTGTATCTACGGCATTAACAGAATTTCCGGCCAATGGTGCTACTTCTGGTAATAACGGAAGTTCAACCACTTTTTCTCCAACCACTCTGTCTTTTGTTTCCTCTATTACAGATAAACCTATTATTACTGTAAGTAAACGGGTAGAACCTATAGGACCTATTACTCAGGGAACTCCACGAAGCTTCTATTATATCATTACTGTTCAAAACTCAGGGCCTGGAACTGCAACCGGTGTTGAAGTTCGTGATGATCTTGCTTTGATCGGAGCTGGAGTAACCTATACAGGATCTACCTATACCAACCTGGATGGTACCGCCTCTGGTGGAGGAGTAGTGCCGGGGGCAGGTTCTACAAATCTCACATTTGGAAATTATACCTTACCTCCCAATAGTGCAATCGAATTATATTTTCAGGTGAATTTTAATGGATCACAAACTATAGGTACTTACAATAACTCGGCAAGTGCTTATTTTGATGATCCAACATCAGCGGCAACTCCTGCTGTAAAAATTACTCCTGGAGGTACATATACTGATGGAAGTGGCACTGTAGGAGGTAGTAATTACAATGGGGCTGCAGCAACACTAGAAGATGTAACCATCAACAATACAAACAATGCTCCTACTGCAACCAACAATTCCTATACTGCCAAGCAAAGTGTTTTGATGTACGGAAATGTGATCACTGATAATACTGGAGCTGGAGTAGACTCTGACCCGGATGCAGGTACACGTATCACTGTAGAGACAGATCTGGTTTCTTATAACACAGCACAAGGAAAACTCGTTATTGCAGACAATGGACAATTTAGTTTTATGTCTGCACCAGGTTTTACAGGAGCATTTACATTTACATACAATCTAATTGATAATGGTTCACCTGTAAGGCAATCTAATACTGCTACCGTTACCATTCAGGTAAATTCAATGCCTGATACAGATAGTGATGGCATTGCTGATATTACAGATCTGGATGATGACAATGATGGTATTCTGGATATTATGGAAGCTGGTTGTGGTGGTACAGGTGTCATTAACACAGCTTCAAACCTGATTGTCAATGGTAACTTTAATCAAGGTATCCCTGCCTCTACTACTCCTGATCCGCAATATATAGCTCCGGGAGGGACTTGGGGTGGTGGAACATGGACAAGTGGGGTTGCTTACAATGGATACAATGTATATCCGGTTGATACACGGATTGCGATTCAGCGAGGTGTAGTTACCTATTCTCCAATTGACCCTACAGATCCTGCTGTACCAGAATATAGTGTACCTAGTGGCTATCGTGTGGTACAGGGACCTTTTGCCGGGGATGCACCTTTTAATGTACCTGCCTCTGATACCTATTTATATTCCAATGGAAATAGTTTAGGGGTTCAGTATGTTATCTGCCGTCAGACTATTTCTGGTTTAACTCCCGGACGTGACTATATTCTGGTATCCTATACTTCCAATGCTATTAACCCAATACTGACAGATCCTGCGGCACCAGAAGATGGAATTATGCAGTTCTATGTTGATAATGCTGCCCCTTTTGATGGTGCAGATGCGCAACCTGTAGGTGAAGGATATGTGGTATATAAAGATGGAGACCCTAAATCAGGTCATAATAAAAAAGATTTATGGGATCGTCGTCAGGTAGTTTTCCGGGCTACTGCTCCTACGGCAGTGTTTGAACTTCGGGATGCTCAGTTGGGTATCAATGGAGATGACTTTGTGATTACCTATGCAGGGGTGTTTCCTTATAATGACTATTCGTGTGCTGGCCTTCCTGCTGACCCATCCGGAGATGAGGATGGTGATGGAGTAGCAAACTGGCAGGATGCAGATGATCCGGCTCTGGGTGCATTGGGTTTAACAGCCAGTGGCATTCGTACTATATATGCAAGCCTGGACCCGGATGGAGATGGCCTCCTCAGCCAGTTCGATCTGGATTCAGATGGAGATGGTTGTCCTGATGCCAAAGAGGCTGTATCTGGTGCCACTGTAAATGCAGATGGTACAGTAGGTTCTGGAGCAGTATATGGATACAATGGATTTTTCGATTCATTGGAATTGATGTCCACCACCGGAGGAACACCTGTTGAAACAGGCACAATCAACTATACCCTTGCTGCAACTTCCGGAACGTATAACTTTTTAAATAAAACGATATTTTCAGCTTGTAGCAATAATGCTCCTACTGCCAGTGATAAAACAATTCGTATTCGTAAAAATACAACACTACATCCTTCTTCCTATACATTCACTACAGGTGACTTTGGATTTGCTGATGCCGATGCTGGTAATTCTCTGGCAAGTGTAACTATTACTTCTTTACCTGCTAAAGGAGCATTGACGCTGAATGGAGTTGCAGTAACCGTTGGGCAAGAGATTGCTACAGCAGATATTCCTAATTTAGTCTATACACCTGTAATAGATGAAATAGGTAACCCTTATACATCTTTCCAATTTAAGGTGCGTGATAATACAGGTGTATACAGTATTGCAGCTAATACCATTACAGTAATTGTGTATGATATTGAAGCCATTGACGATTTACCGCTGGCTAACCCAATAACTGCTGTACAGATAGGTGCACCTACTGCTGTAGATGCGCTAGCCAATGATACACATATTACAGGAAATGCAGTGACATTAAATGTAGTAAGTCAATCTTCCCCATGTTTTACTGTTACTGCAGTAAATAATGGTACACTTACTCCAACATTTTTGATAGATGCTGGTACTGGACCTTGTACAACTGGAACCTATTCCTTTGTCTATAATTTTACAGATAACGTGGTAGGTGTAACTTCCAATAATGCAGTAGTAACATTTACTATTGTCAATACCATTGTCCCGGTTTCTAAAACGATAGTTGTTAAAGTTAACAAAACACTAGACCCATCGTCATATACTTTTAGCCAAACAGCAGGTCAAGGTGGTTCACCTGATTTTGATCTGGCTGGTGGAGATGGAACACTGCAGAAAATTGTTATCTATCAATTGCCTCTGGCAACAGATGGACAAATCTTATTAAATGGAACTCCTGTTGTGATTGGGGCGGTAATCTCAGCTACAGACATTCCAAATCTACAGTTTGTGCCTGTAGTGAATCGCTCAGGAACACCTAACCCTACTATGCAGTATCTGGCTATCGATGGAAATAACTCTCAAAGTCCGGTTGCTACAGCAGGTACAATTACATTCAGTATTGTCGATGCAATAGATGACGCCAATGTGAGTATTGCTGCCCCAATTAATGTTATAGCTAATGATAGGCTAGCTGCAACTGGTACGCCGATAGTTCGGGTGACAGTTCAGCCAACATCTGGTACTACAACATGCGGAACTACAACCGTAAATGCTGACAACACGGTTACATTTACACCAGATGCGAATGGTTGTACACCAGGTAATTACTTCTTTGACTATGTATTTGATACCAATATAGGTGGTGTATCTACTGTTACATCAGATACTGCCCGGGTAACCTTTACTATTGTACAACCTACTTCAGCAGATGAAAGCATTATTACTGCTGTAAATGTGGGTCGTCCATTTGCTGCAGGTGATTTTACAATCACAAGTGGATCAGGAACCTTAGGGTCTGTTGTAATCAAAACATTGCCTGCTAAAGGAACATTAACATACAATGGAAATCCTGTAACAGTTGGGACTGTGATTCCTGTAGCTAACCTGAACCAACTGGTATATCAGTCTACAGAAAGCGGTGTGCCTTATACTACATTTACTTTTGCAGTAAGAGATACATACAACACGGAGAGTCCTGTCTATACAATGACAGTCAATGTGATTGAAGCGAAAGATGATCCGGCTGTGCCGACTAGCCCAATCCTTGTAGTACAAGGGTCTACAATAAATATTCCTGTATTAGCCAATGATACTATTGTATCCAATACACCTACTACATTAACCATTGGTTCTCCTTCTGATCCTTGTTTCACAGCTTCTGTTGATAATACTAATCCCAATGCACCGACTATCAATTTTGCGAGTGCAGCGTGTCCGGCAGCTGTTTATACATTTACTTATACTATTACTCAAGGTGGGTCAACAACAACTACAGCTACTGTAACCGTAACTGTAGTACCAGAAAAGCCTGTGCTAAATCCTGGGGCTACTGTTACAGTTACATTCCCCGAAGATAATAAGGTAGGGACTCCAACAGTAGAGAACTTTGCTGATCCATCTGATAATTTTGTGACTCAGCTACAAGCAGCATTTGCCTATCCGCCAAGTGCTGGTCTACTGACTCAGATCAAGATTGATTCTTTACCGCATAAAGGAACATTGAAATACAATGGAGTTGCAGTTGCTATAGGTGACGTGATTGCACTGGTAGATTTGGATAAATTGGTTTATGAGCCAGTACCAAATGAAAACGGTAGTCCATATGTTACAGGTTTGAAAGTCTATGCTGCAGGGTCAGTAGGGAATTTCAGTGATGATGCGGTACGAGTAATTATCAATATTTCTCCTGTTCCAGATGCTCCATTGGCTCAGAATGACTACAATGTGACTCTAATCAATACTCCTGTTTCAGGAAATGCCTTGTCCAATGACAGTGATCCGGATGCTGGAGATATACTTGCTATAAAAGGTGTAACTAAGGCTGCAACAAGTCAAGGTGGTACAATTGATATAACTGGTGGTAACTCTACTCAAAACGGAGGGTTTTATACCTATACGCCACCAACTGGTTTTACAGGAGTAGATACATTTACATATCAAGTCTGTGATAATGATAATGTAGCTCCAAACCTTTGCTCAACTGCTGTTATTACCATTGTTGTAAATGATACAACAGGTAAAGGAGCCAAACCTCCTATTGCTAGAAATGATAACTATACTACCATTCAAAATAAACAGTTATCCGTTCTTGTATCAGAAGGTGTATTGGTCAATGATATTAATCCCTCACCAGGTAAGAAGAGTGAACTGGTAGTGACAGCTGAAACAAATGCTCCAACTGCGCAAGGTGGTGTGATTACAATCAATGGAGATGGTTCTTTTACCTACACACCTAAAACAGATTTTGTAGGCATTGATACTTATACCTATATTATTACCAATGCTGTAAATCTTAAGTCTGCTGCTACCATTACAATACTTGTCAACCCAGTATTGCCTACAGGACATATTCCACCAGTAGCAAAAAATGATTCAATACGGGTAAACTTTAATGTTACTTCATTTGAAGTAACTGGAGATTCTGATGATCCTAAGAATCTTCTTTATAATGATACACCTAAAGGAATGCTTTCAATAGCTCCAGTAGCTAATTGGCCAACTACTCAAGGGGGCAGTATTGATGTTAATTCTGATGGAACCTATACGTATTACCCAAGGGCTGACTTCTTAGGTACAGATACCTACACGTATACTGTATGTGATAATCTGGATCCAAAAGGATGTGCAACAGCTACTTTATTCATTACGATAAATATTCCGCCAGTAGCGCATAATGTAATAGATACACTGATCAATCCAAATCGTCCATCACCTCCTGAGCCATCGGGAAAACCTTTGCAGATGGTATTTCTGGATAAACCATTGGTAGGGACAGATGAAGATGGTAAAGTTGTAAAATACAAGATAAAAGATTTTCCAAGTAATGGAACTCTATATTATATAGGTACGGATGGTAATGGTAACAAAGTCCCTGTACCTATAGTACTCGAGACAGTGTTGGATTCTACACAGGCAGATACATTGTTTTATGAACCTATTATTGGCTATTCAGGCTTAGATTCATTTAAGTATAGTGTGATAGACAATGAGAACTCTGAGTCTCTGGTTGATTCTACCTATACATTGGTAATCATTAACCGCCCATTGGCCTTTGATGATGAACAAGTAGTAGTACCTAATACACCGAATGTACCTATAGATGCAGCAGCCAATGATTCTGATCCGGATAATGGTACGTTTGATCCTGCTTTCTCTGAGTTAGATCCAAAGGCTATCACTATCATTACACCTCCTGCACATGGTACCGCTACTGTAACAGATGGTATAATCTATTACTCATCAACAGGCAGTTATGAAGGTTTGGATTCACTGGTGTATGTAATCTGTGATATTACCACTCGTAATCCAAGCCTGGGTATGACAGATAACCATTTATGTGATACCGCTGTCGTACGCTTTATTGTAAGACCTCCATTCATACCGGAAGGCTTTACACCAAATGGCGATGGACAGCATGACTTCTTTGTGATTGAGAATCCGAACAATGATCAGATTCATTTGCAGGTATTTAACCGCTGGGGTAATCTGGTTTATGAATCCAAGGACTTCAAGAGTACTTATACTGGTGTGGCAAATGACTTCCCATATGCTACCAGCGACTGGAATGGCAAGTCAAACAGAGGTGTGCGTGTAGGGGAAGAGTTACCAGATGGAACGTACTTCTACATCATTAAATTCAAGAACAGCGGTTTCAATAAATCACGTTACATGACTATAATTCGGTAATGTTCTCTGCCGAATCTTGTCTGAGTTATTTTATCAGACAAGATTCGGTATAAAGACAGGTTTTCATATATATAAGATACTATTTCCAAGTTTCGTAATTGAAGGTACCAATGAGAAAAAAGATACTATTGTTCCTGTTCTTTTGTGGGGGCATGATCTCCAGCTTTGCTCAACAAGATGCTCAATATAGCCAGTATATGTTCAATATGATGGCTGTAAATCCTGCCTATGCGGGGAGTCGGGATGTACTGAGTATTACCGGTCTGTACAGAAACCAGTGGGTAGGTATGGAAGGTGCTCCGGTAACACAGACCCTGACAGCCGATATGCCAATCCGTAAAGAGAAGATCGGGATAGGGCTATCATTATTTAATGATAATATAGGTTTGACAGCTACACGAGGTATTTCTGGCGTATATTCCTATCGGATCCGGTTTAATAAAAAAGGAACACTCGCCTTTGGAATTCAGGGTGGAGTGCTTTACTTCAATGGGGAGTATTCCAAGATGGTGCTTAACCCTAATCATACACCTGACCCCACTGTACCTAATGACTATGTGCGGTATGCACCAGTTGTGGGAGCGGGAATCTATTATTCTACGGATCGTTTTTACCTTGGCGCATCACTTCCGAACCTGGTTAAATATACACTGACAGATCAACGTATTATCACATCTGCTGATCCGAACGAACGGGCTATGAAGTTCCGGCACGTTTTCTTAATGACAGGTTATGTAGTGCAGCTGAGTCCTTCTGTAGTGTGGAAACCTTCTGTACTGGCAAAATTTGTAAAAGGAGCGCCACTTCAATTTGATCTTAATACCAATTTCTGGTTCTATGATCGGTTTGCTGTAGGAGCTTCTTATAGAACAGGAACGGCTATTCTGGGTATGGTTGAGTTTCAGATTACTCCTCAGCTACGTTTGGGGTATGCGTATGACTATGGTCTCAATGCATTACAACGATACAATGCAGGTACACATGAGATCATGTTACGATATGAATTTAGCTTTGATAAGGCTAAGGTGTTGTCGCCACGTTATTTCTAATAATCGGCAAGTACACAAGCTGAGTAGAAGAGTGAAAACATCTGACAAGAATTTAAACTGCTAAAGTACAATAAGGCATTCTGCGTATAAATATTCATGGAAATGACAAAAAAAATTACTTTTTGGACATTGCTGCTTACATGTTTCCTCAGTTATCAGGCATTCTCCCAGGCATTAGGGTTAAAAGCTCAGGGGGATAAGGCGTATTCCCGCCTGAAATATGCTACAGCTATCGATCTGTATGAGCAATACTTACAACAGGATAGTACAGATCTTTCGGTAAAAAAGAATCTGGCTGATTCGTATCGGAAAGTAGGAGACAGCAAGAATGCCGAACGACTGTATGGAGAGGTTGTTGCAAAAGATCCCAATGATGCCAAGTCCGCATTTGCCTATGCTCAGATGTTATCTGAAAATGGTAAATACGAAGAGGCCAAAGTATGGTATAGCAAATACCAACTGCTTAATTCGGGAGATCCAAGAGGAACAGCCTTTACACAAGCCTATAACAATCTGGGAGAATTGTATGCAGATTCCTTAGAGTATAAGATTTTTAAAGTAGATATCAACTCAGACCAGTCAGACTTTAGCCCAACCTATTATGATAAAGGGCTAGTATTTGTCTCTGGACGACGTCCTGATAAAAGTTCGAAAAAAGTATATGCCTGGAATAACACAGCCTTCCTAGATCTGTTTTATGTTGATTCAACAGGTGTGCGGGCTCTGCCTTATGATACAGATACAGGGGTAGATCGTTATTCGTCTGCCGATTCGTATAAAACCAAACAACAAAATCTGCACTCAGACCAGACACGCCAAACTAGTAATGATAACAGTACACTGGGATACTATGGTGATAACTTTCCAAAAGACAATGGAGGCGTAAATCAGGATACCCGTGTTACGCCTTTTGATAAAAAGATTAACAGTAAGTTTCATGAAGGGCCTGCTGCCTTTACGAAAGATGGAAATACTATCTATTTTACCCGAAACAATTATCTGGGTAGTTCGCAAAAAGGGGATGATGGCATAGTAAAACTGAAGATTTATACCAGTGAGAAAAAAGATGGGGAATGGAGTCGGCCTAAAGAATTGCCATTTAACAATAAAAACTATTCTGTAGGGCATCCAGCTTTAAGCCCGGACGGAAATACGTTGTACTTTGTTTCAGATATGCCTGGTGGATTTGGAGGAACAGACATCTATAAAGTAGCCAAAGGAACGGATGGAAAATGGAGTACCCCTGAGAACCTGGGTAAGGCTGTAAATACAGAAGGCAATGAGATGTTTCCATATGTAGATAATACCAACAAACTATATTTTTCCTCAAATGGACATGCTGGATTAGGTGGTCTGGATATTTTTGAGACAGATTTGAATTCACTGGGGACTGTGGAAAATATTGGTTTCCCTATCAACTCTAAAAAGGATGATTTTGGTATGATCGTAGACTCTACCGGGCGTCAGGGATACTTTAGCTCCAATCGTGGCAAGGGTGGGGCTGATGATGATATTTATATGTTCCGCAAATTGGCTGCTCCAATTCAGTTGTTTGTATACGCGTATGAAAACGAAAATACACAGGATACTTTACGAGATGTTCCTATCACAGTAAAAGAAGAAGGGAAAGATGGGTTAGTACCTGGTAAGAATACAAATGGGTTATATACCTTCAATCTAAATCCTGATAAGAACTATACGATTACTGGTAAGAAAGATACCGCAACAGTAACCAAAAATATAAGTACTACAGATCGCAAGCCTGGCGACAAGATCAATGAATCATTACAGTTCATTACAGATCCGGATCTGATTGCGAAGCTGAAAGATCCTAACGGAGGCAAGAAAAAACTGCCTGCCGATTGTGATGAAAACCGCAAACTGTATTCACTGGATAATGTGTATTATGATTTTGACAAAGCTTCCGTTCGGGCTGATGCCAAACCTGTACTGACATCTGTAGTAAAGCTGATGAAGAAATATCCGGATATTGAGATTATCGTATCTTCCTATACAGATGCACGTGGTACCAATGATCCCTATAACATAAAGCTTTCCGCAAAGCGATCTGATGCAGTATACAATTACCTAGTGAAAAACGGTGTAACGAAAACTCGTTTATCAAAAGAAAGCAATAGCGAGAATGCACCTGTAAACGATTGTAAAGATGGTATTGCCTGTACAGAAGTACAACATCAGTTAAACCGTCGTACTGAATTTTATGTAGTAAAGAACGGCCGTAATATCACAAAAGAATGTGAACTGATTACCTATAAGCTTCCTAATCGAATTGATCCTGCAGATGTACGGCTGATCTATTTTGATCTAAATAAATCAGAGATACGTTCAGATGCAGCCCCTGTACTGGATGAGCTGGTAGAAACGTTAAAGCAAAACCCGGGTATCAAAATAGCTGTGGCTTCTTTTGCTGATTCAAGAGCATCTCAAAATTACAATTATGCATTATCACGTCGTCGCTTGCAAGAATCTGTGAGCTACCTGATTAATAAAGGTGTAAGTGCTTCCCGAATTAGAATGAAGGAGTTTTATGGTGAGACTCACCTAGCAAACGATTGTCGTGATGATGTAAACTGTAATGAAGAACAACATCAGGCCAACCGCCGTACTGAGATACGAATTATCAGATAATAAAGAGTTGCACAAACAAAAAAACCTGCTTTTCAAAAGAAGAGCAGGTTTTTTTGTTTATAGAAATATTTATCTTGCGTCAATGCCAGATAGAAAAAGCCGCGATTATAGATTCATTTTAATACTCATCTTCATTGAAGAAGAAATCATCTTTTGTTGGGTAGTCAGGCCAAATCTCTTCAATACTCTCATAAGGCTGACCGTCATCTTCTAGTTCCTGGAGGTTTTCAACTACTTCGGTGGGAGCACCTGAACGAATAGCAAAATCAATTAATTCATCTTTGGTTGCAGGCCAGGGAGCATCTTCTAGGTAAGAAGCTAATTCTAATGTCCAATACATAGGCATTCTCTTTTATCTATGATAAAATAAAAATTGGTTTGAAAACAGATTAATGCGATACTGCTTTTCTTTGCTGGAAAAGCTACAAAATCTAATACCGAAAAGTTCAAAAAATGTTTCAAATAATAAAATAAAATACTATAATTTTTTTGAACAGGCCAATATTACGCATTTTTAACGATACGGACGGTTGGTTCGTATCTCTGCCAACTCATTTTTAAACTGATTCAATAAATTTTCTTTTACCTGAATCTTCCGTTTTTGCACGTTCAGATTAGTTGCTGGCCGCTTATTATCCTGATTCTGGTCATCGCCGTATCCTTGTCGGTTATAGCTACTTGTTTGACTAACAGAGCCACCTGCTGCTTCACTTTCCTGCAATTCTAGCTGTTGTTTATCTTTGCGCACAAGATCACTCATGGTGGCTACCTTGATGGTAAGCTGCTCTTCTTTTGACTTTTTCTCAAAGAAGAAATGCTTCCGTTTGATCACACGCATTAGATAATTCATTTCAAATATTTTGTCACACGCCAGACGGAAACGTTCACCCAGTGCTCTATCTTGCTTAAAGGAAGGAACATTAAGGTTTTTCCACTCCATCAGCAATGCTTTGGCTCGTTCCGCCGCCACATTCATATCCGGCTGTGTAAATAATGATTCTGCTTCTGCAGTCATTTTTTCCTGAGCCGCCTGTTTAGGATCAACACGTTTGGTAAAGCGTGGAGGTAAGCCTTTGGCCTGATTATATCGTTCAAAGAAAATATCTGTAGCTTTGCGGAATCGTTTCCAGAGTTTGGTAACCTTATCCGGTGGGAGTTTGCCTACGTTTTTCCAGCGTTCCTGAAGCGCCTTAAATGCAGTCACTGTAGCATCCCAATCCTGAGAGTATTTGAGCCGTTCGGCTTGATAAATAATCTCCATATACGAGTCCATCCGTGTCTTCTGTTCGAGCATCTTCTGGTTGAAGAAGTCCTTTCTGCGGGCAAAGAAATCATCCAGTACTTTGCGGAAAGATCCTTCAATTTCTTCTTCCAGTTCTTTGGCAACTGCACCGGTTTTAATCCACTTTTCTTTTATCTCATGCAATTTGTCCGCAGCTTCTTTCCATTCTTCGCTCAGGCGATGAGGTTCCGCTTCTAAAAGCAGGGCTTGTTTGATCTCAAGATTTCGGTCCCGGTTAACAGATATGTTCTTGCGGAGATCTTCTTCGAGTATATCCAGTTTTTTGTAAAGGGCAGGAAAATCCCCCAGTGCATCATAATCAGCAAAGTAATTACGCAGATGAACCAGTTTCATCAGGTAAGAACCTTTGTTCTGAGCATTTTCTACAAGGTTATACAGTTCCGCAACTTTTTGTTGTGCAACTTCATAGCGTTTGCGGAAGTATTCCACACTGGCCTCTATACTTTGGCGTACTTCGCCAATTTCACGGTCGGGAAAATCAAAATAACCCTTCAGATATACTTTTCCTTCACTGACGTATCCGTATTCGTCAGACCAGTCAACGTTGTTCATGGTTTGGTTGTATTAAAATTTACTATACTGTTTAGGAAGCAATACTTCGTTCAGTATCGAAAGTCTTGACGGACAGACGATTTGAGTTTGAAAAATAATGGAAATACCAAAGATTACCAACAAGGCAACCCAATTTATCTGAATAATACTTTATTTTTTTGTTACTGCAAAATAATGTTTTTTAAAAAAAAGTATACAATACTTCGTTACAGTATTTTTCAGATATTTGTCCCACTCAAAAAACGGGAGATGCTATTTTAGTAAAAAAACACTGAACAAGTAAGCATATTCCGTGAACTAAAAAAAGGAAAATAGCCGATCTTTTCTTTGTGATCGTAGTATCTGCTTGCTAATCAAGGAGTAGTGAATACCATTAAAATCTACATATTTGCCTTTAGAAGGTCTGAGCTGTTTTTCAAAACAAACGTATATTAACCTATTTAGGAGAACGCATTATGAGTAACGAGAAAATTATATTTTCTATGAACCGGGTAAGCAAGATTTACCCGTCTACCAACAAGCAGGTTCTGAAAGATATCTATCTGTCATTTTTCTATGGTGCCAAAATAGGTGTCTTAGGTTTGAACGGATCTGGTAAGTCAACTTTGCTGAAAATTATTGCAGGGATAGATAAAAACTATCTGGGTGAGGTAGTATTCTCTCCGGGCTATACAGTAGGTATGCTGGAGCAGGAACCTCAGTTTGATCCTGAAAAGACTGTCATTGACGTTGTAAAAGAAGGAACCAAAGAAATTGTGGATCTGCTGAAAGAGTTTGACGAGATCAATGAAAAATTTGCCGATCCGGATGCTGATTATGACAAGTTACTGACTCGTCAGGCTCAGGTACAGGAGAAGCTGGATGCAGTAGATGCATGGAATCTTGACAATAAGCTGGAGAAAGCCATGGATGCTCTTCGTTGTCCTCCACCCGATGCATTGATCAAGCACTTATCTGGTGGTGAAAAACGTCGTGTGGCTATGTGTCGTTTGTTGCTTCAAGAGCCTGATGTATTGTTGCTGGATGAGCCTACCAACCACCTGGATGCAGAGTCCGTTTTGTGGCTGGAACAACACTTACAACATTACAAAGGGACAGTCATTGCTGTAACGCACGACCGATACTTCCTGGATAATGTAGCAGGTTGGATTCTGGAACTGGATCGTGGAGAAGGTATTCCATGGAAAGGAAACTATTCTTCCTGGCTGGAACAGAAAAAAGACCGCTTAGCTAAAGAGGAAAAGCAGGAATCCAAACGCCAGAAAACGCTGGAACGTGAGTTGGACTGGGTACGTATGGCACCAAAAGCAAGACAAGCTAAATCCAAAGCTCGTTTGCAGGCATATGATAAACTGCTTGGTGAAGAGGCAAAACAGAAAGAAGATAAACTGGAACTGTTTATCCCGCCAGGACCACGGTTAGGTGCAAAAGTGATTGAGGTTCAGAATGTGGCTAAATCGTTTGGTGATAAACTGTTATTTGAAAGCCTGAATTTTTCTTTACCTCAGGCAGGAATTGTAGGGATCATTGGACCTAATGGTGCTGGTAAGACAACTTTATTCAAACTGATAACTAATCAGGAGAAACCAGATGCAGGTACATTTGAAGTAGGAGATACAGTAAAAATTGCCTACGTTGATCAGGAACATGACAAACTGGACCCCACTAAAAGTGTATTTGAGACTATTACTGGAGGTACAGAGCAGATGATGTTAGGCGGACGTATGGTAAACTCCCGTGCCTATGTGAGTCGCTTTAACTTTACCGGAAATGATCAGGAAAAGAAAGTAGGTGCCCTGTCAGGGGGAGAACGCAACCGAGTACATCTGGCAATGACATTGAAAGATGGTGGTAATCTGCTGTTGCTTGACGAACCTACCAACGATCTGGATGTAAACACCATGCGTGCGCTTGAAGAAGGTCTGGAAAACTTTGCAGGTTGTGCTGTAATTATTTCTCACGACCGTTGGTTCCTGGATCGTATCTGTACACATATCCTGGCTTTTGAAGGAGATTCACAGGTATACTGGTTTGAAGGAAACTTCTCTGAATACGAAGAGAACAAGAGAAAACGTCTTGGTGATATTACTCCTCATCGCATCCGTTATAAAAAGCTGGTATAATTACAATATATACTCAAAAAGCGTATGATTATCATACGCTTTTTTCATTTATGGAAATACTTTAAGTAAGGTTTTGTATGCTAGTTTATAGAATCTACGGGTGAACTTGAAATGGATTGTAAAACCTGTTGAGTTACATCTTTACCTCCTGATAAGTTTGTAATTAAAGCCATTGGAGTGTAGATAATGCCCCAGGGGAATCCCCACCAGCCAAGAAATAAAGAAAGTAGGGTAAATGGGAGACTTTTCCCCCAATGGGATTCGCCACTTCTGATAAAATAGATATCAGTAGGTTTCTTAAATGTCATAACAAGAATGGAGACTGTAAATTCGAAGTATACAAATTTGCCTCCATATTGAATTTCTCCTAGAATATCCTGTACGGTAAGACCTTCTGTGTTTTTAATTTTCATACGAGTGTATTTGGGTTAGTATTGTTTCTTGATCTGTTTGGAGTAGAAAATGTAACTTTAGAATAATTACCGTCCTGTAAGTTGTTGTAGGGAAATAGGATATTCAGGAAGAATGTGTAGAAAGGAAGACAGAGATATATGGTGAAAACATACCCAAAATGTAGAAACTCTATTTATACTACAGCCTGGTATACTTATTTCTGAGATAGATTTATTTCTACTCGGTATGAATAATTATCCACGATTAACCAAAACAGTTAGTATACTGGCAATCCTAGTGTTGATTGTTGTTATTCTGGTCTATGCAAGACCTTTCCTGATACCTTTGACATTTGCTGCATTACTGGCTATGCTCTTATTGCCTTTTACAAAATGGCTAAGAGATAAAGGTATTCATGAAGTTGTTGCAATTGTACTTTCGATATTGCTACTGGTAGGTTTTTTTGCATTGATCTTTTTTCTGATCAGCTTGCAGGTATCTGATCTTGCCAAAAATACTTCTCAGATTGAAAAGCAGGTCACCGAACGATACCATCAGGTTCAGCAGCTTATTACAGATCAGTTGGGTATTTCACCTGATAAACAGGAAAAAATGATCAAAGAACAACAGGCTTCTTCTCCTGGAAAACTTGCTTCTCTTGTCACTGGTTTCCTTGCCGGATTAGGTGGTGTGTTGACAGATACTATTCTGGTACTGGTGTATATCTTCCTGCTTATCTGTTTCCGCAGCAGATTGAAAGGCTTTATTATACGATTGGTTCCGAAGAAGGAAGAACCCAAAGCACTTGAAATTGTAAATAATGTGCAACAGGTGACACAAAAGTATTTGAGCGGACTTTCTATGATGGTTGTGTCTCTATGGGTGATGTATGGGATCGGGTTTACCGTCGTGGGAGTAAAGAATGCTCTCTTTTTTGCTATACTCTGTGGTATTCTGGAAATCGTTCCTTTTGTTGGAAATCTGACGGGTACCACACTTACCATTGTTATGTCTCTGGTGCAGGGAGGTAATACCAATACTATTATAGGGATTCTGATTACCTATGGATTGGTACAGTTTATACAATCATATATATTGGAACCTCTGATTGTGGGTTCCGCTGTAAATATCAACCCCTTGTTTACCATTGTGGGATTGGTAGCAGGGGAGATGGTGTGGGGGATACCCGGCATGATCCTGGCCATTCCGTTGTTAGGCATTACAAAAATTGTTTGTGACAATGTAGAGTCTTTACAACCATATGCCTATCTGATTGGTGAAGAGGAGAAGAAAGAGAATGGAATCAAGAAATTCCTTAACACAACGGGAAAAACAATAAAAAGCTGGTTCCAGAAGAAATGATGGCGACAGATTGCATTCTGTATTTACAATAGATAATCTGAAAATTTCTGAAAATGAGAAATTCCCCTTTATTTAGTGTCAATACTGTTTTATCTGTTCTACTTTTTTATGGTTGTAATCGTTCTCTTTGGGATATGTATAGTTGGAAGTGTGGCAGCATTTCTTGTCGCTCTGGCACAGATACGATGGATACGAAAAGCGAAAACATATAGTAGGGTAGAGGCACAAATAACAAAAGTCGTGAATGCCAGCTGGAATGGCGATACTGCCGATCGCGAAGGAGGAGAATACACTGTACCTGTTGCTGAATTTGAAATCGGATCAAATCAAACGATGGCTTTTACATTATATGGAAGTGAGTATAGAAACTATTTAGTAGGACAACGAATACAGATGCTGTACCCTCCCGGACAACCTGAACTAGCAGTGGTATTTGAGAGGAAGGAGATAGTTAGTACAAGTATTAAATACAGTGTAGTTGGAGTAATACTAGCAGGGCTGGCAATACTACTATGGTATTGGACTGGGCTGAAAATAGTAGAATAAGGTCAGTTGCATTCCAGAAATCCTTTATCTTCCAGTGCTCTTTTATCAATAGCAACAGCTTTTTGAAAATACACACATGCTTTCTGACGTTGACCTAATTTCCAATAGGATTTAGCTAGTCCTATCCAGAAGCTCTCGACATTAGGGAGATCTTCTATGGAGATTGCCCACTCTATAATTGCTGCTTTATAATCTTCAGTATGATAGTATGCTTCTGCTAACATAGAATGAAGTTCTGTGTGGCCAGGAGGGGCATAACATAAACTGTTAGTAAGATCATTAATAGCTTTCAGATATTCGCTTCTCTGGAGGTAAAGTCTGGCTCGGTTTCGATAAGCTGACCAATGAGTTGTATCATATTGAATCGCCTTTGTATAAGCCTGGATAGCTATTGTAATAGCTGTATCTGGAGGTGGTAACATCCATTTAAGAGTAGCGTTAGCCCAATAAAATAAACTGTCCGCTTTTTTATGATTTTGAGGATATATATTCTGAGCCTGAGATAAGAATGGCAATAGTAATAATGGAGTTAAATAAATGAATTTGATAAGATGAAGTGCATTCTGGTTGGTTTCTCCTTTCATAGACTACATAACCTGTTTTAATTCATAAGGTGGTCTAAGATATATAAATAATAACTTCCTTAAAAAACAAACAGGCAAATCATAATTGACTTGCCTGTTTGTGTAAAGAGCAGATTTATCGGAAGGATTAATTACCTGTACTATCCGAATCATTTGTGCGACTCACTACTTTAATCTGTCCAGCTCCATTTACGGAATGATATTCACCATTGTACATAGCGTCAGCCTGTACAGGGCCCATACGGAAGGTTCCTGTAGAAACAGCCCGCACTACATAATAATAGTTCCGTGGATAGCTGGTTGCTGTAGCAAACAGATTAATCCGGTCATCACGGATATCCGAATATTCAGGATTGGTGACATCCTTTGCCCAGTTCATGGACGGTACTTCTGAGATGCGTGGATTTTCAATTTCAAATCCAGCGGGTAACATATCTGTAATGACCACATTGGGTACAGTAGAACCATCTGTTGTTGCCAGAGTTATCTTAATCACTACCATATCATTCTGTTTGAATGAATTGCCAGAGATAGGATTGCCAAAGCGGTCATAGAATGTTTTACGTACTTGCAGAAAGCTATCTTCTTCTTTCACTGTGCTGCTTCGGGTTAATCCCTCTGCTTGCCAGAAGTAATACAAGCTACCCGAACCATTCGGTGATATACTGATAGTCTGATTAATTACACCCTTGCTGGCTACCAGATCCTGTTCGCCTGCTTCTCCTAATGATGTATTACCTGCTTTTACTTCTCCCGTTACATTGGCAGCATTAGAGCCTTTCGCCAATTTACCCAGAGCCAGTAAGCCAAAGGCACGTTCCTGTGTATTCATATATGATTTCTGCTTCATCTGTTCTGACAAATGTTTTGCCATTATCGGGATTTGCAGGTTCTTAGGATCGCTGTCAATAAGTGCATTCAATGAAATCGCCTCATCACGAATATAAGAATAGAAGCTACCACCAAGAGCCTGTACAGATCGCTCTCCTGAAAAAGCTGACGGAACAATGTTTTTAGCAGAAGTACCATCACCTAACATCTGATAAGCTGCTGCCAACAGATAGCGTGAGTCAATGGCAAGCAATGCCTTACTTGCCTTGTAGTAATTCATGGTAGGTACATCCTGACGACGGGCTAAGGCCAGTACATACAAGGAATAAGCAATCTCTTTTGGCGCAATCTGTTTAGTTTGACGTGTGTTAGATGCATTGTAATAGAAATATTCCTCCAGGTCTTTCTGCTTTACTTTCTGTTGCAAGAAAGAAAGGATTTTATCCAGGAATGTCTCACTCACATCAAATCCGGCACGTTGGGCTTCAATCAGGAAGTGAGCTGCATAGGTTGTTCCCCACCAGCTTGCCTGTCCACCTTCCGGCCAGTAGCTTAATCCTCCGTTATACATCTGAAATGTTTGCAGTCGGTTTATGGCTTCCTGAACATTGTAGTTGGCTACAGATGTTTGTGTGGCATTGGCTTTGCCTTTGGAAAGCGATTTGCTCAGTTCTGCAAAATAGAGCTGAGGGAATGCTGTAGAGGTCGTTTGTTCTACACAACCATATGGATACCACAACAATTCATCCAGATCATCGGCAAACTGTACCAACGGTGAACGGGACACTACCAGCTTACCAGTAGTGGTTGAAGGAATAAAATCAGTAGTCAGATTGAAGTTTTTAGTACTACCTGCCACTACACCCGAGCCATTACGTTTAAGCAATGACTGAATCGGACGGATAGTAATATCATTCTTCTCAGTATAGGTTCCTCCTAATCCATTTACTTCCACAATCACCTGTCCGGCACCAACAGCATCTTTTGCATTGATCGCAAAAGTTACACGGCCTTCGCTATTAGGACCTACATTGACAGTTTGAGATGCTTCTCCTTCTACAGATAAATTACCTGTTACTTTTACTTTAGCTGTCAGGCTGCCTGCTTTATTTGTCGTATTGCTCAATGTTACCGGCATTTCCAACTGGTCACCAGGGCTAAAGAATCGTGGCAGCGAACTACTGATGACTACTGGATCTGCTACTTTCATATTGATGTTAGCAGAACCAAATGCATCATCCTTATAAGCAACTGCCATGATGCGCAGATCTCCTGAAAACTGAGGTACATCAATCGTATAGGTGATTTCTCCACTACCATCAGCCGTAAGTTTGCCACTCCAGAAGGATACCAGTTTTACCCGCTTGTTAGTTAAGGGGTTGACACGTTTTTCCAGACCAGCACCATCCCCACCCACACTGCTTTTGCTTACTCTCAGATCAGGGAACAATTGTGGATACAAGTCGTATGCATTTACTTCTAACGCCCGCTTCTGGAAGAAATAACCATGTGGGTCAGGTGTTTTGTAGTTGGTTAACTGAAGAATACCCTCATCTACAACAGCCAGCGTAACTTCCGCATTCGGACGGGTTTTAATTGTAATCGTCTGCTTTGTTTGCGAACGAGACTGGGCAGAGGCCACAATCTCAACAGGCATTTTACGATCCGGATCTTCTACTGTTATTCCTGCATAGCCATGGGCTACTGTCAATGGCATTGCGCCATCATCCAGTGGCTTGATCAGAGTAGCCGAAATATACATGTTAGGCAGATGGTCTGCTTTTATTGGGATGCTGATTTTAGCCGACCGTTTGTCTGTATTGACGTAGTAGTACTCAAACACACGATTGCGTTCTACACTCACCAGTATCCGGCCAGGGAATGGTGTTTTCATCAACACTTCGGCTGTTTCACCCACCTGATAGGCCGTTTTATTTGTCTCAATAGTAATTTGTCCTTCACGGTTTACTTCAAATGAAGTATTGGCTGTCATTCCCCATCCGTACGCATAGAGTTCTGTTGAGATATAGTTTTCTGCACCTGGCCGCATCAGGCGAACTTCGTATTCTCCGGATACGCTTGGTACAAAACTAAAGTTGGTGCTTGTGCCATTGATGGTAATAGAACGATCTATCAGTACCTGTTCTTTCTTTTGCGATACATAGCTAAGCTGTCCATAATCATTTTTTTGTAATACAGTTTGCCAGTTTAACTTTACTACCTGCAAGTGCGCTTTTACACCTTGCAATGCTTTACCATCTTTGTTTACAGCAATCAGTGGTAGTTGTACGGGTTCTTTTGTATTTACATACGAATCTGCCAGTTTCATTCCATAGAACACATCCTGAGTATAGGCATCAAAGCGGCTGACACGGTTTACTGGTCGTCCGGTTTCATCAAATACAGTGGTAAATATGCTTCCTTCCAGTACCCCTATATCCTGAAAATCTTCTGGTATAGTAAAGGACTCTTCTGCAATACCTTCGTCATTGGTAGTACCCTGGCGCACATCCTGTTCAAAACGGAAAGGTTTTTCACTGGCAGGAGAGAAGATATAGTCTGGATATTCTTTAGCAGAGAAGTATTTCTTTGTCAGGTTAAAGGCCATTTCATAGGAGCGGTTAGCTGCCGGAGGACCAAACAGGTTTACTGCAGTAGCTGTTGCCATAAGCTCGTCTCCTGATTTTACAAAAGGCTTGCTGGTCTTAACTGTTACCTTGATGCGATCAGGGATAAATTCTTCAATACTCATGGAACGGCTGGTAAGCAATACATCATTGGATGTATACACCTCTGCATTGTAGGTTCCGGTAATGGCGCTAACCGGAAGTTTTACAGAGGTTAAGAATGCACCCTGATCATTAAGTGTGCCTTTCTGGGTAATGTATTCTTTGCCGTTAGGAAGAACAATCCGGACTTTAACCGGAATGTTACCTGCACTTTTCCATTTGCCATCCCGGATTACAGTATTCAGATTGATGGTTTCTCCCGGACGATATATATTCCGATCACCATAAATAAAAGCCTGATAGCCTGACAGATTTTCATGAATACCCCCTACTTCATAACGGGAAGTACCTACAGAAGTCTGACTAAAGAGCAAATAATTGAAATCTTTATCGACAGTACCCGTAATCATCCCAATGCTGAATTTGGGAAACTTTTTCCGGATGTCTGCAAACTTGGCTACTCCATCTCCATCTGTTTCTCCTGTTGCCAATACCTGATTATTAGTACTTACCAGATTCACCTTAACTCCTGTCATCGGTTGAGCGGAAAGAATCGAATTGGCAAATACATACACTTCGTCAGGCGTTTCCTTAACCATAAAGCCAATATCTGAAATAGAGACCAATTGTGTGGCTTGCAGGTATTGTTCATCATCTGAACGCACTTTCACAATATAGATACCCTTGAAATCATCAAACTGGGCAAAGTCCAGATTTAATAAGTGGACGCCATTGCCCTTAGGTAGTGTATTAGTCAGGATCTTCTTCTCATAGACAATGTCTCCATATGGACTAGCATATTCATCAAAATAATACGAAGGACCATAATCAGATTCATATTCATAGGAATAGTCATAGCTGTTCTGGTTAAAGAAGGCATTGATATTATTCTCATATACCTTAAAGATCTTAACCTCAATCTTTGGCACATTGATAATACGTACACCTATGTTTTTACTACCTTTACTGGATAGATAGATGGATTTTTTATGTGTAAAGGCAATGGTTGGCTTCATTTCTCCGAATACAACTACCTGAGTAAAATCTTCTTTGAGTGATCCTCCGAAAATACCTCTAAGCCGTTTGGAAATAATCAAATCATAATTACCTTCTTTAAAACTACCCTTGATATCAAATCCATAATCCTGTTTTTCAATGGTAAAGCTGGCAGATGGAGAGAGAGTAATGTGTCGTTGGATATCTCCTTCCTCTACAGTTTGATTAGTATACACCCGAATCACTCCTTTTTCATATTCATATTCATTGAGCACCTGTACTACCTGAAAATCGCTTTTGTCTGGTGCTTCTGTTTTAAATTCCAGTGGTTTCGGTGTTGTATAAGCACTCTCAGCGCATTTTAAGCCTTCCCGGATAGTAAGCTGAACAGATTTCTTGTCAAAGTTTGCACCACCTTGTACTACTGCTACCGGAATAGCAGAGGCAATTTCAGTGCTCAAAACTTTGGCTGTAACATTCTTGCCATCAATATTCATAGCTAACAGGCTTCCCAATTGCATAGGGTTGACCCGATAGTTGAAATTGACATTAAAACGTAGTTCTGTATTTCCCTCACTATTTTTCACCCAGTACATATCTGTTCCTGCCAGGTTCAGATATGGTGTATGAAACTTAATGGGCTCAATACTTCCAACTGACAATTTTTCTTGTTTCTCTTTATCCAGCGTCTTTATGTGGCTGGTGAGATCATCAGTTACTTTGGCTTCATAGTCAGTGCTGGGTGCAAAGCCTGCATCAGGAGAGAACGACAACTCATTAGGGGCTGTCCATTTGAATTTGCCACGCACATGTGGTTCAAATTCAATGTAGTGAGTAGTATCCCATTTGTCTATCAGAGTGTCACCTACCAGATCATGAGAGAAAGTAAATATGAGATTTTGTTGCTGGGCAATCTCATCCTGAAAGTTGCGTCCGTTAATCTCTACTTTATTGCCCCTGCAGGAAATAAGCAGAAAAATGACGCCCAACATCCAGAGGGCACCAATGTTTTGTTTCATAGTGGTTAAAATGAGTGTAGAATAAAAAGCGGGAAAAGTTACAGAAAAAAACAGAGGTTTTGCAAGAAGAAACCGTCGATTATTTTTTGCTGGTTCTCAGAATATTGCAATCCACACCTGAAATGAAATTCGTGTGGGTATTAATAGAAACTAATACCTTCAGCTTGTATGTTTTATGGTAATTTTAGCTGTCGGAATACAACTATTTTATCGGAAAAAGATTTTCAGAAGGGTTGTAAGGTTTGTTCTATTCCAGAAAGATAGCCAGAGCCAAACAAATTCAAATGTACCAGAAGCGGGTACAGGTTATAAATAGCTTTACGTTCTGTAAAGCCTGGTTCTAATGGAGTAGCTTCAACATAAGCATCGTAAAAATCAGGCTCAAAACCTCCAAATAGATACGTAAAAGCGATTTCGGCTTCTCTGTTACCATAGTACACTGCAGGATCTATAAGGGTGGCATAACCATCTTTACCAATCAGCACATTGCCATGCCAGAGATCTCCATGAAGAAGTGCCGGTTTTTCGTTTGGAAAGATATCTGGCAATCGGGTGTAAAGATGTTGAAATTTAGTATAGAGTGTCTGAGGCATAAGTTGATTATAAACTGCCAGGCCCACTTGTGGCTTTAAACGACACTCTATAAAAAAGTCAACTCCATTGGTATAGGCAGTATTCGTTTGTGGGAGTGACCCAATATAGTTGGGGTAGGAAAGTCCGAATTCTGGTTGAGAATGTGTGTGCAAACGGGCCAGAGAAGTTCCAAGATCTGCCCAATAGTTACTTTTGGCGTACGTGAAGGGCAGAAACTCCAGTATCAGATAGGTTTTTTGTCCGTTTTGACCATATCCTATCACTTCTGGAACAGATATTTCTCCGGCTTCTTTTAATAGAGTTAATCCTTTTGCTTCACAAGCAAAAAAATCCTCCTCCATGCTTTCATTCCACTTAACAAAAAAAGTCCCGGCACTGGTAGTTGCCTGTATAGTTTGATTGATACATCCACCAGATAGAAACTGATACTCCAATATGGACACTTCCTTACCAAGGGTTGTAAAAAAGATTGTCTCCAAAAATTGAATATACTCTTCATGTAAACCACGAAAATCCATAAGCCAGAATATGTTTAGCTGAAGAGGATAGTAAGAAAGCTATTGTTCTCCTGAAGTTTTATTGAGATGATGTTTCTCAACCAGAAACTCAATAAAGCCTTCATTGGCCTTCATCAACATATGATATACCCGCTCAAAACCATCCATACTACCAAAGTATGGGTCAGGGACATTGAGATCTGAGGCTGCTGTATCAAAATTTCGCATCATCACTACTACTGCCCGACTGGAAATATAGCCTGGATGCCGTGTAATATTTAGATAATTTGAATGATCCATTGCCACAATATAATCATATTCCTGAAAGTCATTCTCACTGAGCTGACTTCCCGCGTGGTGGATCTCAATACCATGCTTACGTGCTACCTTAATGGTGCGACGATCGGCAGGTTCGCCAATATGATAATCAGCAGTACCCGCTGAACGACTAATAAGAACGTTCTGCAAGCCTTTTTTCAAAGCAAGATGGTTAAAGATGCCTTCTGCAAGAGGAGAACGGCATATATTTCCTAGACAAACAAATAATATTTTTACCATGAATAAAACATCGCTGGATGAGACAAGGGATATAGCTGGTTTTCCACCTGTTTCACTACAAACTTGCTAATAATTATTTATTACTTAAATATATTATCAGAGACAGTTTTTTGTTGATTTGCAATCTTTTTTTCAGTATTTCTATTTACCTTGCGCCACATTTCAAGCAAATGTATGATTTTAGAAACCATTATGGAAAGAAAAAATACAAATCTGTTCTTCTTATCTGGTATTTTTTTACTTTTTACGTTATTACTGATCGGAAGGTCATACAAGGATCAGTCCGTTAAATCTGATAAGAGACAATCTCTGCAAAAGCGCACAAACCGTAATACTCCTCCTCCTGAATGGCTTAAAAATGTAAGTTTGGAGAATGCGGATAACACAGTTGCTCGATAAGTAAAACTAAATTTAGGGTATTGATTGGACTATATATGCCTCTTCAAAAGAGTGGGGTAATAGGATTGTCTTGTCTAGCTTACTTATAGATAAAAGTAAGAGGGCTTATAGTGCTTGTTAGGTAAGATTATTCCTTTTCTTCTACAATAACAAAGACATCTTCTGTATTCTTTTTCATTAGATAGCGTTCCCGTGCAAACTTTTCAAGCAATCGGGGACTTCCCATCAACTCTTCACGTTCTTTCTTTACTTTTAATACTTCTTTTACATAGTGTTTTTTTTGTTCTTCCAGTTCAACTGTCTGTCTCCAGAGTTTGAACTGAGAAATCATGTCATTGGTATCAAATAACAGCATCCATACAAGGAAGACCGCAGAGGTAGCAAAATAAAAGTTGCGGGTAAAGGGGGGGAGTTTAACAGGCATAGAACAATAATCTACAACACGAAGCTCTGAGAAATACTGGCTACAAGGTAGAATACCTGTAGCCAGTAACAATAAATTAAAAGTTGATGCCTGGGAAATAAGCTGTATTGCCCAGTTCTTCTTCGATACGTAACAATTGATTGTATTTTGCCATCCGATCAGAACGAGATGCTGAACCCGTTTTGATTTGACCAGTATTCAGAGCAACTGCAAGATCTGCGATAGTGCTGTCTTCTGTTTCTCCGGAACGGTGTGACATTACACTCTTATATTTATTGCGTTTTGCCAGATTTACCGCATTGATAGTCTCAGTCAATGAACCAATCTGATTTACTTTAACCAGAATAGAGTTAGCAACGCCCTGATTGATACCATCTTGCAGACGAGTTACGTTTGTTACAAATAAATCGTCACCCACTAACTGGATTTTTTTACCAGTCAAGTCTGTCAGTTCTTTCCAGCCTGCCCAGTCATCTTCTGCCATACCATCTTCAATGGAAAGGATAGGATATTTATCAACCCACTCTTTCCAGTAGTTAGCCATCTGAGAAGACGTCAGTTTTTCTCCTGTAGATTTTTTGAAGTGATATGTTTTGCTGTCTGCATCATAGAACTCAGAGCTGGCTGCGTCCAGTGCGATGAAGATATCTTCACCTGGTCTGTAACCGGCCTTCTCAATAGCCTGTAATACTACTTCAATAGCACCTACGTTAGAAGGGATATTAGGAGCAAAACCACCTTCATCTCCTACGTTAGTACTCATTCCTTTATCCTTCAATACTTTCTTCAGGTTATGGAATACTTCTACACCCATACGTAAAGACTCAGAGAAGGTCTCGGCTTTTACAGGCATAATCATAAATTCCTGAAAGTCGATGGAGTTATCCGCATGGCTACCTCCATTCAGGATGTTCATCATTGGTAAAGGAAGAGTATTGGCATTTACACCACCCAGATAACGGAACAGTGGTAAGCCTGCTTCCTGTGCTGCTGCTTTGGCAATAGCCAGAGAAACGCCCAGAATGGCATTAGCTCCCAATTTACCTTTGTTAGGAGTGCCATCCAGTTCCAACATCAGTTGGTCCAGCATATTTTGTTCAAATACAGAATAACCAGTCAGTTCTTCTGCAATAATTTCATTTACATTGGCAACGGCTTTCAATACACCTTTGCCCACATATACTTTTTTATCATCATCGCGCAATTCTACGGCCTCGTGGGTTCCCGTAGATGCTCCTGATGGTACAGCCGCACGGCCTAATTTTCCATTTGCAGTGATTACATCCACTTCTACAGTAGGATTGCCACGGGAATCCAGAATTTGTCTGGCTCTGATTTCTTCAATAAAAGTCATGATCAAGGTTAAATTGGTGATACAAAATATTGAACTCTCTCTGCTTAACGAGATACTATTTTGGCGGGCGAAAATTAGAACTTACTACAGGATTTTCAAAGAAAAAATATAATTAGTAGGTAATTTCCTCGATTTAGAGGTAGATTCTGGTACCGCTATCTCCTCTCAGGAGTTTGCATGAGCAACTGGCAGGACAATAGTAAACTTTGTGCCATTGCCTTCTTCACTCTGTACTGTAATTTTTCCATGAAGTCTGTCCACTGCCTGTCGCACGATATAAAGGCCCAACCCTGACCCATCTGCTCGTTGGGTAGCACGAAAAAACATTTGAAATATTTTTCCCAGATATTCCGGCGCAATGCCTATTCCATTGTCCTGTATCTGAATGTTTGTATACTCATCTGTATAACTCACACATATCCATACTTTGCTTTCAGTACGGGGATTGTGGTATTTGATGGCATTAGATAATAAGTTTTTAAAGATAATTAATAACTGAAGTTCATCACTTTGAATGATGTCTGATGCTGGCATATCAATGACAACCTGAACTTGGTCAAAGCCAGGATAATATTCCAGTTCGTGTAGACATTGCTGAATTATTTTGTTTAGGGAAACGGGTTTATACTCCAGTGCATTAAACAAACTACGAGAATGGTTCAGGATTGAGTTGATAAATTCTTCAAGCCTATCTACCCGATTACCTATGAGCTGAATATACTGGTGTTTCTTCTCCAGATCAGATTCTGCCTCTATCAAACTAAGGAGACCTGCAATAGAGGCTACCGGAGAGCGGATGTCGTGTGATACTTTATATACATACTGATCCAGTTCCTCATTTCTCTGTTTCAGTTCGGAAAGTGTTCTTTCCAGATGTGCTGTTCGTTCAGAAACTTTAAACTCAAGATCTGCTTTTAACGCTGTTAGTTCTTCATTGCTTACCCGTAAGGCTCCATTACTTAAACTTAGTTCCTCACTCATCACCTGTAATTCTTCATTGGTAGATTGTATTGCTTCATTTCGCAAGGTTAGCTCACGGTTAAGTTCCTGTAATTGAGCCTCCTGTTGTTTGGTCACTGTTACATCCATCGCAGTGCCTTTTGCACATAAAATACCATCCTGATTTTTATATACACGAGCCTTGATATAAATATATTTTAGTTGCCCATCCGGAAGGATTACTCTGTAATTTATGCTATAGGGGGCAATCTCTTTAAGGGCCTTGTCCACAACTATCCTGACACGCTCTACATCATCCGGATGAATAATCTTATACAAAAGATCCAGAGAGCTGTCTGTATAGGCTAGTACAGTTGGCCAGCCAAAGATGCGGTAAAGTTGTGGAGTGCCTCGAAAAGTAAAATTTTTATACTCAGTCTCATAACTTCCAACTTGACTCAGTTCTTCTCCTAACAATAATTGTTCATATCTTTTGTGAAGTTCCTGATCCAAGCGGTTTACCTTGGAAAAAATAAAATGATAGATTAGGAAAATAGTAGTAAAAAAGAATATCAGGATAAACAACGCTCCCATGGCAGGAGTATATATGTTCTGATTGAGTCCGTACAGATAGAGTACAATAATGGGTGGAACTCCTAGCATCGCAATACCAAATACATAACGGGCCATCAGATTACCCAGATAAGGACCTGTAACGATAGATACAATGCCATGTTGAGGATATAAAAGGAGGAGCCCTTGGGCTAGACACAGAAATGCAAAACTGCTATGCACAGACATAGCCGAATAGCTTTTGAAATCGTAATAGTCATTGATCTGAAACAGATGTCCCAGAAAGATCAGGTAGCCAGTCAAAAATACAATAATGGAAAGTATATGGCCTGCCCTATACCTTTTGTAAATAAAACAGGGAAAGGCTATTCCAATACAGAAAAAACAGATTGCGCCTGCAATGGATATTCTGCCTGGAGAGGAGGAACCTATTTTGGAATCAGTTCCCAGCAACTCATCCAGATTCAATGCAAGAATGTGCCAGTGTTCAAGCATAATGGCAATGCTAATCAGTACAATAATTCCGGACAAAAGAAGCACTAGCCAGAAATAAGGTCTCTTACCTGCCATCTGAATAAGGTTACCTGCTGCTAAAATCAGTAAAATTGCTGTATTGACTTTCATTACAGCATTGCTGATTAAGAAAGTACGTAGAGGTAAGTAGTTAAATAGCCAGCCTATGAGACCAAGAATAGCAAGTACAATGGTAATACTTGCCAGTATTCTAACAAATAGTGTTATTCTTTTGGAGAAATGCAGAGCTGCCTCCATTATATAAATGATAAGGTAAACAATATGGAATGGATTTGCCTGATAAAGTATGTCTTTGTCACTCTCCGCGTCTGATTGAAGAAACCGGATGGAAAAATAATAAAACAGATACTGATTGTATATTTGTTTCTCAGATACTTCTGTAAAGTAAAGAAAAAAAAGTATAGAAAATAAGCCTTGTCCGGTGAATGCCAGGCAAGGCTTATTTTCTATACTTTTAATCCTTTTTAAAGCAGATCCTTTACATTGTTATTGTATAATGAATCATTTACAAATTAAAATGTCAAACAACAGATTGTATAAGCAACCTTGATCCGATTTTTGATAGAGAATAATTTTATTTGGATGATGCCTGTTCAATACGACTTTTACGTTTTTCCAGCACATCCCATACTTCATCCTGCCACTGAAGTGTATTTCCAGTTTGAGCAGTAAGAGCCTGAATAAAATCAGATAGCTTTCTAACAGGATCCTTTCCTAATTGATAGCCGCCTGATCTTGCTTCCAAACGTAGAGTAATATCTCCTACCTTGATAGATGCGTCCTGATAGTATACGTTTCGGAAAAAGGTGGATTGACCATCTTTATCAAACAGCAGTCTTATATCGAGAGTCTGCTTGTAGAAATTTTCAACCGTTTGACACATATGATCCAATTTACGATGTTGGATTCTGCGCCATTGTGTAGGAAAAATATCCTGCCACTGCTCCAATGTAATTAACTGTCTACTCAGTTGCTTAGTCATAGGATTAAACCATTGTTTTGTTTGTGTGATGTTGAGTATGATTAGATTTACTAAATAACGGGGTCTTAAATTTATCCGAAATAAAGTTCGGATTCAACTATATTTTTTCACTATAACTTACTAGTAAAGTGCGCATTATCTTATATGAATGAAGTGAATTCATACATACTATACAGGAATATTCATTGCATAAAAATGCAACAGTTTAGTGAAAACATCAGATAGATTCAGAGAATTGGATTCTCCTGATAATGCAAGTATGTTTACGCTTATTTGATATAAGTATATCGAAGAAGGATTAGAAGTGTATAACTGCTTAATATGTTACCTGATACGAGAGTTTATTGGACACAAAGATGGGTACAAAAGTATTGTTTTTTTCTCTTTTCAAAAAGAGAAAAAAACAATAAAAAGAAAGAAATTCCAAAAGATATACTGGGGTCTGTCCAATTTGGAGAATTGTTCCGAATAAAAGGTGTCTTACAGAAATATATTCCTGTTGGACTTTTCCTGATCATTAGGCTTTATCTTTAAAGCGTTTGTATAGGAATAATTGCCATTTTTCTTCTGCTACTCCTGCTTTGTCCATTTCAGCTCTGGCTAATGTAAAAAACAAGTCAGATAGCCGGTTGATATAGGCAGGTATTGCCTCATGTACCTCATCTGTTTTAATTAATGATGTGAGGCTACGTTCACCACGACGCATCTGGGTACGGACCATATGACACAAAGCGGAGATCTCATTACCACCTGGTAGTAAAAAATAGTCTGACGGAGAGGTCATCTTTGATTCTAACTCATCAATCCAGTTCTCACAAAACTCAGCGCCATCCTCAGGTATAGGATTCGTGTTTACTTTTTTTGTATCCGAAGGGCGGGCCAGATGTGACATCATATCCATCATATCTTTCTGAATTTTATGCAGATTTGCCTGCCACTCATGCTCAGAACCTAGTTTGACACGAAGTAGCCCAATAGTTGAATTAACTTCATCCAGTGTGCCAATACATTCAACGCGGACATCGTCTTTGTCCACACGCTTGCCTCCGAAAAGTCCTGTAGTACCTTTGTCTCCTTTACGTGTATATATTTTCATGATTTTGTGAAATTTAATAGTAAAGTTATAAGAGATTGATTACCATTCTCTTATAACTTTAATTCTATATTAGAAGGTAAAACTGTAACGCAATGTGAAATTTCTGCCTGGCATATTATAGCCTCGTTTTTCATAGTAGTTTTCGTCTGTGAGATTGTTTACCAGCAGACTTATTGTGTGCTGATGGGCATAGGTATAAGATGCTGCCATATCAATCACCATAAAGACCGGATACTGAATTTCCGGATATAACAAATCATTATAGTCTGTATCCTTTCGATGACCGACATAACGTCCACTGAGTCGTAAAGAAGCACCTTTGAGGTTATTGTATTCAATACCGTAATTCATAGTAAGCGATGCTACATTGTAAATGTCTTTGCGAGTTGTAGTACCATCTGTGGCTACGGTGATTTCCTTTGCATAGGAGATCGAAGTAGCGTTTGCAAATACACGCAATGAGTAAGCATACTCTTTCAATGCCCCAAAGTCATAGGCTACCTCTGCTTCCAGACCGCGTATCTCACCTTTATTCGCGTTTACATAGGTTGTTCGGGATTTGACTGTATCTCCACTGGTAGTAAATTCAGGTGTTGTATAACGAGTAGTACGACTTGTAATACGATCTTGTACTACTGTAGAGAAATAGGTGATATCTGCAGTAAGTCCAATAGCAGGTTTAACAAATCGGATTCCTGCATCCCAGGTGATGCTGTTTTCATTGGTCAGATCTGGGTTGCCTTGGGTAATCGCAACAGATTTATTACTACCTGATTGAGAAAATCCAGCTACCTGATAGGCATCCGGAGTCACAAACGCACGACCAATAGTTGCATGTACTTTCAGTGGTTCGATAATCTGGTATTGTGCACCCAAACTTGGACTGAGAAAAGGATTGGTTTCTTTGCCTGGCGTATAGGTAGTAAGAAGTGGAGTCGTTTTTACATCAAATGTAATTCTGTCAAACCGGAGGCCTGGCGTTACTGTCAGGCGGTTACTCAGGAAGAAAAACTGACCTTGTGCATAAATGGCTGTTGAGCGTAATGCATAGTTAGGACTGTAAGGTCTTGTTTCTGTCGTATCATTGGAATAGGAATGTGTTTGAATAGATACACTGGTATAGTCTATACCCAGAGTAAGTTGATGAATACCTAGTTTCAGTACATCTTTTACCTGTATTCCCTTCCAGGAAGATTGACTTTGGTAAGAACGATAAGGTGGTATTTTTACACCATTATTTTCGAGTGTATAATTATCAGATGTTTCCTGAGCAGTATACCCCTTTAGGCTAAGCTGGTGAATGCCCATTGTGCCAGCCAGACTTACTTCGCCATTTGCCCGACCAATGTCTTTGGTACTAGGCTGGGTATTTCCATATTCAATGTCACTAGGTGATTCTATACCACGTGCCAGAAAACGTTCTCCCCGAACATCCAGACGCCAGTTGGAAGTAAGCTGATAACCTGCCCGTAGTGAACCCGAATAATAACTCAGTTGTGTATAATCTCTGCGGATTCCATCACCACGGCTGTCATTGATTTCAGTAGCAGGTTGTTTTATATAATATTTGATGGCCGTACCTCCATGAAGTGCATTGCGCAACCAGTTGTCTTTTCCGGTTTTATAGTCATCATTGCGACTAAAGGATTGAAAAGACAAATCAAAGTCCAGCTTCTCTGTCAGATTGCCTCCCGTTTGACCACCAATACGTAAGGAACTATAGGAACCATAGTCTGCCAAAAGAGAAGAGTGAATTTTATCTGTTGATTTTCGGGTAATGACATTCACCACACCACCCATTGCCTGAGCTCCATAGAGTGCAGAGGCTGGTCCTTTAAGTACTTCAATACGTTCAATACTACCCGGATCAATGGTTGCCAGGTTTACGGTACCTGCCGGGCGACCATCTATCAGTAACAGTGTCCGTTGATTGATTCCACTAAACTGAGGCCGAAATCCCCGTATGCTTACACCTCCCAGCAAACCAGGATACTGCAATACACTGACTGAAGAGTTCTTTTTTACCAGATCTATAGCATCTATAAAGGATGTTTGTTTAATATCCCTTTGGGAGATAATATCGATTTGCTGAGGGATTCGTTCTTTTTCTATAGAAGAACGGGTTGCCGTAACTACTGTTTCTTTTAATTGATAAGACCGGATAGAATCAGCTACCTGTTGTTGAGCAATACCTGATTGAACAGTTACAAGAAACAGAATAACAGCGAATATAAATAGAATAATAGATAGCCTTAAGTTCACAGTTCAATTTAATTAAATGAATAAAAACAATGAGCTGAACGCAAGGACAGGCATATCACTTCAATCTTAATAATAGATTGATGATGAGTACTATGCACTGTACTTTTCTCCCGAAAGCTCAGCGGGTGTAAATTTCATCCAGGCAGGTCTTCTGGCTCTCCTGACTTTTGATTGTCTTCCCATCTGATAACAGACAGTGACATAGTATATCAAAAGCTTTGTAAACAGGATTACAGCAGCGGGGACTGCTCCGGATTTGCACCGGATTCCCTTTTAAGTCTACCTGATCAGATCGAAGAGGTAAACACCTGTATGTGAAAGCTAAACAAGCTTCTACTGGTATTTTTGATTTAAATTAGTATCAGGTAATTGTACTTATTTGTTTTTTCCATAGTTGAAGTGCAGCTAGCACTTCAGCCATAGAGTTGTATTTTACAGAAATTCCGTTCTGATAAAGAGTCCAGTCAGGTTGATTGTTAGTAAATAAAGCCTCTATTCTATATGCACTTGTCTGGTCTGTTTCGATACAAAAACCTTCCCGTTGTAGTGCGCGACGTGTCCAGAATACCAAATCCTTATGACCACTAAGTCCAATGACAGGACCCTGGCTATCGTTATGTAATACAAAGCTTCCTGTTGTTTGGTCAAAGTGAAGTCCTTTGCGGGCGAAGGCTGATTCAAAGGCTCCTTTGAGTACAAGGTCTTCAGGTGTACCCACCTCTAAGCTGCCATCAGGTAGTAAGATCCATACTTTGTCTGCTGCCTGTAATGCTAAGTCCAGTTCATGAGTGGAGAGCAGAATAGCTTTCTGGGTTTTCTTTGCCAGTTGATGCAGCAATTGCATCATTTCCACACGACTGGGTAAATCCAGATGGGCTGTTGGTTCATCAAGCATAATCATATCCGTATCCTGTGCCAAGGCACGGGCCAGCATTACTTTTTGGCGTTCCCCATCGCTCAGGTACTGAATAGAACGATGTTGGTAGGCTGTTATACCTATCACATCCATTGCTTCATATACCTTGATCACGTCTTCTGCTGTGAGATTGCCCAGCCAGCTTGTATAGGGGTAACGCCCCAATGCTACTAGTTCATAGACTGTCAGATTTCCTGCTTCTACTCGTTCTGTAAGTACCATACTTAGTTTTCGAGCCAAATCCTGGGGTTTTAAATCAGACAATGGTAAATTGGTAATACTAATATAACCTTCCAGCGCAGGATGTAGACCTGCAAGTGTACGCATCAGCGTAGACTTACCTGCCCCATTTGGGCCTAGCAGGCATACCAGCTCTCCCTGCCATAAGTTCAGCTGTAAAGGACCAGCTATTTTATATGTTTGCCCTTTAGATAGACGATAGCCAATTGACAAATCGACAGCAGTGAGTATAGATTTTCTTGCTGTCATACAAAGGATGCTCTTAGATTGCTTCGGGTCACAATAATCCATATCACAACAGGAGCACCCAACAGTGATGTCACTATATTGATCGGCAATACTGTCTGGCTACCTGGCATATGTGCAATAATATCACAGGCTAGCATTAACAATGTACCAATCAGGCAAGTGCAGGGAATCAATACCCGATGATTGGAAGTATTGAATAACGAACGTGTTAGCTGTGGTACGGCGATACCAATAAAGCCAATAGGTCCACAGAAGGCTGTAATACTACCAGTAAGCAGACTGGTACTTGCCAGAATAATGGCTCGTGCCCAACCTACTGTCAAGCCCATACTTCGGGCATAATTTTCACCTAATAACAAAACATTCAATGCTTTGGATGAGGCAAATGCTAATACCAGCCCCACTACTACTGTACCCGTCAGTACATATAAATGATATTCTGTTACCCCGCCCAATGATCCGAATGTCCATAGTATATATTCCTGTAACTGTTCAGGTTGACTAAAATACTGCCATATACTAATGACAGACAGGGTAATGGTTCCAATCATAACCCCTACAATCAACAATACTACATTGTCTCGTATACGTCCTGCAATCAATACTACCAGAAATAAAACCAAAGCCGAACCCATTGAAGCTGCCACCACTATCAACCAGCTACCAGAAAAGCCCAGTTGCCGGATAGCAGGCATACTGGTAATATGTCCATTGGAAAGCATAATAACAGCTACTCCCAGTGCTGCTCCTGCTGTAATACCTAGTTCCGAAGGCCCTGCCAGTGGATTGCGAAACAACGTTTGCATCTGGAGACCACTTACAGATAAGCCACATCCAACCAACACAGCTGTAATAGCTTTGGGAATACGGATCTTCTGGACAATATAAAGCCAGGCTGTTTGTTCGGATGTTTGCTCAAACAGAATACGTACTACCTCCCGAAAAGGAATAGACACAGAGCCCAGCATAATGTCCAGCAGAAAGCCTGCAATGATGAGCAGAATTAACGAACTCACCACGATCTTCCGGAAGGAGGAATGGGATTTGGACATAGTACGGCTAGCTTCAGTATTGGAAATCATTGTACCTGTTTGTAATACACCAGTTCGTGATCAGGCAGTAATTCCGGATGAAGTATTTTAATCATATCTGCCAGTATCAGGTGAGGACTTACCGCACCAGACTCCCAGTAATCATTAGCTCCCTGTTCATTAGTTCGTTTGTTATAATTATAGACTTTGCCTGTTTTAAAAGAGGTAAAGTCCCCATATCGTTTGTCTTTGGCCAGAATATCTTGTTTGGTATCAATGAATCCTACATTGAGCCAGTATTCAGCTTCCAGTGCTATCGGATACACAGCTTCAAAACTGAGAGGTAGGCTACCTGTAGTTTTCTCATTTCGCCAATGATAATCTGTGCCTGCATCTTCAAAAAAGTGAGCCATGTAGCTATCACCATCTGGAAGAAACCAAGTATCCTTGTATGTCATACCAGTAATGATACTTGGCTTATGTTTCACATTGCGGGTTAGGTCTGACAACCGTTTATATTCCCGTGCAATTTTTACAAACTTTTCATTTACCAGTGCTTCTTTGTTGAGTAAGGCTGCCATTAGTTTCACCCATTCAGCACGTGCCAATGGAGTAGTTTCTACCCATTCAGAATTAATCAGCACAGGAAGTCCTGCATCTGTAAGGGTTTTGTAGTGATCCATCCGGGCTGTTGCGCTTCCTACTGTCATAACCAGGTCAGGATGCATCGCAATCAGCTTTTCTTCATTGATAGCTTGATCGTTGCCAACTTCTGTAATTTCTCCTTTGGCAATTCGTTTGAGTACTTCTGGTGAGGAAACATATTTCAGATTGCCCAGTCCAACTAATGTATTCTGCGCATCAAGAAAACTGACCAGACCTACATGCATAGACGACATACCAACCAGACTACGGACAGGTATCTCAATTTTGTGATATTGATCATAGCCTGCAGGACGTGGGGTGCCACGTTGTAACAAAAGGTAACGTGCTGTATCTCCTTTCGCTTCAAAAGGATTGAAGATATGCACTATCTTGTAATGATTGAAGTATTGGAGGGTAAATCCTTTGGCATACTCTATCTGTACTTTCTCTGGAAAATAGTTTTGCTGGTTCGCAGTGGTTTCCTCTACAGTATCCGATTGAGATGAGGAACGGCAACTGGTCAACATTCCTATCAGACAGTAGAGAGCTACCAGCCAACATGAACAGCGAACCAGTGAAGACAGCGGCAAAATCCTTTTGTGGCTGCTTCGGGTTAGGTTTTGTTTTGTTTTCATGAATACATGCGCCTTTCTTCCGAAAGCGATAAGTATGAAACCCCAACAGGCAGGTCTTCTGACTTCCCCAGATCTGACTCCTTCCCGCTCAGTACAAAAAATGAACAGTGGAATAATAATCTTGTCAGTCTTGGATAGTACGGGGTTACAGCAGCGGAGACTGTTCCGGATTTACACCGGATTCCCTTTTAAAGTAAACACTACGAGTTGTATCGCTTACTACCTCCAGGAATGGCAAAGCTAAGAAAATTTTATGGATTTGATGAGAGAAACAAAAAAGCCCGATGTTATAAGTATGAACATCAGGCTGGTAGTGAAGATCTGTATGAGATAAAGTTTTACAACTGACTTAACAGTTTATCTCGCATTCCCTGGGCATTTTTATTCTGAGGATTTGTCTCTGTTGCTTTAGTATAAAAGAGAATTGCCATTTGGTGGAGTCCCTTTCGCATATAACATTCACCTGTAAGTTCATAGTTATAGGATATATCCTCAGACTTGCCGTTCAGTAACAGGCTTAGTTGGAAAATACGGATTGCTTCATCAAATTTTTGTCTTCGCATCAGGTATTTGCCTGTGCTGATGAGATCGCCAATTTCAAATGAAAAGTCATAGATGTCTTGTTGTGTTTCCCGAATATGACGATAAAAGGCCAGCCCCTGTTCAAAATCTTTCAGAACCTTTTCCCGTAGGTCCAGATATACTGATTTTTTGGGTAGAGAATAGGGCTTGTCATGTAAAATAGCATGGATAGCATCTTTCAGTGGATACACTTTAAAGTTCTGGTTGTTGGTCATCAGAATAATGGTGATGCCTTCTTTCACATTGCAGGACATCAAAGCCTCATAGTTAAAGTTGGAGCCATGATGTTGATGCCAGGTAAGTTGCTGGTTTTCAAATTCAGTACTTCCAAGACTGGTTTCATTATCTCCAAAACTTTCTGCCAGTTCCTTAAAAGAAGTTTCAGAAATGAGTTGATATGAATGCAAGTTAATAGTCCACTTATAGAGATCTTCTACTGGTAATCTAAGCCATCCGGTAAGGCTTTGAGTAAAGTTAGCAGGCTCTACAAAATTGTTATCAAAAGGACGCGCCGTAGTTACATCGACAGTATAAGCGTCAATAACTGTCTGAGACATTTTACAAGGTTTGAAAATATACTTCTTTACAAATTCCGTATAGGTCAGTCCGGAGATCTTTTCAATGATCCAACGTTGCAGATACACATTGAGGTAACTGTAAATAAAAGCAGTACCTGGTTCAAATTCCAGTTTAGGTAGCTGAGTCAGAAAGGTGCGAACTTCTTCTTCGGAACTTGCATTGGAGGCAGGTAAGCCACTGGTATACTGAATCAGGTGTTTGATCTGGACTTTATCCGCCCAGGATGGAAGAAAAGAAAGGTATTTTGATACTTTGTCCTCCAACTTTAGTTTTCCTTTTTCTTTTAAAATCATGATACTTACTCCATTAAACTCTTTCGAGATGGAACCTATATCAAAACGCATTGTAGGAGTAAGTATTTTGCTTTTTGTCGCATCGGCGTAGCCAAACGAAGACAGATAGATAATTTTGCCTTTTTGGGACACAAGTGCATTGCCATTAAAGATTCCGCGTTGGTTTGCAGCTTGTAACAATGAGTCAATACGTTTGATCTTATCTGTCTGTGCATAACTACAGGTAGTAAGAAGTACAAATACGAAAATGAAGATAGATTTCATAGTTTACACAGATTGCCTGGGTGGATAGTAGTTTTTTGCAATAGTATAAACAAGGGTAGGCTTTGTTATGGAAAACTAGCTGAACTACTCTATATTCTTGTGAATGACTGAGAGGTATTTGAGAGTGTACAGTTATTCGTTTTACCTTTAGGAAATTAAAACCTCATATGAAGCAACTGTATGTATTGAGTTGGTATTTTGTCTGTATTGCTCTTTTATTTTCCTGCCAGTCTCAATCTGTTGTCAATCCACCTGTTAAACCAATAATTTCGAAACCACGGTTTCAGATAGGTGATAACCTGCAATGGGCTGCTACAAACTATAATGATAGCAACTGGATGTTGCAAAGAAGTGATACAAAAAATAAGGTGTTCTGGATAAGATTTACTATTACATTGCCTCAGTCATCTACAGGTCATTTGGGTCTTGCTATTCATTCATTTGGTGCATTTGAGTGTTATTGGGATGGAAAACTAATTGGAAAGAATGGTATTGTACAAGATAGTCTGCGTTCTGAAGTTCCTGGAATTGTTGATACTTATTACCTACTTCCTGATTCTGCCGTAGTGACTGGTACCCATACAATAGCTTTGCGTATGTCACAGGCATATATAAGTGATAACTACCGGCGAGTTCATGTTCGGGTTACTGACTATACCTCTCTGATACGATCACCTTTATTGCAGACCTGCTTTATGTGTACGCTGGCTGGCGCACTTCTTATGGCAGCCTTGTATTATGTGTTTTTGTATAGCCAAAACCGAAAGAGATCTGCCGTATTGATGTTTGGTATGGCTTGCTTTCTTTTTTGTGCATTACTGATGCTGGAATACCTGAAATTCTATATAGATATTCCTTACACTCATTTTTATATACGGCTGGAGGTTATAGGTGTTCTCACACTTATAATTGCTTTTTTAGTACCCTGGTATTTTGCTATACAATTTTCAGTACCCCAAAAGCCCGTTCTTTTATCTGTGCTGGGATTTTGTCTGCTGGTGTTATATATACTGTACTATGGGCATTATGATCTGACAGCACAGCTACTTACGTTATGTATGTGGGTTTTTTCTGTTGGTATAACTGTATTTGCACTCCAAAGGTATTTCAAAGAGGCTTTAATTGTGTTGGTGGGCTTACTGGCCAGTTTTATAGTACATATATTCCTGTATTATGATATCAGTCTGTTTGTAAGTTTTGTATTGATTGTTTTGTGTATGTTGTACCTGATGGCTGTACGTACCCGTGAACAGGAAAAAGCGTATGAGTCGTCGTTGTTGCTTTCGGAGAGATTAAAAAATGAATTATTGAGAAAGCATATTCAACCTCACTTTCTGATGAACACACTAACCTCTCTTATCGATTGGGTCGAAGAGTCTCCTAAAGAGGGTGTGGTTTTTATTGAAGCACTAGCAAAAGAATTTGAATTGCTCAGTGTAGTGGCTGAGCATTCCCTGATTCCTGTCCGGCAAGAAATAGAACTATGCCAAAGCCATCTGATAGTGATGAAATATCGTAAGGAAATTAACTACCAATGGAAAGAATTAAACATTGATCAGGAAGAGTATATACCACCAGCAATTTTACATACGATTCTGGAAAATGGTATTACCCATAGCTTGCCATTAGAGGATGGCTCCATTCGATTTCAGTTATATTTTGAATCTACTCCACAAACAAAAAAATACGAACTGACTGTCTTTGCCAGAAATCGTCCTGTTCTGATAGGGAAGACAGGTACAGGTTTGAAATACATACAAGCCCGGCTGACAGAAAATTATGGTTCGTTATGGAGTTTGGAAAGTTGTGCAGTCCCAGAAGGTTGGAAGAGTACCATTACCATTTATCATCCTCACCGTGCTATCAGATAGACAACTAATACTCCTAATACTGCATACAATGTACCAACTTTAATCAGCATGGCTGTAGTTTGTCTGCGGTCTTTGATAACTTCTCTTTTAAAAGGCGAATTGGTTTCTGCTGCTCTGATTTTCTGGATAGATTCCTTTCCCTGAATAGCATACAAAAGTTTTTCTTTTAGAGAAGGATTATCGTCTGCTAGTTTAAAAAGAAGATCTGTACGTTGCATACAAACGGCATGGACTATGGTGCTAAAATAACCTCTTTCACTGTCGTCAGATAACTCTATCATGTTATTTTTTAATTCTGTATAAGAGATAGTAGAAATGTTGTTGACTGTGTGCTGAGTAAGTTGACTTCGGGAACTTTTGGCTTCTATGACACTGTCTCGTATAATTTTGAGTTTGTTATCTGCAAAAGCTCTGAAGTCCTGATAATAAATCTGGGTATTCGTAAACCTATCCCAGTATCTGTATCCTTCATAGAAGCTATAGTGATCAATAGGATACATAGCATTGACTTCTACACTCAAGGTAGAAAAGTTAGTATGCCAATAGCCATTATTTATGTATTGGTTAATTTCTATTTCATTAGTAACAGTATCTATTTCTATCTTTAAGACTTTCTTGTCAGGTGTATCTGATAAGAGTACATACAACTTATTCTGATCTTTTTGGATCTTTGTGTTTGTGCCAATGAAAAGATATGCATCTGTACTACTCTGCCTTGATAATGTATCAGTCTGGATGAGGCTATAACTAGACCCCATTGGTTTATTCCAGTAACCTAATCTGAACAGATAAGCTAACTGATCATTTATTTCAATGAAAACAGTGTGTGTTTTTTTTGTACTGGAGAGAAATAGTTTTTTAGAAGTACCTTTTCCATAGACAGTTACCAGGCAGAAGCTCATTGCCCAGATAAATACTATATTTTTCATCTTTGGTGAGTGTAGGTTTATAGTTGTAGATTACCAATATAGATGCTGTTTTAACTGAATAGTTTTATAATAAACCTAAAATAATTATAACAATATAGGGTATTTGTGTGTTTCCTCAATTCTTATTTAAAACAGAAGCATAATTACTACAATGAAAATCCTTATTGTAGAAGATGAAGGGCGTATTTCCCGACGACTGGAACGAATGACACGTCAGTTTTTTACAGATATACTGGAAGCACTTTATATCTGTGAATCGTTGGAGGAGGGCCAATCTTATTTGAATACACATACCTTTGATCTGGTGTTGCTTGATCTGAACCTGAATGGTGCAGATGGCTTTGAGTTATTAAAAGCTGTTGTTGCAGAATCCTTTCATACCATTATTGTTTCTGCTTATAAAGACAAAGCTATTACCGCCTTTGAGTATGGTGTACTGGATTTTGTACCAAAGCCTTTTAGTGAAGACCGGTTAAGTCAGGCTTTTTTACGAGTTTCTGCTAAAGAGAAAGTCACTACCATGGGAGTAAGGTTTCTGGCTGTGAAAAAGAGAGGAAATAGCATACTTATAGATGTTCAGGAGATTTGTTATATCAAAGGGGCTGGAATTTATTCGGAGCTTCATTTGCAAAATGGAAAAAGAGAAATCCATGATAAATCGCTGGAACGGCTGGAACAACTTTTACCTCATACCTTTGAACGAATCCATAAATCGTATCTGGTGGAGACTTCACAGATCAAAGAAATTATAGTCCAGTCAGGTAGTAGCTACAAAGTTCTGCTTACTAATGGAGAGTTATTACCTGTGGGACGTACACGATATAGAAGTTTAAAGGTAAAATTATTTGGAGAACGTTGAGTATAAGTTTCATAGTAGATAAAAGAGCTTAAAGTTTTATTTTATATACTGATTGGTTGTTTACTTTGATGAATCTGAATAATTAATGGTTGTATAAGCTGGGACGAGAGATCTTATCTGCTAGAAACAGAAAGTATGATTTCGTAAATAAAAGATTTATGGCAGTGGGTAGGTTTGGTAAAACTATAGAAAATAACTTCTCAATAATTTTTCTTTATTCATTTCACCCACTTGTTTATGAAACAATTAGTAGTCAAAGTTTTAGTCTTAGTCTTTGTCGTTAGCTCTGTGTATGCTCAAAAAGTAGAGTATAAAGATGGTATTATTAAAATTGATGGCAAAGATCTGGCAAAAGTCAATAGGATAAAAGATAAAGAGAATATGGGGCTGACAAGTACGTATGAAGTATTCTCGATAGGTGGAGAAAAGCTGGCTATTGCAACGGTTGCAACAGAATATGAAGACAATGCAAATGATAACTCAACCTATTATTATCGAATAACTTTTTTGACTACAGGCCAACTCGGAATATTTGCTCTTTCAAAGCTTGGTGCTGAGAAATCATTTGCAAAGTTGATTGGTAACAGTGGAATTATTGTAAATGACCAGTTAGATTCCAAAATGGTTACAGAGTTTATTGCCAAAAAAGGAAGAAGCCCTAAGGTTGCTGTTGACTATACACTTGTAAGTAGAGACCGTTTTTCTCCAATATCTTTCAAGGAAGATAAAACTATAGAGCAAGGGTTTAAGATCATAGGGGCCTTTAAAGATGTAACTACTCGGTCAGACCTGGATACGTATGAAATTAGTTTACCCACCGGAGTGGTTGTAGCTAAAGTTAGTTTTACAGGAGGAAACAACGCAAAAAATTGTCAGATAACCACATTAAAAGATAATAATCAGCAACTTGTAGATATCGGAATTAAAGACACTGTGAATGTTCTTCTTGGTGTAGATCGTAATGTAGAAGCTTTGAAACGTATAGTTAACTGGTTGGTTACACACGAATACTTGTAAATAATAACCATTGGTGAATGTGTTGTTTCTTTTCCACTTTTTACTAATTAGCCACTATATAGTTATGTTATAAAACAAACTATATAGTAGCTAATTTATTTCAGTAATAAGTAAGCTAATTTATTTCTCATAAATCAGGTGCTCATCAAAGCCCATCTCCACCAGTTGGTTATAAGCATCCCATATATCTTCTGGAATATCCTGATAACTTTGAAATCCTTTTTTGGGATAGAGTTGAATGCGCTGAAGATCACCGATCATAATGTGAATCACATCTTCCAACTGGATGTCTGGAGTTGCATAGTCTTCAAACTCAATTTGTGGAGACGTGACCCGTATATCAATCTCAGGCCCTGGCCATTGTTTCTGAAAAGTAGCATAGGCTCTACGTTCCATATAGGGCTTTTGTACCAGAATCAAACTTTTTATATCTATCTTATGATGACGAAGTAGGGCATAGGTTAGAGAAATGTTTTCACCTGTATTTCGGGATCTGCTTTCTGTTAGAATCTTTTCCGGAGGTACTCCCATGTCCATTGCAATACGGGAAAAGATTTCAGCTTCAGAGTCGGCCCATAGGCCTTCTGTAAGTCGACCTAATCCTCCGGAGAATATCAGCAATGGGGCATATCCATCAAGCAGAAGTTGTGCTCCCCGTTCGGCAACCCGGGTATCATGGCTTCCTAATACAAGTATACAGTCAGCTGGTTGAATAGTATGGTGTACGTGGTGGTAATCCCATATGCGTTTGGCAAGGGAAAGTGTGTGAGGATCTAAAGACATAGAATTTAGTTTGTAACAGAGTGGCAATTGGATTAATACGAAGAATGATAAATATCTGATTGGTTTTGAGTTAGATAGATAAGTAGGTCATTCATATGATTTGATTCTGCGCCGAATTTCCCTGGTTTGGGGATAGAAAAACTTTTCTTTTTTTCTTTTTTAATTGGATTTAACAAATATATAGCATTAAATTGCTTTTAACAAGCCACTTCGACCACTTATTATGCCTGTATTTTTAGCGTTATCAGGAATTCTTCTGTTAATTTTTCTTATTTCCTATGTCCGGCTGGACACATTTATCTCGTTTATTCTGGTTTCTATTGGGCTAGGCCTTGCCACAGGCATGTCTGTGACTAGTATTGGCAAATCTATTCAAACAGGAATTGGAGGCACACTTGGCGATTTGATATTGATTATGGGGTTTGGAGCCATGCTTGGTAAGGTAGTTGCAGAAAGTGGTGCTGCACAACGTGTCACACAAGCCCTGATACAAGTATTTGGCAGGCGCTACATTCAATGGGGTGTTGCACTGGCTGGTTTTATCATTGGTATTCCTCTTTTTTACAATGCTGGATTTATTATCATTGTGCCACTGATCTTTACTATTGCCTCAACCACTCAGTTGCCACTATTATATATTGCCATACCTATGTGTTCTGCTTTGTCTGTAGCACATGGCTATCTGCCTCCTCACCCTTCTCCACTGGCAATTTCTATCCAGCTTAAAGCCGATATAGGTGAAACATTATTATATGGATTTCTGGTGGCTATACCTGCTATTGTAGTAGCAGGGCCTCTATTTGGAAGAACGTTACGAAATATTCAGCCTTTGGTTAAACCATCTCTTTTTCAGGCTACTCCTTTAAAGGATTCCGAATTACCAGGTTTGGGAGTTAGCTTATTTGTTACATTACTGCCATTGGTATTGTTGTCTCTTACCTCTGTTATTAAAAAATTTGAGTTCGATTCAGTAATTATTCAGCTGGTTGCAGAACCTTATATTGCTATGCTGATTTCTGTATTACTGGCAGTGTATCTGCTGGGATTACGGAGAGGCAAAACAATGAAGACTATGATGCTTCAGTTGGAAGAAGCTTTTAAAGCTACTTCTGTGATTTTGTTAATCATTGCAGGAGCAGGAGCTTTGAAACAGGTTTTAAATGATAGTGGAATCAGTCAATACATCGCAGAACGCCTGATTACTCTACCTATATCTCCTCTGGTACTAGGTTGGCTGATGGCTGGTGCTGTTCGTATTTGTGTAGGATCTGCAACTGTGGCAGGTCTGACCGCTGTAGGTATATTGGCGCCTATGATTCAGCAACAAACAGGTATTAAACCCGAACTAATGGTATTATCCATTGGAGCGGGTAGCCTGATGTTATCTCATATCAATGATGGTGGATTCTGGATGTTCAAGGAGTATTTTAATCTCACTGTAAAGCAAACCTTGCGTACCTGGACTGTAATGGAAACTATTGTTTCTGTCGTAGGGTTACTGGCTGTATTAGCTGTAAACGCACTGATTGTATAATGATCTCCACGGGATCTTGTCTTAGCATTTTATTTTTTGACGTCCTGTACAGACGAGAAGTTGACAGTTTCGTATAGTTCGTCTACTTCTGGAGCCCGGAGTCGTTTACCTCTTTAAACTATAGCAGGCTTCCAACAAGAACAAAGAAAAAGGCGGTTTTATTCTGAAAAGCAGATAATTTAGGATTCCGAAAAGATTTTTCGACGGAGATCCGGTGACCTTATGTATGTAGGACTTATACATAGATAAGATTTTGCAGGATAGAAGCTGGAAATCTGGTTTGTGATCTATAGAATATACTTGTACTGTTTTGAATATCAGCCAATTATTGTATTTTTTCCGGGGAAGTACATTGTTTGGCATGAATTACTTACAGAATATACCAGTTTTGAAGCAAACAATCTATATAGAAAAAAGTTATAATTCAGCCTTTATATCTCCAGCTATTGATATACAAACTAAGTTGCAGCCCAAAAGATGTCTTTGCAGCTTTATAAAATTATACAAACTAACTTCTCATGAAAAGACACTAGCAAAATAGGATAGTCCCTAATCTTATTGCTAACAATAAAGCTGAGGATGAGCATTATTATGCCTGAGAAAACGAATTGAGTAGCTTTATAAATCAAAGAACGGAAGCAGAAGTTCTGACGTACAAGTATATTTCTTTAGAATTATTTAAACGAATTCATAAACGTTCCTATGTCTGAGTTGACTGTTGCACATGCTTATGAGGATGAAACTGAGCAACTATTGTCTCAATTGCGAATGATATTAGATCAGTTGCAACCTAATTTGCAGAAGATTAATCAGGTAGACGATACAAAGAAACAATTGAAAGAACAATTGTCTCAGGCTATACAGAATCTTTCTGCATTTAGACAAGTTGCTTCAGAATCCAAAAGTGGAGGCCGTCGGACCAGATCTATACCTAAAGGAACATCTGCACAGGAACAGGAGTTTAACTTATTTCGTCTTGTGAGTGATGTGGTTCCTGACGGGATGTTTATTGTAGAAAGTGGTATTATTCAGTATGCTAACCAGGCAGGCGCAAAGCTTCTGGGTATTGACAATCCTTCATTACTGCTTGGAACGCTTGTTACAGACGTGATCGTAGCGCCTGAAGAAGATATGATTCTCCAGCAGATGCAGAAAGCAACAGATGGAGAACCTGCCCAGCCATTGATCGGAAAGTTCTTGCGTCAGGATGAATCCAGGCTGGATGTGGAATTATTTATCTCTAAGGTATCTGTAGGGAGCCTTCCAACGTTATTAATCACAGCCCGTGATCTGACTGATAAAATGCAGGCACAGGATGCAAGAGAACGCCTTGAATATTTGCTAAAGGAGACTTCTTCTGTAATCTATGCAGCCTCTCATATGCCTCCTTATCATATTACCTATATGAGTGAGAATGTATGGTTTATGATGGGATACTCTGCACAACAGTTTGTGAACGATCCAGAGTTCTGGATGGCTCATATCCATCCAGAGGATAAAAATATCATTTTGTCTGGGCTGACGCATATTTTTGATGTAGGGTTTCTGTCTATAGAATGTCGGTTTTTGTTTGCAGACGATCAGTATCACTGGGTATATAATCAGTTTCGGCTAACCTATGATACTGATAGAAATGTAAATGGGTTAGTTGGGTGTCTACTGGACATTACAGATAAGAAGAAAGCTGAACAGGAAGCAGCTTTACTGTTGGAAGAAACACAACGTTTCAATGAGGAACTTCAGGCAAGTGAAGAAGAATTAATGCAGACACTGGATAAGACAGTCGAATTAAATAATGAGCTGGCTGCCAGTGAAGAATTTAACAGACTGATTATTGACAATGCCAATGAAGGTATTATCGTTTTTGATAATGATTGCAGGTATCTTGTCTGGAATAAATACCTGGAACGGCGAACTGGACGGTTGGCAAAAGATATAATTGGACAATCACCCATAGAACTGTTTCCTGAGATTTATGGTGAAGATGCTCCTTTTGGTGAAATTCTGAAACGGGCGTTAACTGGTGAAACTATCATATATCCAGATACAAAGATAACTCTTGAAGGGAGAGAATTATGGGTTTCCGGATCTTTCAGTCCTTTTCGGAACAGAGATGGCGAGATGACAGGTGTCATTGTGATAGTTAATGGCCGCACCGAACAAAAGCAAGCTGAATTGGAGATAAATCGTCAGAAAAACCTCTTGCAGGCTTTCTTTGATGCTGCACAGTTTTTTATATGTATTTATGAGGTACAGGAAGATGATTATTCCCTGTTATTGCCTAATAACTATCTGGCTAAAAGATTTGGTCTAACTGTAGATGAACTTAGTGGCAAAAAAGCTTCCGAACTACCTATTGCTGAAGCTGTACGGGAAAATTGGCTCAATCTGTTAAAACGTTGTCTGGAAGAAGGAGTTATAGAGCAGGTTGAATTTGTCCAAAATTATTCCGATCAGGGGCCACGATGGTTTTTCTGCAATCTTAATAAAATAGAAGGTACAAACAATGTCTGTGCAATTCTGATAGATATAACCGAGCGGATGCAGATTGAGGAAGAAAAGAATAAGGTTCTTCTGGATATGCAACTGCTGAACACTGAATTGCAGAGAAGTGAAGCCAAATTACAGGAGGCACAGAAAATTGCCAGGTTAGGGATGTGGGAATATGACCTTGGATTGGATTATGCTGAATGGTCAGATGAGTTATTTCACATTTTTGGTATAACAAAAGAACAAGGATCATTAAGTAGAGAAGCATTGATAGAGGCTATTGATCCGGAATATAGAGACCTGCTTATAGCATCTTCGCAAAACGCGTTTGAAAAACAACAAGAGTATAGACTTGAATTAAAGATATGGAGGCCTGATGGGGACTTTCGCTGGCTCTTTATGATGGGACAGCCTATAGTTGATGAGACTGGAGTAGTAAGTCGCTTAAGAGGCGTATGTTATGATATTACACAACTGAAAGTGGCAGAGGAAGAAAAAAGCAGATTGCTTCAGGAAACACAACAACTAAATAAAGAATTACAAGCCAGCCAGTCTAAACTAAGAGAAGCACAACGAATTGCCAGATTAGGTATTTGGGAGGTAGATGTGGCAACCCGGACCCTGGAATGGTCTGAGGAGTTGTTTCATATATTTGGTTTGGATGATACCTCAAAGGCACCTCATCTCAGTACATTCTATGAAATGATTGATCCTGAGTTTAGGGCTTCTCTGAAAGCATTGGGAGAGGCAGCCATTTTCTTTGGAGAGTCCTATGAGATAGAGATGCGTATCTTACCAAGAGATATTGCATTTCGCTGGGTAATTGGAATCGGACAACCTGTATATGATGATTCAGGGAAGGTGGTACGAGTAGTAGGAGCCTGTTATGATATCACAGAACAAAAGTTAGCACAAAATAAGATTAGGGAGTTACTTATACTCTCCAATGAGATCAATGACAGATTGCTTACAAGTGAAGAAGAACTCCGGCAATCACTGGAAAATACGCTGGAGCTGAACGAACGGATTATGGAAAGCGAGCAACGATGGCAGTTTGCTCTGGAAGGAAGTGGAGAAGGGCTATGGGATCGAAATATGCTTACTAACCAGGTTTACTTCAGTACTCGAGCCAAAGAAATACTGGGCTTTCATAAAGATGAGATTGTAGACAGATCCGAACAGTGGCTGGAGAAAGTACATCCGGATGATAGAGAGGCTGTATTGGAGGCACAGTTACAGCATATTAACGGAGAAGTAGAAGTATATCAGGCCGAATATAGAGCCATGGGCCGGAATGATGAGTACTTATGGTTCCAGAGTAGAGGAAAGGTGATCGAACGGGATGCATTAGGACGTCCTTTACGCATGATTGGTGTGATCCAGGACATTACTGAACGGAAGAAGATCGAAGAGCAGCTCAGACAACAAAATGAGGATCTGAAAAAGATTAATGCTGAGTTGGATAGTTTTGTCTACCGGGCTTCCCATGATTTGCGATCTCCTTTGACATCGGTCTTGGGGTTGATAGATATATGCCGCTCCGAAGATGAAGAAAAGGAAAGAGTACATTATCTGAACCTGATGGAAAAAAGTATTGCCCGTCTGGATACATTTATTCAGGATATTATCAACTATTCTCGTAACTCCCGTATTGAAGTAGTTCAGGACCCGATAGACTTTGGACAACTTATTCAGGAAACTATGGATGGGTTAAAGTTTATTGATGGATTTGATAACATAGAAAAAAAGGTCACGATTAATCAGCATATACCTTTCTACTCAGATGAATTTCGTTTGAAGATCATTTTTAATAATCTGATTTCTAATGCTGTAAAGTATAGATCTTCTGCCAACCGTACACCTCAGATCCATATTCAGATCACCGTAAATGCACAAATGGCTATTATGGTATTTAAGGACAATGGAATGGGCATCTCAAAAGAAAATCTGGGTAAAATATTTGATATGTTTTATAGAGCGTCTATGACGAGCAAAGGTTCAGGACTGGGACTTTATATTGTAAGAGATGTAATAGAACGGCTAAAAGGACATATCTCTGTTGAATCGGAACTGGATAAGTGGACAGAGTTTGTCATTCGTGTTCCTAACATACTTCCTCAGGAAAACACAGACGAATAAAAGAAATCTAACTAACCAAAAGCACCAGAAGCAAATCACTTCTGGTGTTTTTGTTTTATGTCACCAGAACAAGATTAGAAAACCTGATTTATAGTTCTGGATGAAATAATCGGTTTGGCCTCAACAATATGGCGTTTCGTCGCTTAATGGGGAATGCCTATAGTATAGGGAAAAAGATAGTTTGTCTTTGCTGTATAAAATCTGAACGTGATCCGTGAAAATTTATGGCTGAGAAAATCAAACAAATCACACCAGAACGGAGAATCACATTTGATTCTGTTATCAATGTTCTGACAAGTCATTCTCTACGGGATTTTCCCCGCGAGGAATGGAAAGAAATACCAGGATTTGAAAACTATCATCTGTCTAATTATGGACGATTGAAGTCTCTGTCCCGACGAGTAGAAATGCCTCAGGGGCGTTTTCGGATGCAACCCGAGCGAATTATGCGGCTTTTTGTAACCAAAAGCAAGAATACCTATCTGAATACAGAGTCAATCCATATCAACTGTTCGCTAGGTAAAGAAGGAAAAAAGAAACGGATAGCTTTGGCGCGATTGGTATATTATCTGTTTGTGAGGCCGTTTGATCTGGAAGACTATAGCTTGGTAGTTTCGTATAAAGACTGTAACAGCCTTAATGTACACTATACTAATCTGGAACTGCTATCTATCAGCGAACAGAAGTATAAAATGTTTGCGAAAGGCAGAGCTAGGAGCTGGCGTGCGGACCATAAGCAAGCTGTGATACAATATACAGTAAGTGGTACTGAGATCGCACGTTTTGAAAGTATTTATGCTGCTGAGAAAGCAACAGCCATTCCCTCTGGTAGCATATACACTACTGTGTCTGGTAAAAGCTATACAGCAGGAGGATATCACTGGCGACTGGTTGACCCTGCTCTTCAAGCTGCGAAAAAAGAGAAGGAGATAGAAACTGCCAGTAATAAAGAGTTTAATCATTCTTTATGGGAAAAGGCTGGTAAACCCGAAGTAGACAAAGAACTAATTCCTCCTTATCTGAATCTTTCACTGGATGATATGAAAGGGGAACGATGGGCAAATCTGACACACTATCAGGGGTTGTATCAGGTATCTAATCTGGGTAGAGTCAAAAAGCTGGCTGGCTGGAGTAGTGCTACACGGGGTAAGATATGGTTGCCTGAGCAAATTATGGCTTTGCGTCTGAATAGTGGTAAGACAAAAGATTCGGAAGGACACACCGGCAGATACCTATCTGTAAATCTGACAAAGAACCGACAGAAAAAACAGATCTCTATCGCCCGGTTGGTTTATTGCTGTTTTGTGGCACCATTTGATCTGGCAGATCGTAACCTAGTAGTTATTTCTCAGAACCCTTTGCTGCCAAGTACCAATAACCTGCAGCTTATATCCGTAAAACAACGCAAAGAGAGAGAAAACGCACGCAGATTACAGAAAGAAGTTCTTGTCTGATATTTTCTGAGTATATAATGGCATTACTGCCCTGTCGTTACTAGTATTTCTTTAGTAATTGCAGGGCAGTTTGCTTATCCTGTAGCAATTGAGCTTTTAGGGCGTCGAGACCATTGAACTTCTCCTCATTGCGAATCTTTTCAATGAAGGAAACTGTAATGTCTGTGCCATAAATATCTTCATCAAAATTAAAGATATTTACTTCTGCTGTACGATGTGTACCATGTATAGTAGGACGCATACCGATATTCATCATTCCGCCATGGATTTTGTCATTCAGTTGTACCTGTACCGCATATACTCCATCGGCAGGAATCAACTTATAGGACTCTGAAACATGTATATTAGCCGTAGGATAACCAATGGTACGACCCAACTGATTCCCTTTTACCACTACTCCTGTCAGGCTGTAAGCCCTGCCCAGGTACTCTGCAGCTATATGTACATTACCTTCCAATAACGCCTGCCGAATCTTGGATGAACTAACCCCAACATGGTCTACATCCTGGCGGGGGATTTCCTCCACTTCAAAGCCATACAGTGATGCATTCTGTGATAAATGCTCGAAGCTACCTTCTCTATTACGTCCAAACCGGTGATCATAACCAATGACTAGCTTCTGGGTACCAATCTTATCTACTAGTATCTGGCGGATAAACTGTTCAGAAGTTAACTCAGAAAAATCACGGGTAAAGGGTATGATTAACAGATGCTGTACTCCCTGTTGTTGAAGCAGTTCTATCTTTTCTTCTATGGTAGACAGAAGGTGTAAATCTGTGGCCTCTGATACCACTGTACGTGGATGAGGCCAATAGGTAATTACTACACTTTCTCCACTAGTAGTCTGAGCTATTTCGCGTAATCGTGCCAGAATCTTCTGATGACCCAGATGTACTCCATCAAATGTACCACTGGTAACAATAGCATTTGACAGTTTGTGAAATTCTTCTAATGTATGGTAAATATTCATCTGGTAACTGATTAAAGACAGATAAAGAATTTCAGCAATAAAACTCACAATCTCACTATACTCTTATCTGCTTACACATCCTTTTTGTGCAAATTTATAAAATCTTCAATGCTCTGTGCATTTTCTAACCGAAACTCTCCGATACGGGTCCTGCATAATTCAGACATATAGGCTCCAGAGTCGAGCAGTTGCCCGAAATCACGTACCATACTTCGTATATAGGTGCCTTTGCTGCATACAATCCGAAAGCTTACTTCCGGTAACTGTATCTCAGTAATCTCAAATGCTGAAATCAGTACTGTACGAGGTTTAATCTCTAAATCTGCCTCTGTTTTACCCTTACGTGCTTTATGATAGGCTCGTTTGCCATCAATACGGATAGCAGAAAAGATTGGAGGGATCTGTTGTATTTCACCTGTAAGTTTTTGTGCTGCTTCATGAATTTTCTCCACCGTAATATGATCTGTGGGGTATTCTGCATCAAACTCTGTTTCCAGATCAATAGAAGGTGTTGTTTTACCCAATACCAGTTTACCTGTATATTCCTTTTCCTGAGCCTGGTAGGTATCAATCTGTTTGGTCATTTTTTCGGTACAAAGTATCAGCAGACCTGTTGCCAGCGGATCAAGTGTACCTGCATGTCCAATTTTTTTGGCTTTTATAGCGAATTTGAGTTTTTTAACAACATCAAAAGACGTCCAGCGTAAAGGCTTATTAATAAGAATAACCTGACCCGGATTAGGAGGTATGGGTTGATTTGAAGTAAGAGGTGTACTATCCGACATGTAACATAAGAATTTTTCCTGGTTCTATCTTTTGCAGGCAGTTATGCAGAAGTTCTATAGCCATTAGTAGTGATTCTCCACTTGACTGTTTTTCTTCCGGAGTTTCGTAATATTCTTCTGCAAAATAACGCAGCTTGTCTATGGACAATTGCGAGGGTGCAAGTTTATGAATAATTTTCTCTTTATCCCTGTGAGTAAACAGAGTAATTGTTGCTCCTCCCGTGCTTATGCGGTTTGCTTCCTTTGCCAGTTCCAGGTCATGATAGGCAAAAACATCATCAAAGTATAGAAAGACTTGTGTATATATCCATCCAGAATAAGGATAGCTTTCTAAAAAAGTTGTATAGGTGTAAAAGTCTTTTATGAAAGGAAACGTTGTTTTCTTACGTCCCCACCACAATCTGGCCTCAACAGGTTTCCATGCTTTTTCAACGGCTTTTAAATGTTCCTGATTCAACAAATAAAATGAAGCATGACCCGACATAGAGGTATAAATAAGTTGTTACAATTTTTATAGGCTGAGTCTCTCTTTACAGATAGAGGAAGATCATTCGATTACCGTTTCGCTTTCCTGTAATACCTCTGCTTTCTTTTGAAACAATTCTATAGGGAAGGCAAAAATAATCACCAGAATACATCCAATTACATTATACCACAAGAACGCAATAGGAGTCAGCCAGTATAGCAGAAAAACAGTAATCTGAGCCAGAATAGCTCCATAGAATACTGCATAGCTACGAATGCGGCGTATATAGAAGGCACAAAGGAAAATTCCCAGAATTACACCATAAAACAATGACCCCAGACGGTTAACAGCCTCCAGTAGATTGCCCAATTGGCCTGCATACAAAGCCACAACAATGCTAAATACTCCCCAGCCAACAGTAATCCAGCGAGACGCAGTCAGGTAACGGGCTTCTGATAAGTCGGGGCACAAAATGCGTTTGTATACGTCTATAATAGTAGTAGATGTAAGCGAGTTTAGAGCTCCGGCTACGGAGGACATAGAAGCCAGTAACACAATGGCAATTAGCAAGCCTACCAACCCGGAAGGAAGAAAACGTGTGACAAAGGAGAGAAATACATAATTGGTGTCCTCTACTTTTTCTACCTTCTTATCTTTCTTAATCAGATTAGTAACCTGAGTACGTACCTGCTGCATTTGCGAACGGGTAATATGAAACTTCTGTTCAGCTTCTCCTACTCCTTTATTATCCCGCATGGCTTGTATTAGTGTGCGAAGGTCATGCTGTTGTATCTTGAAAAGGGAATCCTGTTGGTATTGGAGTGCATTTACCTGCTGTGTATACCCATGATCGTGTAGTGCATCCAGTTCTATATGGTTGAAAAACAGAGGCGGTTGTACAAACAAATAGAAGACAAATACCATAGCCCCGATAAACAGAATGCCAAACTGCATAGGAATCTTCACAATACCATTCATTAACAGGCCTAGACGGCTTTGAGTTACAGAACTTCCGGACAGATAACGCCCCACCTGTGACTGATCAGCACCAAAGTAGGAGAGAGACAGAAAGAAACCGCCTATAAGCCCTGACCAGATATTATACTGATTATTGGGATCAAACTTTAAATCTATTACATTGAGCTTGTCAGCTTTGCCTGCTACACGCAATGCATCTGCAAAGGTTATATCCGGCGGCAGTAGCTGCACAGTCAGAAAGCCGGCCACCGCCATTCCGCTCAGAATAATAATCATCTGGGTAAGTTGGGTATAGCTTACAGCTTTGGTGCCACCACTTACAGTATACAGCAATACCAGTATACCGTTAAGTACACAGGTCCATTGTACACTCCAACCCAAAATTGATGACAACACAATTGCCGGAGCATAAATACTCACACCTGTAGAAATGCCTCTTTGAATAAGGAACAAGGCCGCTGCCAGCGTACGGGTTTTCAAGTCAAACCGACTTTCAAGGTACTCATAGGCTGTATAAACATGCAATCGGTGATAGATAGGAACTGCTGTTATTGACAACACTACCATTGCTAATGGAAGGCCGAAGTAAAACTGCACAAAGCGCATCCCATCACCATACGCCTGACCCGGTGCAGACAGAAATGTAATTGCACTGGCCTGAGTGCCCATAATTGACAGACAAACAATATACCAGGGAAGGGAGCGGCTTGCCAGGAGGTAATCCTGCATATCACGATTACGGCGCCCTTTCCAGATGCCGTATACAACAATAAGAGTGATAGTGGCTATAAGTACCAGCCAGTCAAGTTTGGTCATTCCGGTTCCGAAAGGTGGTTTTCGAATGTATAAAGCTATTTAGACAGGAACAGCTGAAATATCCTGGCTGCAAAAAGATAGCATTTTTGCCACAGTTACAATACTTACGTGGTGAACGGTAAGTATATTTTACTCAAATGCCTTTGTGAACCAGTAAAACAGCAGAATAAGTGCTACCAGATTCAAAAGGACAAAGCTGTACATCCGAGGCCAGGTATTGAGAAAAGGAGGAAGTTCGTTTGTTGTATCGTTATCCTTAATCGTAAGCATTGAATCAAAACAGAAAGCAGAGTAAATACTAATTTAATTTCAGTTTCAGAATAGCCGGATCAATTATAGAGGCTATATAAATTGCATGGTCATAAAAGTATTTACAAGCAAAAAGCCCGCCAAAAATAGCGGGCTTTTGTTATTTTTATAAATTAAAGCTTATTTTTTAGCTGCTTCATAGTGTTGATTTGCTGCATCCCAGTTTACTACGTTCCAGAATGCACCGATATAATCAGGACGCTTGTTCTGATATTTCAGGTAATAGGCATGTTCCCATACATCCAGACCCAATACAGGAGTTCCTTTTTTCTCAGCTACATCCATCAGAGGGTTGTCCTGATTAGGAGTAGAAGTGATTGCCAGTTCTCCACTAGGTTCAACAATTAACCATGCCCAGCCAGAACCAAAACGACCTACACCTGCTTTAGTAAATTCTTCTTTGAATGCATCAAAAGAACCAAATTTTTTGTCAATAGCAGCTGCCAGTGAACCTGTAGGTTTGCCACCTTCATTTTTCTTCAGGATGTTCCAGAAGAAAGTGTGGTTCCAGTGACCTCCACCGTTGTTGCGAACAGGTGCTGGGTATTTGCTTATATTCTTAATCAAATCTTCAAGGCTTAGATTGGCCAGGTCAGTCCCATTTACCGCGTTATTTAAGTTTGTCACATAAGCCTGGTGGTGTTTGCCATGGTGAATTTCCATAGTTGCTTTGTCAATAAATGGTTCCAGCGCATCATGAGCGTACGGAAGGGGAGCTAATTCAAATGCCATAAAAATAAATAGTTTAAGGTTGAAAGTTGAAAAATAGTATAAGTTGTTAATACTAAAAAAGGGTTATGGATAATCTTTGTTTAGTATTTTAATTAACACGAGAAAAAACAATTAGTTTCATTGAATTGGCTTTTCTTTCATAAAAGAAGCATTCTTTGACTCCTATTCGCCCGTTGTATGATTAGTTTCTAAGGCGTTGAAAAAAGGCTTTCATCAGCGATTCGGATTCTGCTGCCAGCACACCTGATACTACCTGTGTTTTGGGGTGAAGCAAGTTAGTGTCTTTGCCTACATACCCTCTTTTATCATCCGAAGCTCCATAAACCAGTCGTCCTATCTGCGACCAGAATAGTGCTCCTGCACACATTACACAAGGCTCCAGAGTGACATACAGCGTACACCGGTTCAGGTATTTGGCATTGAGATGCTGAGCCGCAGCTGTAATCGCCAGCATTTCTGCATGTGCTGTCACATCATGCAGCTTTTCGGTCTGGTTATATCCTTTGCCAATGATTTTTCCTTCGGCTACAACAATCGCCCCTACAGGTATTTCTCCTTCCTCAAAAGCATAATAGGCAAGTTCAAGTGCCCGATACATCCATGTCTCATCTGTAGGTTGACCAATCATTATCTGTGAATCATGTAGTTTTTCTGCAAAAAAAGAGACTTTCCGGAGAAAATTTAAATCTTTAAAGATTTTTTTTGGAGTTTATATTTTTATCTCTACCTTTGCAGCCCGTAAACGATAGAACAACACGTTTTATGTTTATACGGACTCGTAGCTCAATTGGATAGAGCATCTGACTACGGATCAGAAGGTTTGGGGTTCGACTCCCTACGAGTCCACATCTACAGAATTTAGCCCGCAGAATCGCCCCTGACGGGCTTTTTTGTTTTCTGCCCTTTCCGATAGCCTTCTGTCAAACCCTGTTTAGACCTGTTTTAACCCGGTTTTTAACCCATTTTGTCTGGATTCGCTTGCTCATTTTCATTGAAAAATGAAAGATTACGTAAATGCGTAAATAAGCGAATTGCAGTGTAGTTACTTTTTTACAAAAAAGAGATAAAACGGTTTTAACGTTTTTCTCTTAGTAACATGCTTAAAAAATGACTATTCTCTATTGGCTGCGTAAGAATCAAGCCAATCGCAAAGGTGAGTGCCCTATCTGGTGCAGTATTTCTAAACACCCTTACAAAGCTGAGTTTTCCTGTAGATGTTCTGTTCATCCTAATGAATGGGATCAAGCTAACCAGCAAGCCACAGGCAAACAGGCAGAATTTCTTAATGCTCATTTAGAGCAAATAATGGCAAGACTACTTAATATCAGGCTTCAGCTACAGGCACAGGACAAGCCTATACTTCCCCAAGCAATCAAAGACATATTCTTTGCTAAGCCAGAAAAGATAATTTTTTTGAAAGATTTGCTTACTGAACACTTCAATGAAAAGAAATTGCGTTTGAAGCCAAATTCACTAAAAAATGAAAAGTCGAGAAGGCAGAATATTATCCGCTTTTTGGCGGAAACTGAACAGGCAAATATTGCAGTTGAAGAAATAGATGAATCATTCATGGATGACCTGGAAATATTTCTTCAGTATAAAATCACCACAGACCATAATTACAAAATCAAACACTTACGTCTTGTGAAAGAAACGCTGACTTGGGCAAAAAAAAGAAAGAAGATAAAAGCTAACCCTTTGCAGGATATCACCTGGATAAATGGGGAGGATCAAAGTACCCCCGTACTATCTAGCTATGAGGTCCACAAGATCGAGAGTACTATCTTCACATCTGAATCTTTACAGCATGCAGCTGACAGACTATTAATTCAGATATATACAGGCTTCAGTTACATTGATCTGGTGAACTTCAAACCGGATACTGATATAGTAGGTAAATGGATAAAGAAGGAAAGGCAGAAAACTAATATAGAAGCCATCATTCCAGTTATGGAAAAGCTTAAACTCATACTGGCTAAATATGAAGGTATCCCACCTGTTATTTCCAATGCTAAGTATAACGAACAACTTAAGAGTATAGCCAAGATTTGTGGTATCAGAATGAAGCTATCCAGTAGAGTTGCCAGAAAGACTGCTGGTCAGTTATGGATTGATGCAGGTGTTAGTATTGAATCTGTTAGCAAGATGCTAGGACATGCTAACATCAAAACCACACAAAAGGCTTATGTAAAGGTGACTGAAAAACGGATAGAATTGGAACTGAAGAAAACAGGGCTTTGGGAGTAACAATATACTTGATTATACATCTTGGATACGAACAAGTAGCGAAATAGATATCTATTTCGCTACTTGTTCGCCATTTTGAATAATAATGCTGTACAAATAGATATCTAATGTTAAATAGTATCTTTGTGCCATCTAATCACATTAAAATTATTAGAAGATCTTGATATAAAGCAAATTTGTTTGTGTAGCAAACAAATTATTGTTAGTTTGCCAGTGTCAAGCGAACATTTTATGAAAGCAAACGATATACTTTTAGCTGTACAAAGTGAATTAAGACACAAAGAAGATAATCATACACGTATTTTAAAAGAGTTACATTTTTGTAATGGAGATAGTATAGCAGATCTGGCCGTAATAAATGGTTCTCTTACTGCTTTTGAAATAAAAAGTGATGCAGATTCATTAGTTCGACTTCCTAGACAAATCACAAATTATAATAAAGTATTTGATTATATAACTATAGTTACTGGTAATACTCATTTAAAAAAAGTAAGCTCTCTAGTCCCGGATTTTTGGGGAATTTGGGTTATATCAATAGAAAATGGCTCTATTGTTAAAAAAATTGTTCGTGAAGAAAACAGGAATTATGAAATTAATGCTTTTTCTCTCGCACAATTTCTGTGGAAAGAAGAAATAATTGATTTGTTGAAAAAGCATAATCTTCATAAGGGTATGACAACTAAGCGTAAATGGTTGCTATGGAAGTTTTTAGTAGAAAAGTTTACACTTGACCAATTATCCAAAGAAGTAAAATACTATCTACTTAAAAGATCCAATTGGAAAGAAGAGTTTCCTACTACTATTTCTACTACTGATACTCCCATTAGTTGAGTGATCTTAGTCATATGATGATTAAAAGTGAATTGTACCCACTGACCTGCATTTCCAGTTGGAATTTTTGGTTCAGTTTGATTTGAAGATTTTCTTGTTGAAGTTCTTCTTGTCAAAGTTTTCCTTGTTTTTACAGGTGGTGTTATTCCATTTGCAATATCATTAATCATCTTGTCTCCCCAACTGAAGTTAGGGCCGGAATAAACGGGATTGACTAATAGAGCTTTACTTTTATTAACATATTGTCCATGTCCATCTTCATGCTTATTCGATAACCTTCCTTTGTAGACAAGAAAATCATCTTCGGTTGTGTATTTAATTGAGCATGTGCCCTGATGGCTCTCCTGTTGTGGATTAAATGTTGGATGAATATTTCCATAATCGGCATATCTCAGTGGAAGATCTGGCAGTGCAGCTCTTATTTCCTTCCAGATATCCCATTCATGTCTTGCGCTGTATGTTTCTGTATCCTGAACATAACCAGTTAAATCTTCAGGAAAGGAGCCTCCAGATATAATTATTGATCTAAACTTTTCCTTATTTGAGATTCCACTAATTATTTGAATTATTCTTTCTGGTAATGTAAAGCCGTCATCAGAGGGGTCAAAATCGAAATGATCAATGAAATTTAGATCCAATAATATATCTACCATTGATTCATCTATATTAAAATGCTTCATATAACTACTTAGAGCATCATTCAAGTAGTTGCAAAATATATCAATGGCAACTGTTCTAAGTCTATATTGTGGTGGCTTAACACAGATTCCATGGTGAAGATAATTATCCTTAATTAGTTGAAGATATGCGGGTGATTCTTGCACAAAGGTTATTACAGGTATAAAACCAATCTGTTGTTGAGACACCATACTTAGGAATTTACTTATATAACTTAAGTCAGAACTACTATCTGACTCAATCAAGTCAAAATCTGCATAAAATTTCATGTTGCTTCCTATAAATGCCCCTAAAAGTTCTCTTACACGAGTACTTAAATATTTCAATTGCTCAATTTCATCCTTAATAGGAAGGAGTTGAATCACAGGAATAATATTTTCTTTAACAGGAGTTGATAGCATTTTTAAAGCTTGCATTTCTGAAGCACGCAGTTTCATCACAGGCGAATAAATAGCAGTCATAATTGTCAGTGAAAATGGTAAATAAATTTTGCGGTTGTAAAAATATTCACTATTTTTGTGAAAAGCAAATTTTATATAAAATCACTGTTTATGTGAATATATTTTTTCGTTATGATAGATGTATATATTGATGATGATGACTTAGCCTTGTTATTTGAGGGGAAAAAACCTAAGGGTAAACCAAAGTATCAAGAAGCAGTGATAAAGAAATTTAAACAAAAGGTTCAGATTATAGATAGTTGTTCCAAAACTGAAGACTTTTATAGACTTAATAGTTTGAACTTTGAAGCGTTACAAGGAGATAAAGCGGGATTATTCTCAATTAGAGTGGATAGCCAATACAGGCTAGAATTTTCAATTGAACGAATCTTGGAAGGTGAAACGGTTATTCGGGAAATTATTCGAATAATCCGCCTGAGTAATCATTACGCTTAATATTTATATAAACTGAAAGGAAGAAATAAAAATGGCAATTTATTCAAAAAATGAACAAATACTTCAATCTGATGAACCCCTACATCCAGGTGAAGTTCTAAAAGATGAGTTGGAAGCAAGAGGTATTAAGCAAAAGGATTTTGCAGGAGATATAGGACTACCTGTAACTCAGTTGAATGAAGTAATTAATGGCAAACGTATAGTAAGTAGTGAATTGGCTGTACTTCTTGAAGCAAGTTTAAATATAGATGCTTCGTTTTGGACTAGCTTACAGGCTGATTTTGATTTAGCAAAAGCTAGAACAAGTGAAAAAGTTATGGCTAAAACAGAGTCAGTACAACTATGGGCTTATATAAAGCAGTTTGTAAATGTTAATTATTTACGAAAAGCCAATGCTTTAGATGATAGTATTGAAGGAAGTATCGAACGTATAAAATCAATTTTTAATATTTCTACGTGGGAAGATCTGGAACGACTGATGGAACGTCCTTCTTTGCAATATTATCGTCAGTCAGTTACGTTAAATACAAATGAAGTTAATCTACTAACGTGGATTAATTATGTTCGTTATTGTGCTAATCAAGAACAAGTAAGTTCATATAAACCTGAATTTATCGATAATTTGATAGGAGAGTTAAAGGATATATTTTTAGTAAATCAAAATGTCATTGAAAAAACTAAAGGAGCTTTAGGAAAATATGGTATCATTTTTCAGATAAAGGAAAAACCAGAAGGAGTAAATGTAGATGGTGTGGCATTTTGGGGAACTAAAAATCCAGTAATTACTCTAACTTTAAGACATAAGCGAATAGATAATTTTATATTCACCTTATTTCATGAATTGGGGCACGTTCAATTACATTTAGGTAAAAATGAAGTTATATACATAGATGATACAGAAACTGTTATATTAACTGAACAAAACATTATTGAAAAGGAAGCTGATGTTTTTGCTGCTAACAATCTAATTGCAGAAGATGCTTGGAAATTATTTGTGCGACGTGTTCGTCCTTTTAATGATGATAATATAAGAATATATGCTCATAGATTTGGTGTCTTACCTGCTGTAGTAAGGGGAAGGCTTTGTAGAGAAAGATTAGTAGATTATAAGAGTAAAACAACTATAAATAACTCTATTAACTAAATATTATTTCTATTGCTTTTAAGAAATGCCCAATTTTTAGTTGGGCATTTCTTGTATTTAAACTAGTTATATCAAAGACTTTATCAGTTGACAGTAGATACATCTTTCTCAAAAAAGTTTCTTAACATAAATCCACTTATTTCACTATACTGGACAAGTCCTATTTTTTCTATGTTATGATAGATAGTAGGACTTTGTACTTTTTGTGGATTTTATACATGTTGAGAATTTGGTCAAAAGGAATAATTTAATTTGTCGTTTTCTTGAATTGGTTTTTAATGGCTGATTTGTTCTCTTTTGTCCATGTTTGTAGATTTAGCAGGATTTCTTCTTTGTTATATATGTCTTCTTCTATATCTTCTGCCATAGAATCTAGTACATTTAAAAAGTTTTCTTTGAATCTTTCGTATGTGACATCTTTTAAATCGCTACTAAGAGCTTTATTAATATAAATGATTATTCCTCTTGAAAATATTGCAGCTGTTCCTACTGTCACAAAAGAGCCAAATGCTGCTATTCCAGCAGGCAAATGTAAAAGTGTTGCAATATAGGTGCCGAGTGCCGAAACAGGTCCTAAGGCTGTAATATACTCTACTAATTTTTTATTGAGATCTATTCCTAATTCTTCCTGATATTCATTGAGTATGGCTTTTCTTGCATTATTTAAATCAATGTAGGTATGCAAAGTAAATGTAGTATGGATGTCTAGTTGTTGTTGTAAATAGGAGTATTGTATTAGTGTAGTATATATATTATGATCATACTTCCACTCATGTATAAGTAGCCCTAACTCCTTTTCTAATTTGTCTTTGTTAAACTTTGACAGTCTATCAAACAAAGTCCTTATTTCTTCCTTTTCATGTTCTTGTATTTCTTTTTCTAACTCTTCTTTATTCAATTTTTGTATCTGAATTTTTAAGAGTTCCAATAAATCAGCTTTTAATCCTTCTAGATATTTTTTTCTAAAATATTCTCTTATAAGTTTTTCATCAGATTCTGATAATTTAAACTTGTAGATTTCATAAAAAGGAAGATCTTGAATTTTATTTATAGAGATGTTTAGGTACTCTCGTACTAATTCTAATGCCTTACTAATTTCAGAATAATGGGCATATTGATATGTTTTTTCTAAGGAGTTCGATATTTCTTTGGTAAGTTCGGTTTTTTCTAGACCATACAAATATGCTTTATACATATTCTTATCTTTCAGAAAGCTTTGAATATTCTGTTTGAATGTCTCAATATCTGAGCTTTCTTTATGTAGTAGTACTAGCATAAAAGCAGAAGGGGGGAAGCTTTTTGATTTTTCAAAGCAGACTTTGGCTTTTCCTAAATTGTTTGCCAAATAATAAATCTGGCCACTATAGTATATATCAAAGTTCGAGCATTGCATTAAACTATTAAAAATTTTATCTGCATCTATCAATGCTGCTTTTAATATACTCTCTTTTTCTGGACTGAGTATTTCATAAGCAGAACGGACAAAGTAATACTGCATTGAGATATTAAGACATTCTAATTGATCTAATTCAAATAATTCATCACATAGTCTATAGGTCATGACTGGATCTCCATTGTAATAATGACTTAATAAAGTATAATAACAATAAGATATAAAATTTGCCTTATTGTTGGAGTTGTCTGTAAGAGCTTTTGTGTGGATTTTTAGATCTTCTACAGATGGTTCTGCAATAGGCAAACTCAATTGATACGCAAAATAGTGTTGAGCTTTATCTATCTCATGTACTTGTTGAATTAAAGCATAGATCTCTTTAGAAGATTGATAATTGGGAGTATACTGTCTGGCAAGTTGTTTTACTAAATAAGGGGCTTCAATTTTAGAGGTAAAAAAATAGAGAGTTGCTTGTAATTCAATTATATAGATTTTATCATTAAAAGAATGTAGATAAATGCCTCTGTAGTAGTTTTCTTGTGCTGATGTAATGTCCTGTAACAAAAGATTGTAGATGTCTCCCTTCAAAAGCCAGTATGTTATTCCATTTGGGTTAAGATTAATCGCTTGATTGACATCAATTAGAGCTTTATCGTAATTTCCCAAAATAAAATTTACAATTCCTCGATTGTGCCAGTATTGGTCATTTTTCTCATCAAGCACAAGTGCTTGAGTGAAATCTTTAATTGCATTTTCGTAATCTTTTATTCTATTGTATGCAACTCCTCGATTGCACCAACATTTGTCATCGTTCTCATCAAGCACAAGTGCTTGAGTAAAATCCTTGATAGCATTTTCATGATCTTCATTTTTATCATATGCAACTCCTCGATTGTACCAATAGCTAATATCGTTCTCATTAAGTACAAGTGCTTGAGTGAAATCTTTAATTGCGTTATTATAGTCTTCAATTTTATTATGTGCAACTCCTCGATTATACCAACATTTGTCATCGTTCTCATTAAGCACAAGTGCTTGAGTAAAATCCTTGATAGAATTTTCGTAGTCTTTTAAACTACCATATGCAACTCCTCGATTGTACCAATAGTTAATATCGTTCTCATCAAGCACAAGTGCTTGAGTGAAATCCTTGATAGCATTTTCATAGTCTTTTATTCCATTATATGCAATCCCTCGATTCGACCAATATTTATCATTTTTCCCATCAAGCACAAGTGCTTGAGTGTAGTCCTTGATGGCATTTTCGTAGTCTTTTAAATCACTATATGCAACTCCTCGATTATACCAATATTGGGCATTTTTCCCATCAAGCACAAGTGCTTGAGTGTAGTCCTTGATGGCATTTTCGTAGTCTTTTAAATCACCATATGTAACTCCTCGATTGTACCAACATTGGTCATTTTTCCCATCAAGCATAAGTGCTTGAGTGTAGTCCTTGATGGCATTTTCATAGTCTTTTATTCTATTATATGCAATCCCTCGATTGTGCCAACATTGGACATAGTTCTCATCAAGCACAAGTGCTTGAGTGAAGTCCTTGATGGCATTTTCATAGTCTTTTATTCTATTATATGCAATCCCTCGATTGTGCCAACATTGGACATAGTTCTCATCAAGCACAAGTGCTTGAGTAAAATCCTTGATAGAATTTTCATAGTCTTTTAAATCACCATATGTAACTCCTCGATTATGCCAACATTGGACATCGTTCTTATCAAGCACAAGTGCTTGAGTGAAGTCCTTGATGGCATTTTCATAGTCTTTTAAATCACTATATGCAATCCCTCGATTATACCAATAGTCAATATCGTTCTCATTAAGCATAAGTGCTTGAGTGAAATCTTTAATTGCATTTTCGTAATCTTTTAAATAACTATATGCAATCCCTCGATTATGCCAGTATTTTTCATTTTTCTCATCAAGTGCAAGTGCTTGAGTAAAATCTTTAATTGCATTTTCGTAGTCTTCTTTTTTATAAGATTCTATACCTTGTTTATTCCATTCTTCGGCGGTTAGCATAAATGTTAAATTTAAAGTGGTTGCTTTAATTTAAATGTTACTGGTAAAATAAAAAAGGTATTTGAAATAGATTTTTCTATCAAATACCTTTTTTATTTTTTTCTTCAGAAATATATTTTCCGGGTAAATACATTTATTAAATGTATTTAGTCAATCCAATCTGTAACCAAATGAATCTGTCTTTTCAAACGGATGCGTTCATAGACCCCATTGCCCTCCCGGCTGTTCTGACTGTTGGTATTCCCTTCAGTAGTCGCAGCATACGGACTGTCAGCTTTCCATTCTCTTATAAAGCCCACATGCCCGATACGCTTCAAATTGGCATAGTACACCCCAAACACATCCCCACATTTAGGCAGTCGCTTAATTACTTTACCTTGCATCCACACGCATAAATTCCGTGGTACGGCTGAAGGTGCCCAGGCAGTAATTTTGGTTTTAACATTTACTTTGTCCAGGCAGTGTTTTACAAAAGCTGCACACCATGCATACCCTTTTGGCAGACCTACTGAAGCCAAGAAGCTTTCTACTATTTCACCGTCATTGTTGCCAGTGAGTTCTTTGGTACCTACATAGGAAGTGAAAACCTGCTTCAGTTTGAGTCTCACAGAATCTGCAGATAATTTGGCTGGCTTGGATTCACTGTTTAGTATCTGAGCTGAAGCAAAACAATTACCATAGCAGAGAATAAGGTAAGCAATAATATATAGTAGTATTTTACGCATTGGAATATGTGTTTGTATTCTGTTTCTGATAAACCTGTAATTTCTTCAACTGTCAGTTTAATAAGTACCTTATGAGCATTGTACAGGTATGGAAAACCAAGCCGAACGCCCCAGTATGCCACGAATTCAGCAAAAATGATATTAATAGCTGCATAAGGTAGTACCTGAAGTACGGATACATCAAAGCCCATTTGAGCCGAGAAAAGCAGAAACCCGATAAGACCCAATAACAGGCCGGGTAGTTCATGAAATGTTTCTATAATCAGAGTTACTGTTTTTTGAATTCTTTCTTTCATAATTGCATCATAGTCGTTTTAAGTAAAAGATATCTATTTTCGGGCGGCTCAGCTCCGGGCCAAGCCAGATCCGGAGAGGAATAGATATCTATTTTGTTCCAGGCGCTGCGTTTCCAGAGGAAAAATAGATATCTATTTGCCGTTAATGTGCTTACGCATCAGGACAAGCAATTTTTTATACAGGGGTGCAATAGCCTTAAAATCTTTCTCGGTTGCGTAGGCTACCGATTCAGCATATTTTCTGTCTGTCAGATACTGATTCTTCAGGTTCAGACGTGAGAGTTCAAAGTGTATGTATTGTTCAAACAGACGGGCAAAGATTTCATTTCGTCTATACCAGTATTCACCCTTCACTTTTGGTCTCATTCGGGTAATGGTTGTTGTCTCATTCCCTTTTTCATCCCTGTAAAAACGATTTATGATCTGATCACAAACTTTGCGCATCTGCCCGGTTTGATTCAGGTTTTGGGCTTCGCTTTGACCACCTGATAACCAAGCAGAATAGGGCTGTTGATCGACAAATGAACCAAAGAAATAATCCAGCGCATGCCCGTACTCATGTGCAAAAGAACCATAGCCTTTGGTTCTAGTTAGATTGATTGCAAAACTATTAGCCTCAAAATGTGCCATAGCTTTTCCTCCTAGACCACGTGCCCCAAATGCAATAGAAACTCTGTGATCTAAACCCAGATTTTTAAAGCCTAGAACCTTATGCAGATCTTTCAAGCTTTCACGAGTAGAGATAAGGAAATTTGCCCTTTCCTCATGAGTGGTCCAGTTTCCAAACTCCAAACCTGCCAGACTGTATTCAGATACCAGCTTGTAGGTATCTGTGTATTTCTGCTGTTGCTCACGACTTAACAGTTTTTCTGCTGTTTCGGTATGGATGGGAAAATGAACGGCATATCGATGACGACGGCCACCAGCTGCAATATTTCCAACGTCCGACACTTTGGCATTGACACCACCTGCAGTAATTATTCTCTCCTTGGGGAGATTCTTATTTTTTGCTGCTGGCTTTTTTGCCTTTGTTGTTGGTTTTCCTTTTGGTGCCATTTTTTTTAATTGAATGTCCTACGTTCATTTCCTTGCTTTTCAGCTTGGCTATAGGGTTTTTTACTTTAATCATAACTTGTTTTACTAGGGATGAAACAATGGAAAATGTACAGCTTATTTGCCGTATACTTTCTTTACTGCTTGTTTACTAGCTGCTTTCCATGAGGGCATAAGAGCACCCTTTTTACCAGCCTCATAAATGATTTTGCGGGCTTGGAAATTTACTTCCCCAATTTTCTTTTGAGCTTCTTTCTGCTTAGCAGTAAAAGAGCGTTTTGTAGAAGTTGTTTTTTTTGACGATGATTTTTTAGTCTTAGCCATAGTTGTATAAAATTGATTGTGAGAGAATTGATAAATTGTTGCGTAATTATTTAAAGAGTCGTTTTCTTTTGCGGAATGCGGTAGAATCAATATGCAGCCCCTGCGGGGTTATTTCCCACTTTCCCGGCTGTATCCACCTCGCCGGATACTGATTGGTGTTGATTTTGCCAATGGGTGAAATGGTTTGAATCACTAGTAAATCCATGACAGGCATAAGAGTGTCTTTCTTTATGCGTCTGGCACGTCTTCTTTCCTTTCTTGATGGTTTAGGCAGATGTTTTACTCCTATGATGATATCTTTCTTTTCTAAAGACTTTCTTAGGGCTGTATCGGCCACTAGTGCAATATCTGTTTGTACTGGAATCACCAGTTTTCCTGTGGGCTGAATGGGATCAATATGAAGCCTTTTAACTGTATCAGGCATCCACGGAGCACCAGAAACAGAGGTATAGTAATGCCTCCCATTTTCCCTAAACTGTTTTTTTGTAGCACATTTTTTTACAATCAATCCAGTACCAAACCCTATCAGCATCAATATCAGAATCCAAATAATTAATCTCATTTTGTAGTGTAGTAAAGTTTTTATCCACGTATTAAAGTTTTTCGTCTTTGTTTCTTTAGCCGTCTGGCTTGCTGACGTTGACGGCGTTTTTGATCTATTGAACTACTATTTCGCTTCCTCTTTGGGTGAATGGTATTGTCTGAAGATGGTTTTATAGAAAGAGAATCAGCTTGGATAGCCTTATAGATAGAAAGGGTCTTTTGTGCAAACCTGCTGGAATCAGCTAGTTTTACAGAAAGGGAATAATACCGATCTGCAAGCAATCGGGATTCCATGCGTACAGAATCAACCACTGATCTGATATGCTCTTGTCCATCTGCCAGGACTAAAAACATTTGCTGTACATACTTACGGCTTTGCTGTTCCTGCTTGCGTAGATAGGTAGCTTCCTGTTTAATTCGACGAGTAGAATCTATTTGAATCTGTAAGGCACTATCTAACCGTTGACCGTAATTGAGTAGCTTATAATTTACCTGCTTCTGAAGACGGGAATTAACCAAAAGACTATCATTTTGCACTTCTAAAGCTGTCAGCTGCTTTGTATGATCACTGGCCTGTGCAATACGTTTGGCTTCAGCTTGTTTTACCTGATTTTGCAGATAGATAATATTTTGTTTCTGCTCACAATGTCGTAAACTGCCTAAAGCCAGTAGGACTGCTACCAACGTAAACGCTAGTTGTGAAATAGATAATTTTTTAAGTCTCATTCGGAATCTTCGTTTTTGCGTAATAGGAGTTGTTTAAGCTTTTCACCCTTTTCTATTAGCCGGATAGCTTCATCTAATTTTTCTTCGTCTGTTTTTGCCAGTTCCTTTTCTTTTTCAGCCTGCTTTTCAAAATGCCTTTTGATACCTTCCTTCAGGGCATGGCCTATTGCCAATACAAGTACTATTAAGCAGTATTGCCACCACGTACTATTAGCAGGCACAGCGGTAAACTCTGGCAGGGCTTGCAAGAGAATCGAAACCTGAAGGATATCTAAAATGAGGCTGGACACAGTTGTAGTATTAAAAGGGATGAGCAAAATGGTTGTCAGATAGGATGCCTAGATAAAATACACGTTCTCAGTTCTTACAATCTTTCCATTGCGTTTGATCTCAAAATGAAGAGTAGAACTGGTAAGGGAAGTTTTAGAAATGTTTAGGGTAAAACTGCCTTGAGTAATAGCACTATTCTGTTCTGATCGGTTGACAGTATAGGTTTTACCCATAAAGCGGAAGGTGACATTAAACAGCACTTTGTCAACCTGAATAATGGCAAAGTCTACTTTGAAAAACTTCATATACAGCACTACTGCCAGGGCAGCTACAGACAGTACAGAAAGAAAGATGATGGATGTTTTTTTCATGTTAGTATACACCAGATTCACGCTGTACTTGTTCGCTTATGTCTTTTACTACATCAGTTACAGCTTGCTTAGTTAATTGATCTATTTTGGTCAGCTGTGCTTCTAATAGTTGCACAAGGTTTTTTACTTGGGGTTGTAAGTCTTCTTGGTGAAGTAGTTGTACAATGCCTAATGCACTGCAAAGGGGTTGTCTTAAACGGTGATTAATCCAAAACAGGGTTTTGGTTTGGGGACTCTGTGAGTTCATCAGTGAAGAGTTCATCAGTGGATCTTCTTTTGTAGAATGGTTTACTTTGGGAAAGAATACTACAGTTCACATACCGTAGTATTCTCTAGTGGGTTAGATATCAGATATTCCAGGAGCCTTGTATATTGTATGCCAGTGGTAGAGAGAAAGTATAAGGCATAGTACCTGCATTCTCATAGTCAGGTGTATTAATAATACCACCTGAAATAGTTGTTAAATGGGCTTCTGATCCATCATAAACAGAGAATACATAACGAATATCATATATGAGGTTACCTTCAGTATCTGAACCCAAAAACTCCCTGTGTAACTCTATTTTAAAGCTTCCTAATGCAACCGCGCTGCCTACACCTTCAGCCGTTCTGTAAATAAGTACATCTACTTGCTGTGAGTAAGGCGCATTCCCTCCATTATCCATTCTGTCATAGGAACTAACAAAGTCGTCATCTTCGAATTGAAAAGTAGCCTGCGCATGTGCGGAAGTATCAAATTGAAAGTCAATCGGGGCTAAAGACGCACCCTCAAAACCTGTGTTGCGGAATGACAAACGTGCAGAAAGCCCGTTATATGGCTGCAAATCTGGATTGGAAAGACTTATATTGACAGAAGTTCCCATACCTAAGTCAAACCCTAACAGCCCGGACAACTGAAATTCACCATCTTGTACGCCTCTGTCTCTTGCTACCCAGAATACACTATTTGACTCAGTGCCACCCAGAGGAACGATTTTACCAAAGTATTCCTGATCAGGAATTAAACCTGATAGCTCATAGAATGTATCTGTTACTATTTGTCCGTCGACAATCTTATTTGTATAATTTTCATCGGTAGCAACAAATACTTCATAGCTTGGAGAATTAGCACCTGTCCAGGCAAGCCGTGCAGACATTCCTGTAATCTGAGTAGGCATTGTCAGTTGAGAGAAACCCGGATTAGTGTTTTCCGCTGGTGTAATCCAACTAACCACATTGGAATAAGCAGACAAACCACCATCATTGTATAATGCCCGTGCTCGTGCGTAATACTGAGTTTGTGGATTTACACCCGGTTCAGTATAGCTGATAGTTCCTGTATTTGTCCCTTTATCTACAGTTTGAGAATCTACATACAGATTAGTAAAGGCTGCATCAAAGGCAATATCTACATAATAGATATTCAAATCATTGCGGGAAATAGCAGGCCAAGACAAGATAGATGCAAACGGGTTTGTGTTCTCAATAGAAAGAACAGGTGCCGGGTAGGTTATCGGTTGTTCACCCTCACCATTTATAATTATTTTGAAGAAAGAGCCAGTAAAGCCACTCATAGACTGTAGTATTTAGAATGAAATGAAAATCACAAATTCGGTTCTTCAGAACCTGAATCACTCGTGTTATCTTGTGGAAGTTCTGTTAGATAGGACACTACTGCTATTCCACGTACTGTAATAGTGATCGGCTGCCCATCCACTTCTGGTTTAATCGCAATAGATTCGGGTGTTGCATAACAGATTTTTATTCCTGTGCTCTGTTTGGCAGGACTCCAATTGATATCAAATTCATCATCTACACTGGCTGGAGCAACAGAAAACCATATTGCATTTAGTGGTAATGCATAGGTTGTATTCTGGATCGTATCACCAGAAACAGGTTTTCGGGTAGGTCTGACATGTGCTACTAAAAGTCTGTATAACATTTCATCTGTCAGATTCTGAAAATTCCCGTCTCTGTATTTTTTTTCCGTGTATGGAATACTGTTTTCTGCTGGCATTATTGAAAGAGGATTAAATTAAGTGATAACCATGTTTTAGTTCTGTATCTGACAATTCTCTACCTATTTCCACCCGTGCAATAACTTTTGCTAGTGCCTTTAGTGTGTTTTCATTTGCCTGTAAAGGGCTGTCAGGAGAAGTACCCAGACGGGCTGCAACGGTTTGTATGTAATTGCTGGTGTTATTCTCAGTTGTAGGTGCATATAGAGTAATAATACCTCGTATGGTAGTCGCCCGGCCTGTCTGAATGTATTTTCTAAGCAGTTTCAGAAGGGCTGCCACACCATAGCGGAACTCTTTAAACTGCTCAAAGGTCTTATCAGTATTTTGAGCCAAAGGAATTTTACCCGTCCAATCGTTAGAGGCTACATACTTCAGATTACCCGGATTATTGTTTCTCAGGCCACGAGGTAAAGAGTTTTGCCCTAAATAGGATTTATACTTAGCAAATATCTGACGGCGAAAAAGCCAGATCATACTAAAAGCAAAACCTAGTATAATGAGCCAGTTTGTTTTTTGCTTTTCCATCGTAATTCCTTACCAGGCAGGAGAAAGAACTTTTGACAATTGTTTGAAAGTGCCTTTCTGATACAGATAATAGGCACCAAGCCCGATCAATAGGAGAGTGAGAAGGGTAAGACGAATAACAGCCCCGTTTTTGATCTTCAGTTCGATTGTATCATACCCAGCCAGTTTATCACGCAAATCTTTCCAGGCTGAATCCTTAACCAATTTTCCATTTTTCAAACGAGTATAAGAGGCAACTATACAGCCTTCAGTACTTTGTGCTGATACTCCATTGTGTATCCTGATTCCAGAAAAACCGCGAACATTGAGCACTAACAGCATCATTACACCAAACTTGGCAGAATAGGTGTTTTCTATTTTATAGCTACCCTCTGGAATGGCTGTAAGTCCGGGTACCTTCACTAAGGTTATTTCCCCGGTTCTTACCATGTCTTCTACTGTATAGCAGAAGAATTTACCATTGACATACAACTTACCAGTTGTATAATCACTGGTGAACTCATCCCGGACCAAAAGCATCTCTGCGGTCTTCAGCTTCGCCGTTTTCATCTTCCCTTCTCGTTCTCTTATTTGGATAAAGCCGAGATTACTTTACCGATTAGCATTATGGCCAGTGCTACTGCAAAGGCAGCTGCTGCCAGTTCAATAATAGTTTTGGTGTTTACCTGAACTTCTACATTGACTGTAGGTAGCTGATTCTTATTAACCAGATCGGTTACAAACTTGGATTGAAAGAAATCTCCCATTATGGTAATTAGTCTAAGCCTAATGATTTAAGGCGTGTTACAATTTTGTCTTTGGCACTCATAAACCATTCTCCCTCTATCCACTGAGTCAATGTTTCTCCTTTTCCATACTGCTTATTGAAGTAGTTGTATAGGGCGGTGCATTGGTCATCTGTCAGTACCATGATTTTATTAAGGGTATTCATTTTGGAAATACCAGAAGTAGTGATACCATTCAGCTTGCTGTAGATTTCATCTGCAAGGGCTTTAGGTGACCAGCTACTAACTGTACCATCCGGATTCTTAACCTGTGGAATACCACTTCCTGAGTTGGGTAGTGGTTTTTCTTTAGCAGCTTCTTCCAGTCCCATTTTCCGGCCTACATACCAGATCACCACAACTACAATTATCACAATCAGAAATATCTGAAAGGGTTTGGATGACAAGAGGCTACCCCCTGCCTTACCTGCTCCGGCTGTGAATAGTGACCAAAACATGACTATAGCGTTTTAGCAGTGATAGGGGCTACAGCTGGGCCAGTCATTAGAATGGCAAATTGAGCATTGGAAAGCGTTTTAGATGTTGTAACGTCTTTAGCTATACCAGGAAACCAAACCGCTAGTAAACCCGCTGTTTCCGGCCCCAAATAGCCATCTTCAGCAATCTTGCTTACTTTGGCTTTAGTGGTTGGGTGGGTAAACTTGGCTGCATACACATTCAACTGCTGCTGAAGGGTTAGCGTATTCGGGTTATATTCGAGCCAGACAATGGGAAAGCGAGGTGTATTATTCTTAGGCTTTGATTGAGCCTGTGCCAATGCCTGTGGATTTGGTGCGTATGTTTCCGCTTCTTCTTCCTGCTGCTTTTTGCGACGCATGGGAACAATAATGAAAAACCAGACAGCAAGCCCAATAGCGATTGTGCCCACTACCAGCATTTGTATTGTTTTTTTAGATAGTTTCTGTTTCATTCCAGTACTTTCATAGTTGTAGTTTGATATCTTTTTGACGCTCCGGATTCCAGGTCGTCGCCCAAAAAAGATATCTATTTTGTCAGCTCTAGGTTACCGGCAGCTGCTTAATAGATATCTTCTAGCCTGCGGATGCTTTGGCAGATTCTTCACCCGAAAGCACATAGAGAATAGCCAGCACACCTACTACCGCTAAACCGATGAGTGTATATTTCATCCATGGTTTAAGCTTTAATTTCTTTTCCAGTGTATTTGCTTCATATTCTGGCTGTGATTCTTCTGTGGACTCAGATAAAGCAGAAGGCTTTACATTCAAAATCTGAGAGGTGAGCGTTTTGCTATCATTAGCCAGTTTTGTTGCTGTGTCTGAAAGCTTCTTTTGAAAGCTTTTCTTTACCAGTTCACGTTTTACCTGTGCTTCTTGTGCTTGCTGTTTAGCTGCATCAATAACAGGCTGAAATGCTTCTTTGAGTAGAAACGGCCTCACTTCAATAGTGCCTGATTTACCAGTACCATTGTTTAAATCATTCGCCGTTTTATTCTGAACCAGTCGGTTATATACCTGCCGTTTCATTTCGTCCACCTGACCAATGTTGATATTGATTTCAACATCTGCACCGGGTTCTGACTCAACCAATACAATACGACCCATGTGATCTACATAGTAATTGGTCGGTTGGTCGGAGAAAATGGGGTTCTTATACATGATTATTGCTTTTTGCGTGTGACAAAAAAGATGATTAAACCTATTAGCAGGAGTGCTCCGGCAGCTATGCCACCATAGAGAAGAATTTTCTTTTTCTTGTTTGCCTGCTCATCCGTGGGCTGCTGTATTGCCTGTAGCTGCTGTTGTCCTGATGCTTGGATTTGTGCCAGTTTGGTTTTCTCCATTTCAAAAGCAGCCCGCATAGCGTCTGTCTGTGCTGTAGCATTTTTTAACTCAGTCTGTGCAGCCTTCACGGATTGTCCCGATTTTACAACCGAACCAACAACTGAAACGGCTGCTGCTGCAATCAATGGTATCATAGCTTATCTAGTGGGGTTTATCTTTTACGGGTTGCAAAAAAGATGACCAGACCAGAAAGGATAGTGCCTACTATACCCAAACCCCACCACAAAAGCTGATTAGGCTTTTTTTCTTCTGTTGTTGTTTTGGGTAGCAAAGCTGCTGCCTGAATCTGTGCAAGCTTGGTCTTCTCAATCTCATTCTGTGCCTGTATGGCTTTTGTCTGCTCCTGTACAGCCTTCAGGTTGGTATTAGCAACCTTATTGGCCTGTGCTCCTGAGAAGATCCCTCCAATTGTGTTAAGACCTGAACTAATCAGACCTAAACCCCCATTATCTACAAATTGACTCATAGGATGAAAGGGTTATTTTTTGGTCATAAATAGAATAATGATGACAATGAGAAGTGCAGCACCGCCACCACCCATAATCCAGTACAGTTTTTTCTTTTCTTTATCACTGGCAGCCTTTAGTTCTGCTTCTTTCACGGCCAGTTGCTGTGCTGCTAATGCATCTTTTTGCTGCTGCTGAACCAAGGATGTTTGTTGCGCCAGTTCTGCTGCTGCTGTCTGCTGTACAGCTGTTTCCTTTGCTGCCTTTTCCCGGTCTTTGTCGTCAGCTGTTTTTATCACCTTATTGGTAAGCCCAAAGGTTGCTACACCTGCCACTGACTTTCCAATATTTCCAAGGGCACGGCCTAACCCTCCTAAGAACATTTCATGCTCTTGTTCAAAGTTGTGACTGGCATTATACACCCGATTTGGCTGGTATTGCCTGTATAATCTGCCGTTTGCTAATAATGTATTGTTCATTATGCCTGTGTTCATTGTAGTTGCCTTTTGTTTTAAAAGCTTTTCAGCTTCAGTAAGACTGATTTTTTTATCATGTGCTAGGGCGCGTACTGTCTGATTATATAATCTTTTGTAGTGCTCAGGGTTGCTGTTGGGCTGTAGGGTATCTGCTAGTACATTGACAGCGTTTTTCAGGCTGTTTCCTCCCTTTACATACTCGCTAAAAGCTATTTCATCGGCTAGTAACTCGTTTTTGGTTTGGGCTGTCAGATGTGCATTTTCATGCTCACGGATAAACTTTTTCTGGTCATCATTCAATGATTCCCAATAGCTACGCATGACCAGCATTTCCCCGGTTCGCTTGTTGACAGCTGCCGGGCTGTTTCTTGGCAGTTTTTCTACTACTCGAATAGAGGTAATGCCTTTTGCCCAATGGCTTCGCATGCGCGTATTCATTCTTAAGTTGATTTTGGGTTCTGAAACACGATATAAAGCCCTACCAGTAGCAAAATGACAAGTAAGCCCACGGCTAAAGGAGTATGATTGGTGCCCTGTGGATTTGAGTTTTTCCCTCCAAACGGATTAGGTAAATTGATAGAAAACATGGGAATAGCTCCAGATTGATTGTAGCGTATATGGTTACTTGCTTTTCTTCTTTTTGAGATAGATCACAACGCCAAAAACGATCATAAGAAAAAGCAGTGCAGCCCCGGCCATGAAGTAATACTTTGGCATGCCTAGAATCTTACTGTTTTCTTCTTCCTCTTTTTTCTTCAGAGCAATATCATAGGCTGATTCTTCCTCTTTGGTAAAAGTCCCGTTTTTGCTGTTTTGGATATATTTTACCCCGGTCTGAACTGCCTGTATACCTGTCCAGATGATATTTTTCAACTTCTCCTGTTTGGCTTGCTGCTCTGCATATGCCTTTTCAGCTGCTGCATTATCAATCGAAGTTTGCACATTGGCAGCCATAGTCTCTTTAGCACCATATTTATCTAAGATATCAGTTGATATACCCGTAAAAGACAGAGTTTCTACAGTTGCTACTTCGCTGGATATTGCCACACTCACCAAATCATTCAGAAAACTTTCACCATGTTTTACTATAGCCAGTACCAATACCCTTGGACTAGGGACATTAGTTATTTTGTATTTACTCAGAACAGCTTTTACCTCTTCAGGATTAACCTGTATGATTTCGCTTAACAGCTGTTCTAGTGCTTCTTGGCTCATAGTTCTTTGTCGTTTAGCAAAAAAGGGCTACCAAGATAATGCACCCGGCAGCCCTTTTTTCTATGGTTAAATACTACCCTTCAGAATAAATTACATTCCTAATTGGCGTGCTGCCTGAAGCTGTCCAAGTTGGTTGATTCCATCAGAACCGATGAAATTCATTGTAACTTTTGCTTTTGCACGTTTGCGTTCCAAGGCAACTGCTGTATCCAATGTTGCACCGATGTAGTACACGATTGTTACAGTTGTTCCAGGCTCAACCGAATATTCAAAACGACGAGAGAAGTCTAATTGCTTTTCAACCATGAAGGTTACAACTTTCTCATTGTTAGAATACTGATCCTGCGCATTCTCAGGCTGGATATAATCTGTAGGCAGATCCTGGAAAGGAGAAAGCGTTTTGATTGAGATAGGTTTACCGATTTGCTCGATGTTATCAGTACGCAACTTCATCATTACCAGCTGAGAAGGAACATATTTCAACCACTCCAAAAACTCTTCTACTGTTTTACCTGGCAGCTGTGCTGAAGCTGTCAAACCATCAGCATTTTCAACGGATTTAAAAGCACCTGTTTTCACAACACCACGATTCAGGTTGTTTGTAGTTATATCTTCATGATATCCTGCAAACAAAAGGGCAGTCAAAGCAAGTGTTTCGTGTGTGTTTTTCAAGCGAATACCGAACTGGCGAAGTCCATCACCAGAAGGGAAAGCAGAAGCAAAAGACTTGGTAGAATCTATGGCTGAACCACCAAAGTGTAATAAATCGTCGCCATCCCCAAGGTAGGCTTGTACATCATTGTTCATAGTTGTTTCTTGAGTATTACCTGTGAAATAAGAAAGTTCTTGATTTGCTATCTCTTGCAATGTGGAAGCAGATAGCTGCTTGTTTGTAAACATGTTTTTACCCTTTAGGTGAGAATAGTCATTGTGTTCTTTACCTGAGAGGTAGGGCGATTAAACAGCAGGAGTAGTAGTTTCCTTTTTAGCTTTGTGTTCTTTCCAGTAATGGAATCCGATCACAACTACAGCCACGGCAACAACTGTTACACCGAAATTGATAAGATGGGCTTTCATGCGGAGATTTGATTAAGTTAGTTTAGTATGATTCAATTAAAAACGGCTGCTAATCTAAACAGACAGCTTTTGTCAGTGTCCGGCTGTGGTGAGTTATGGTAGGATGTTTCCTGATATGTCGGTTTGTGTCAGTTTCTATCAGTTTCAGGTTCACCCAGAACTGAGAAAATAAAGGTGACAATCTTAGGGTTAAGCGTTCTACAAGTGTGTTTATACCCGATCTGAGTTAACTGGCTTTGATAGGGTTGTAACCAACGGGTTAAGGTTCTGACAGAGATACTATACATGTCTGCCAGTTCAGATTTCCCGTAAGTCCGTCCTTTGATTGTTTCCATAAATGCCAGCATATACCTATGCACATATCAGTTACGCATTCGTAGCAACTACTTCGCGGTAAAAGTTACTTTCATGCTTCATTACCCTTTGCCACACTTTCATAAATTCTTCAGGATTGGGCAACTTTTCCAGATTCTTCAGATACTTTTCTGCATCTCCTGTTTTGCCCACAATGATATAATTACACTTGTCTAAAACTTTTGGTGGAATTACCCGGAAGGAATGAAAGGTTAGAATCAAATCTACATTGCGGTGTCTTCTGTCAACAAGTAGCCAGTTTAAAGACTCCTGTATGTTTGAGTTTACATACGCTGTCGCATCTTCTAATACTACACAGGCATTGTAAACATTCGCAGGAATAGCATCAATAAAGCTGTCTGTATCTGGATGGAATATGCGGTAAACTCCTGTAGATTTCCAACGGGGCAAATTCTTAAATTCCATCTTTGGAAACTGCCTGTATGCATCTTCGTTGTTTACATCATAAATCAAAACCCCTTTGTTTTTACTGAGAGCTTTAATCAGCTGAAGCATAAAAGTAGTTTTGCCAGTTCGGGGCCGACCTACTGAGAGAATTACACTGTTTGGCCGAAATTCCATTGCTATCTGATACGATTAACGAGTAGGTAAAGTAAAGTTAGATAAGCCAGGGAAGAACGGTAACAGACGCGGGAGCATGACAATAACAAGGGCAATAGCCAGCTGTGTTTCAGGGCTGCTGCCTCCTGCCTGGTGCTTTTCCAGTACAGCTGCTAACGGTTCAGTTAGTGTCTGCATTTCTTCTTCGGTGAAAGCAATACTACTGCATGCTGCATCTAGCTGTTCATATCTGTCAAGTGCGTGAAATAACAGGTCATCTTCTGTAATAGCGTCCTCAATTAATAAATTGGGATTCTTACGCTTTTTCTCCCTCCAATCATTGAGAATTACACTGTCACCCTCTTTTAAGATGCTTTTCTTATAGATGAAAGGCAGGGCTTTTTTCTGAAGCATATTGAACGTACCAAGCCAGAATTTAGCTTGTTTCGTCCAAAAGTTCTTATCCTTTACAGTGTCAGCGGGTGGCTGTATTGCTTCATCTGCAAAGTCATCAGTAGAAAATGAGGGGATATCTGTTTCAGCCGTTTCAGATATGGGATCAGAAGTGTGTGTGCTGTTCGATTCCCCCTCAATTTCAGTAGTATCTGTAGTAGTTGCAGTATGCCCGGTTACAGGTTCTTCACCCGGTCTATATTTTACCTGTGTAGGTGTTGCTAGTTGCGCTAAAAGTTCGTCTGTAGAAAGCATAGCTTATTTTTTTACAGGTATCTGATTGAAAAATAAGTGCTGGTATTTTTCCAGTACTTCCCCGATTCCGTCAAACATACCGGAAGGATTATTTAAAAGCTTAGGAAGCATCTGCATTAGTTGCATAGTGCCAGGAGCTTTTCCGGAATCAATACCAAGCATTTTGCAGATGGGCTGCATACCCGTAAGGATTTTATATAGATCTGCACTGACAGCATCTCTTTCAGTAATTGCCTGCTGTAGCTGCTCTATTAGTTCATTTTTTTCAGTTACCCATGTAAGCAGTGTTTCGGGCGAAACAGTTACACTACCATCTTCATTTTTTATTATATCACTCATTGGGAAAGATATCAATGTGAAAGGATGTATATAGCTGATCGGCAAGGAGCCGTGTCGGGTTAGATATCTATTTTGTGCAGCTGAGCTGCCTTCAGGATGAAAAATAGATATCTATTTCTATTCCGGAATGCCAGGACTCAGGGCAAAAAAGATATCTACAGAGTTTCTAGGAATATTGGGCGTACTGGCTTTTTGAAAAGTAGGTAGGCAACAAGTCCAAGCAATAACACAAGCGTAATCAGGGTAAGCATATTGCTTTTTAAGGATACCTTATTTAATGCCTGTTGATGGATGTTAACCTGCTGTTGCATGATTGCCTGATTAAGTAAAACCACCTGTGCGGTTTCTACCGATTCAAGCCTGCTTTCTAACTTCTTTCTTCTCTGAAAGAAGGATAATAGTTTAGGAAACTTCATAAGCCAGATTAGAAAGTAAGACCTGTTTCCAAATGCTTCAATGAGCCAAAGTAACCATAGGATTGAGCACGATTAAAACAATGCTTTACCACATCTTTTACACTTATCCGTTCTTTACTCGGAGCAGCTACAGCCTGTTGCATTGCTTCCAGTTCAGTTTCCAGTTGAGTAATGCGCTCTTGCGCTTCAGCCAGTTTCTGAGCTACACTTTGAGCCTTTTGGAACATGGCCTGTACCTGTTTATCTGCATCGATACTCTTTGCAATCAACTCATTTATTATCTTACTATTTGATTTGCCAGTTTCGGCAGCTTCATTTTCAATCAGCTGCCGAATTGCTTGTGTATCTGGCCGGAATCCCATTGGTCCTTGGGTATCCTTTTTAGTGGCAGGGGCTGCCTGTAAGATTGGATTTTCTTCACCTGCTACGTGCGTAGTATCGGCTGTGGGAGTAACGGTGTTTCCTTGCATTTGCTTTGTTTTTAGCCTGTTTACAAGACTTTTTCTTTAGTTTGGTAACACAAAGGTCTCAAAGCGAAAATTGTGAACACAACGACATTGAAGCGTTTGCTTACTGAGTGTAAGGAAAGCACAATATTTAGCAAGTTTGCCAAAATTCGTGTTGACATAATAGTTTGATTGTCAGAGGTTAAAACGGGAAAATGTGCGTGGGCTTACAAAGGCGGGAAACAAAAGTATTTATAAAGAATTATGCAATAATCCCTGAAAATTCACTGTTTACAGGGAAATACTACCTAATTGTCCGATCAAAGCCATCTTTCCTTATATAAAGTAATTTATTATATTTAGGTTAGTGCATGAATCAGACTTATCCACAGCAATGAATCATCACACTAGTTTCATTGATTAAAAACGAATAAAGATATATGATAAATACAGTCGCAGATCTGCTCCAAGAATTAAAAGATGCTGAGGTAAAGAGACTTGACTCATTAAAGATTAAACATAGGCCTACTATAGGAAATATGCATGAAGGATTAGTTGGTAATATTCTTGAAAAGGCATTGTTTAAGGGTTTTAATATCAACATAGTAAAGAATTCCTTTATTCGTACCGCAAATGGAACAAGAAGTGAGGAGTTAGATATTATGATAATTGAAGGACATGGAAAACAGTTGCCTTATACAGACCAATATGATGTAGAGTTTGATAAAGTAATTGCAGTAATACAAGTCAAAAAAACCTTAAATACAGCACAACTTGAATCTGCTTATTCGAATCTAAAGAATGTCTATGATATTTCCGAATTCAAGTCTTATCCAGATTATTCAAAGAGAATGTTTCGAAATTCCTATAGAGGAATTTGCCAAGAAGATATTTTTGAGAGAGGCCGAACTCGAAAAACATTTAAAAGCTCAACAACAGAACTCATATATCATATGTCAAGGCTAGAAGCCTTAATGCCCGCTAGAATTGTATTCGGATATAATGGCTTTACCTCAGAATATGGACTTAGGCAAGGTTTTGTAAAGTTTCTCTCAGCAAATAAATCAAAAACTCTTAATATGAAACCTGGATTTGGGCCACTAAACTTTCCTGATTTGATCTTAAATAATCAATTCAGCTTAGTAAAAGCAAATTGTTTACCTTATGCTGGAAGAATGACAGAATATCAGTGGCCATTTTTCTTATCTAGTTCTGAAAATCCACTATTAAAACTACTTGAGATAATTTGGACAAGACTGTCTTATAAGTATAAATTATCAAGTGAGATTTTTGGTGATGATCTTGAATTGGAAGGCATGAATGCTTTCCTTTTTGCTAATCTTGTATACATTGATGGAGTACGTGGGTGGAATTATGAATATATTAAGTTAACAAATAATAAACTTCAGAAGCAAAAAGGAAATAGTGAATGGCTACCTGTCGCTTTATCAGACGCGCAACATCATATTATTGCTTATTTGTGCAAATATAATTCTATATACATTGGGAAAATAAATCGATCTTTATCATCAATACAAATATCAGTTGATACTGAAGTTTTTGTTAAGGAAATAATTGAAACAGGTTTAGTGTACAAAGATGGCCCTACGTTAAAACTATTAACTGAACGTTGTTCATGTGTTTATATCCCTAATGAAGGTTATTATGCTGCAGAGAATAAAAGCGAGCAATTAACTAAATGGTGTGATAAACGATTTCCGAACCAGTGCATAATTACACAAAACTAGTAACTATTAGATCTGGATGTTTACGCTTTACATGATTATAACGGTTCTGCCGGACGTTCGGTCCTGTATAATTGTAGTTGCAATAATCACAATTCCAAGTTTCATTTTCCTTACTGCGATTTTCCAAATTTACATCTTGTTTACCTGCTTTTTTTAACATTGGTTTACTATTGTTTACTGGAATTGTTGCTAAGTTGTCTATGGTTGTCTCAGATGCGTAAACCAGTTGTTCACTGAGAGTTTCTGAAACAGCACTTGTTTCAGTTTCTGTGTAAACTGGCTGTTTACCTGTATTTACTGGTTTTGTTTCAAAATAGGTTTTACCCAGTTCCGAAAAATACCAAAGCAGATACCCTGACATGCTGTAAACAATCAGTTTGGCAACTGCCATACTATAGGAGTAGTTTGCCATCTGGTTTGCAATTACGTTCACAAGGCAGGAAAGTACAGCCAGTACAGCTGCCTGTTTCTTTGCACCCTTCAGTACGGATATTAGTACGCCTAATTCAATGCCTACAGCCCACGTAATACCTGCAATCCTTCTAACATCAATGCCAAAGACAGCCGAATAATCAGGTGAACCAACTGTTAACACATACGCTAGATTATTGATCTGGTTACCAAGGATACAAAGCAGGGCTACTGCCAGAATAAATATAAATAGTTTGTTCATGTGAACGAATGTAAACAGGGTTGCACAATACAAGTGGTATAATACTTAATCATAACAATTCATTCTAATTCCCATTCCTTTAGTTTTGTTAACAAGCGTATCATACTGACTGTATCCATTTGAGAAATAGATTCTTCGGCAAGCTTAATATCTACTTCCATTAATAAAGCAGCAAACAAGCCACCAGGCGCATTGTCTTTGTAAACAGAAACTATTTGGCGAACCCGGTTGCATTCATCTTGTAAGGCTTCTATTAAGTTTCGTGGTTTTTCTCCTTCTTTTTCCATAGGTTTTATCTTTTAAATAGGTACATACAATTTTTATCAGGATTAACAGCCCGACTAAACAGGATATTAGGGAAGGTCAAAATCTTATAGTCTTGCCAAGCCTTCAGTAGTGGTTTTTCGCCATGTATATTGTGATTGCCTAAATGGATGTAGCAACGTGCTCCATGATCAAAAAGCTTTTCTTCTATCACCCCTTTTTCATTGCCAGTTTTCAGACCCTTCTTCCATTTATGAGTAATCCAGCTACCTATAATTACTTTGGGCTTGTAGTGGGCTACAGCTGCCAGTGCATCCATTCTTACTACATCTTCCACATAGCTTACTACTGGTTGCTGCAATTCATCATAGATCTGCTTTATGTCTTCATCTTCCTGCTGATAGCTATCTGTCATAGGTATACCCAATGCGCGGCCTATAGCACCGTTACCAGCTCCTATTTCAATCACATTATCTAGGGAACCATATGTACCCGTAATGAAGCTTCTTAGAACATTAATAAGTTCTGTAGTAGGTAGCGTGTAAACTCCGTAAACATGCCCGAACTGGCTTAACTGCTTCTGTGTAAACTGAGCATAGAAAGAAGATGGAACTATTTGTAGCTTTCCATCCTTCCAGGCAATTTTTTCTATCTCAGAAATATCTTCTTTTGGTGCAAATCTGGCATCATTCAGTATTTGTTCTTTATCAAATGGTGATTGTCCTCTCATTTCAGTAGTTCGATTTTATTTTATGATTATTTATCTTTTTTGCATGCTGATTCTGATAGTAGACTGCTTCAGTTTCAGATAATCTTTCTCTTAACCTCATGATTTCGTGCAATTGGTTTAATTCGGATTGCATTTCGTTCTTTTCCTTCAATAGTTGCTCTATTGTCCTTTGCAGCTTTGAATAGTTATTGATTATTTCTTTGATACAGGCTGTGCGAGTGTTAGCATTCATTTTAGTTTCAATAGCCTGTAGTGTATTTTCAGTTTGGTCATCCAGGCGAAGTATAAAGCCACTCTTTTGATCGGCCATATGTGAAAAGGTTAGTTGTTTTGGATTGTTTGAAAGATATCTTTTTATGCAGCTGAAGAAGGTACTTCCGGAGTGATCCGGCAAAGAGTAGATATCTATTTTGTCAGCTCCAGGAAACTGATATCCAGAAAATAGATATCTATTTTTTAGGTCGTTTTATGGTAAGTTCCTTTAGTTGCTTTTCTGAAAAGAGGGAATAGGTTACTTTCCCTCTTTTCTTTCCATACTTTTTATCCTGTGAATGGACACGTGCATGACACCTTTCACATAGTACAAAAACATTACTGTCTTTATTATTCAGACGGTTTCTGTCATCATGATGAACTGACAAGCCAAACGCATTTTTGCAACGCCAGCACTCCTGATACTGTGCTAGTAGTTCCTTGCTCTTCTTTCTGGCTTTAGGATGGTTGTATTTGATTGGCATTGGAAACAGTGTTATCAATTAACCAACGGTTTTTATAATCACGGAAAAATGCTTCCATCTGGCCTTGTGAGGCACGTTGAGAGTTGACCCATTCTCTACAGAAGTTCTGTAGGTCTTTCACAGTTCTGAATTGGGTTGCAGAACGTAGCATACCTTCTAAAAATTTATCGTAAGATTTACCTGCATGGTTGCTTTTGGGTTTCACTTCATACAACTTACCTGCTTTAATCGAATCAAGACATTTTTGGTAGTAATCCTGTACTCGTTGGCTAACATCTAACATACTGTGTACCTCAATCCCATCCTGATATACACTCATGATAACAGGTGTATTTTCCCACACCAACGTCTTATTATCCCGTTTGTGAACTTCAATAAACAGTACTTTATTCTCTAAAAACATTTGCTGGTGACGATAAAGCAAGCCTTCTAAAACGGAATCTCTATCATTTGATTCAGCCCAATCTTTACGCTTTGAAAATCGAGGTACTTTCAACGCTTCATATGGTTTCGATAGGTGTTCTTGATGAACTGGGTTTAGGTGCAACACAAACATGTAGGAAGAATTGTAGGGGTCGTATTCAATCTTTTTTTTCATAAAATTCTGGTTTTGAAGGGTTTTGCTAAGATTTTTCGCATTTGCGCAAAGTTCTTAAGGACTTAAGTCCTAAGAACTTTTAGCTAAGAACTAAGAACATAAAGAACTTAGCATAGCTAGAAAAAGAACGATTCTAAAGAATAGACGCTTTAAGAGCAGAAGAACGTGTCATTTTGCAAAGGCATAAAAAAAGGGCATACCCTTACCACCCCTATAAATTTTCGGCTTTTTTGGGCTTTTTAATAGAAAATAGCTACTTTAGCTACTTACCAAGCCACCGAACACTTACGGCTAACCTTCTTTATTGCGCAATTGGAAGGTTGAGTGATATGTGTATTAACCTAGATTTGCCTTTCTGTCTGTTTAGGTTTAAAGGTGAAACATATATCTATCCACATCAGGGATATTCAAACTAAAGGCTGTCCACTAGACAGCTTTTTTTATAGTGGGAGTATGGAATCTGGAAAGTACTTTTTCACATGATCTCCCAACTTTCTTTCCAGTTCTTCCAACTCCTTTCTCTCTAATTCCAGAGCACCACCCAAACCATTATACACCAGTTGCCAAGTGGCATCCCTTCTGAAGCCTGGCACTTTCTTTATATCGTGCCTACGCGGGCTTAAATAGCTTATCCTATCTTTGATCTTTACTATTTGATCTAAAAGAGTATGAAGCACATCTAAAGCTTCGGTACGACTCAATTTTTTATCAGTATGTATAGAGGCTGCTTGTTGCATATATGATGAATTTAGGGTTGCAATTTGATTCCGGTTAAGGCTTGCAACCCTACCAGAATTCTATTGTATAGGGAAAAAGACATATTACTGAAAGCCTGTTTGTTGCAACTAATAAAACTCCTTAGAACACAAATAGGGTTGCATTCATAAAAAACAGATCACACCTTTTCTGCTGGTGTGTCTGGTTGAGTTTCTAAACTTGCTTGATATTCTGCTACTATTTCTTCTAAGATTTCAGTAATCTTCTCATCTGTAGAATACCCTCTATATATATTATTGAAGAAGGTAGCATAATGCAGCCTGTCATATTCAGGATACTTAATTACAAGCCTTTCTCTCCAATCAGAGGGTAAGCTCTTTTTCAATAAATTCACTCGCTCTCGCAAGTCTTTCTTAAGTTGTTTTCGTGGCGTACCCATCACAATTGTTTGCATATTATTTGTGATATGTAAAATTACATGTAAATTTGATGGCAATATAATTCAATTGAATTGTTATTTGCAAACTTTCAATTGAAAAATAATTGAAAAACACGGTAAAACAACTTGTATACATTTCATTCATGGAGCGTACTATTAAACAACTACGAACACAAAAGCGTCTTTCTGTAGCAGAAACGGCACTTTTTTTAGGAGTTAGTAAGACGGCGGTATATAACTATGAGGCAGGAATTGCAAAACCTACAGATGAGAATAAAAGGAAACTTGCAGAGCTTTATGATACCACAGTTGAAGATATTGAAAGTAGATTAAATTCAATTGAACAGATCGAAAATTCAAGAGATGGTGATATTGTAGAGTGGCTTAAAACTCAAGTTTCTAAATTACTTGATGAATTAGCCAGAAAAGATGAGATGTTGGCAAGGAAAGACGAACAGATTAGTATTCTTTTGTCAAAGTTGTCGGCAAGTGAATATGCCAATCATTTTGAATCAGAAGAAGAAATTATGCTAGAAGAAGCAGCATAAATTTTTTTGAGGATTTAAAATGGATTCGCTTGCCCATTCCGGAAATGCTGGAAATTTGGCTAAATTCGATGATTTCTGACTCCCTACGAGTCCACTTAAGTATCAAAGGGTTATAGCTGTAAAAAGCTGTAACCCTTTTTTCTTGCACAACAATTTGCCCAACGCTTCTGGTAATATTGGGTTGTTTTGTCCTTACTAGAATTAATCAATAAAATTTCTTCCTGATACTAAATCACAAGTCAACTGTAACCTTTTTGTGTAGATTGATATCTAATGATCGGTAAGAGGATTCTTTTGTTATCAATTTCTGAGATGAAAATCCCATTCGTTTTCTTAATGAATAGAAAAATGTAATCATGTTACTATATGAGGCTATTCTTTACTGGATTAGAAGTACAGATATAATTACAAAAAGGTAATCTTTTTGTTAAACGGATACTATTGAAAGTTTTAAAAGACATTAAATTTCATTCATATTTGTTGTACCAAACCCTTTCGCTACCCGTCCGCAAAATAAACAAGATGACTCTAGTAATTAAAGACCTTACCAAACAATACACTAAACAGAAAGCAGGATTAATCGACTATTCTATTACCATTGACAGAGGCATTTTAGGGTTATTGGGGCCTAATGGGGCTGGTAAGTCCACATTGATGAAAATAATTGCTACCATCAGTAAACCTACCAAAGGCACTCTATTTCTGGATGGTGAAGATATTGTGAACAATCCCAATTATATCCGTAAGATTCTAGGCTACCTTCCACAGGATTTTGGGGTATATCCCAATCTGAATGCCTATGAGTTTCTGGAATATATCGCAGCCATGAAGGGTGTAGGAGGCGCTGACTTACGAAAACGGATTGATATATTGCTGGATGGTGTGAACTTAACTGCTGATGCAAAACGACCTATTGGAAGTTATTCAGGTGGAATGAAACAGCGAATAGGCATTGCACAAGCATTACTAAATGATCCTAAGGTGCTCATATTGGATGAGCCTACAGTTGGGTTGGACCCGGAAGAAAGGGTACGGTTTCGGCACCTGCTTACTGACCTGGCTTCAGATTGTATTATCATTCTTTCTTCTCATATCGTGTCAGACATCGAAACGATTGCTGATCAGGTTGCCGTTATGCAGAGTGGGAGACTGATTACAAAAGGTTTTCTTCCTGATATTATCAAACAGGCGGAGGGTAAAATATTTGAGGTTCAGATAGACAAGTCAGCTCTGTCTGATTTTAAGCAGAAATATCAGGTCATTGGTACTAGTCGGCAAAATGAGTATACCAGGGTGCGTTATTTGTGTCAACACACTGGTATAGCTCCAAACTCTACGCCAGTAACTGCTACGTTGGAAGATGCTTATTTGTTTTTAACCCCAAACGTCAAATAAGCCTGTGAGATACCTATATAGCATTTTAAAAGCCGACTATCAGCAACGCACCCGTAGTTATGCTTTTCTGATTACACTGGCAGTGACTATTTATGTTGCCTACTCCTTTGTGCCTGAACCCACTGCTTCTTACACTACATTGAACATGGTAGGATACAAACCGATCTATAATGCTGCCTGGGTTGGTTATGTGTCAGCTATAATGACTTCTGTTATGCTGTCTTTGTATGGCTATTTTCTGATAAACAGCGGTATTAAAAAGGATATTGAGACAGAAGTAGGGTTAATTATTGCGACTACTCCTATTACCAATTTTGCTTATCTGCTAAGTAAAATGTTGAGTAATTTCATCGTCTTGCTTACCATTGCGGGGTGCACCTTTATAGTGAGTATAGGAATGTTTTTTCTGCGCACAACCGATCAGCCCTTTATCTTTTCAAACTTCATCTTGCCTTATCTGTTTTTTCCGATACCTGCCTTGTTTGTCATCTCAGGACTTGCTGTGGTAGGGGAAGTGTTTTTCCGGAAACATCTGTGGATACAATATCTGGTGTTTTTTTTCTTGTTTAGTATGATAATGACAAGCACGCAAAATCAATCCAATGATTCTCTGACATATGTTATTGATCCATTCGGCCTCAAATGTGTGCTTGCCAGTATACGGGAGACAGTAGATACACAGTTTCATACACGGGTTGATGATATTTCATTTGGGTTCATCTTTTCCAAACATAAAAAGCCTTTCCAGACGTTTACATGGGACGGAGTGCATTGGACGTCTATTTTTTTACTGAGCCGTCTGGTATGGATGGGGTTGAGCCTTGGATTGGTTTATGTGTCTTCTTTTTTCTTCCATCGGTTTGATTTCCGGCAAGTAGCTGCAAAAAAGAAAATGTTTGGTCATCTGCCTTCAATAGAGTCCACTGACATTGTTCCTGTTACTATTAACAGAGCTTCATTGCCCGCATTGGTGACAAATTATAGTATTATACCGTTTATAAAAACAGAATTACTGTTATTACTCAGAAAGGGGAATCGATGGCTATGGCTCCTGATTGGAGGACTATGGATTAGTATGCTATTTGTCCCACTGGAGATTAGTCATTCTATTCTGCTGCCTATTATATGGTTTTTGCAGGTAAACAGATGGTCTGACCTGGCCACAAAAGAGAAAACCAATCGATTGCATTACTTTACGTATTCTTCTTATAAACCATTACAGCGTATGTTGCCTGCTCAGATGCTGGCTGGCATTATCCTGGCAATAAGTTTAGCCCTGCCTGTTATTGGACGTTACCTGATAACCAAGGATATGTATGCCGTTAGTACGATTCTTTCCGGGGCTGTATTGATTGTTTTGTTATCTGTTTGTTTGGGAATAGTAAGTGGAGGTAAAAAGTTATTTGAGATTTTATTCTTTATCCTTACCTATGCCATTATAAACAAAGTGCCTATGCTGGATTATTTAGGAGCTGTAGCTCATGATAACTTACCTCTCTATACCGGACAGTTACTGGTGATAAGCTTTGTATTGGGACTCACCAGTTTTCTGGTAAGAAGCTACCAGACAAGACATCTCTAAAAATAATTCCAAAAGCAACATTCTTGTACAAAAGACAAAGAATACTACGTCATAAAACTGTCAGATAGAATTGAGCGAAAGTTTATTACCGAATTAAAGTAAGGATTTAATCAGGTAATAAACTTTCGCTTTTGCCTATTAGCTTCAGAATTATTCCCGTGTAAATTCAATCATGGGTATCATTCTCACAGATTCAGTATACAACTTCAAACCAGGTAAATAGTTTTCAAAAAGTGTATATAATATGTGAGACCCGCGCATACCTTCAATCCTAACCTTTACATTTTCATTGGTAATTTCTTTTTCTATATTTAGTAAACCTTTATAGTTATTAAATTATCTAACTTCTTTTCTGTCAAAATAGACTGATACAATTTTACCATTACTGATTTTATAGGTAACAATAGACTCCAGAATTTTTCCATCAGCTCTGCCCGTAATATATTCGTTCAGGACAACTGTATTTCCTAATACAATCTGCCCCTTTATCTGACACTGTACAACAGGGTTTTTGGTAAAGAAATCTGCATAATATTGTTGTAATTCTTTAATAGATCGGAACGCTTTCAGTGACTTTTGTGGAAAAATAAACAACTGGGTAGTATCGGAATAGGGCATGGCAAATAAAGTAGCATTGTGAGTATTCCAGCCTTCAATCTGCTGGTTAACTAGTTCCAGGGGACTGAGACCGTTTTGAGTATTCTGAGCTTGAGCTATAAAAAGCCCTGTATAGGAGAGCAAACTATAAAAAAGTAGTATGACTAATGTTTTCATAGTAGTTTGTCCTGTGTAAGAATTCTGATACAGAAAGTAGTAGGTTACCTTCTATCTATTGGTAGAATGTAATCTAATAGGTAAATACGAAAACTTACTTATCCTTAATTTTATAACTAAAAAGAATAACTATGAACTAACACCTACTTAAGTTGTTACTATAATAACAGTTCTGAATGATTTCTCTTTTGATGATTATATCTATTCTCTCTGACATTTGCACCAGTGTATGAGTAGTCGCAATGTTCACATTACCAAGCTTCATTTATCGAAGCAAAATACAGCTATATAATCAGGTACCAGAGGAATACCTGTCAAAACAGGAGAGAGGATACCCTAAAGTCTATCTCTCCTGTTTATTAACTGTTTCTATTCTTTATTGCTTAATTACAGGAGTAGCATGCATTGTTCCTGTTTTATCCTGAAGTAGTATAACATAAGGTCCTGCAGGTAGGTGTCCCAATGATAGTAGAATTGTTTTATCTGCTGGTTGGTATAGTTGCTCATATACATTCATACCTAACTGATTAATAACTTTTACAGTTACCTGTTCCGATTCTGGATTTATAGGTATTGTAAGCCAGTCTCTGACTGGATTAGGATAAATGGGTAAGTTGGAGATTTCTGTTCTTTTACTGAGTAAAGTTTGTGTATTTGTTCGGGCAGAGGAAATGGACGTAAGCTGTATGGCTGCAATCATAGCTTTACTTATCTGACTGGTAAACTCAACAGTGAGAAATCCATCAGTAACGGTTATTGGAAAATGACGGGCTAGTGCCTTATTGGCTCCTCCTGCGGCTACAAATACATCAAAGTTAACCAGTTCACTAACACCACCTTCAATATTAACAGAAAACACCCGTTGACCGGGAGAACTGAAATACAATTCAGCAAAGTTAAGTGTAACTATATACTGACCATTGATGACAGGAATGTTGTAGTTGAACATTTCACCACTACGAAAGGCCTGATAGACCAAGTCATTAACTGTGCCTGCTATCTCTGCTTTCTGGAAGTAGCGTCGATCTGAATATTCGCTGAAAAACTGATCTGGAGCGAATGTGTATCCACCTGAGTGCACAATTTTGCGTGCTCCTGCATTGAGACGGAATGGGATAGGTGGAGGCACCTGTACGGAAACTGAACTGGTATATGACGAAATGCCTTGTGTAGTAAATGCATACAAACGGAAAGACCGCAATGAACTATCCAGTAAACGCGCTGCCCGAAAGGTAGTGTGTGTAAGGTCAGCAGGCAGGGTATCTCGGGTTACTTCATTTCCGTTATCAAAAGTACCGACAACAGACTCAAGTATATAGCCTGTCTCATCTCCGGGATCTTGCCAGGACAAATGAAGAACGGCTGTATCTGCTTTCGTTAATGTTTGACTTAAAGTTACTGATAACGGATCTGGGGCGTCCAGTGTAAAGTTCTTTACCTTATACCAATAGGCAACTCCCTGACCAGGATTTCCATTTACCTCAGTTCCTGCAGCGCCAATTACAAGAACACTGTCTTCAATGATTGTAGAAGAGCCAAATCCATCATAAGGAGATCCACGAAGTATGGCTGTCTGACGCCAGGTATTATTACTCAGGTTAAAAATGTAAGCAGCTCCAACAATGGTTGCAATCCCTGTATTTCCATCTATTGCTACCGAATTTCCAAAATTTTGTACAGTATTATCTGTAAACTTATTCTTTTGTTGCCAAATGCCATTTTCTAACATAAATAGGTAAACGGCTCCCTGATATTCGTGTCCATTCACTGTGGCTACATGTTCACTTACAATGATATTGTTTCCAGATATGTCTGTAAAATAACCAAAATAGCCAAATACATCACTTTCGCCATCACTAATCAATTTACCTGTTTGTTGCCAGTTGCCATTCATGAATGTAAATACATAAACAGCTCCTATTTTTCCTATCACACACCTATTACCATCAATGGCTATTACACGTCCAAAATACATTCCATAATTTTGATTGTATTCCTCTGCTTCCTGTGGGTCAATTGTAATTTTTGCGGTTTGCAACCAACTACCATTGTCTTGTGTAAATACATACACTGCACCATGCTCATAGCGTCCGTTTCCAGCAGCCTGTGGAGCGCCAATCATAAGCGTACTGTCAGACATAGTCACTGCAGAACCAAAATTATCAAGCATATCACTATCCGTAGAAGTAAGCTTGGCTGACTGCTGCCAGACACCATTCACCAATGAAAAAACATACGCTGCTCCCTGGTAAATACTCCCGTTTATCGTGTGATTCTTTGCTCCTATCACAATTGTAGCGCCGTTAGTAGCTACAGCATCCCCAAAAAAATCACCAGCTTGCTGGTCTGTCGAGGTCAGTTTAGCAGTTTGTTGCCAGCTACCATTGGTGAATGTAAATATGTAAGCAGCTCCATACTCATTATACCTGCCCAGGGTTCCAAACACCAATGTGTTTCCATACAAGGCCATCCGGTAACCAAAGAAATCCATTGTGGAACCATTACTAGCTACAATCTTACTAATTTGTTCAGGGGTAGGTTGGGCTAGACAAGATAGTGTAAGAAGGAAGGCCACCATCCATAACCAGCACTTTGCTGGCAGATTAGTAAAATCGAACAGGTGAAAAAATCTTTTGGGAAAAGGAGTAAGGGTCTGCATCTGAGTAGAAGTTTGTGAGTAAAAAAATAGCTAAAAAATAATCTTATAAAAGATATGCAATTGCTTGTTAAACAGCAAGTTAAATTTTGGTGTTTACTAGATTAATCCTATGTGGCTTGTAAAACGCTACATTTGAGAGAGTCGTTCTTTAGCTTATCTTTCAAACAGACAGACTACATTTCCTTTGTCTATATCTGATAGTAAGACAGAACGTGTCTGAATCATATAAAAAGCTTGGTTTATGAATAACAACAAAATAGAAATTCGTCCGGAAGAACCTGAGGACTGGGACGCAATAGATCAATTAACACAAGCTGCGTTTGCTGATGAACTGCATTCGTCGCATACGGAACACTTTATCATTCGGGCTTTGCGAGAAGCCAGGCAACTGACGATATCATTGGTGGCATTAGAGGCAGGGCAAGTAGTAGGTCATGTAGCTGTTTCACCTGTGTCTATTTCTTCAGGAGAGATGGGTTGGTATGGATTAGGGCCTGTTTCTGTAGAAACTACCCGGCAGCGTCAGGGTATTGGTTCAAGTTTGGTAAATATGGCATTAACTAAATTGCAGCAGTTAGGCGCTGCTGGATGTGTTGTACTAGGTGAACCTGCGTATTATGGGCTTTTTGGGTTTAAAGCGGATCCTGAATTAGTACTGCCTGACATACCACCAGAATATTTTCAGGCTATTGCCCTCAAAGGGGATGTCCCCTGCGGTATAGTGCGCTATCATCAGGCGTTTGAGGCAACTGGCTGATGCTTTGGGGTAGTAATAAATTATATTCTAATCAATCCTCGTCCGTACCTGGTAGAGGAATGTTTCGTTCGATTATCGTTTCTGTAAAACTTTGGGCTACCACATACGGTTGGCCAAAATTGTAATCATCCGGACTGATCACTGGGTTGCCAAAAATAAGTACTCTGTCATTCTCATTCCTGTTCTGATGCCCCTCTTCAATAGAGTATAATAAGTTATGTTTTTCAATAATAGTAATATAAATATCCAGCAATGGTTCTGGAACAGAAATGCTTGCTCCTTTTGTATTTAAATATTCAGGGATGCTGTTAGCTATCCAATGAAAGTCCACCCAGTTGCCACAAGCTTTATCATGTGCAATAAATAAATCTCCCAGTAATTCGGAAACATTGGCAGATTGGCGCTCAAGTTTTATAATAAGGCTATTTGCGTAATTCCATAACAAAGGATGATTTGTATAGAGATTGATCTGATTATAGGGTCTTTTGTAAGTATGTAAGTCCTTTGCGTCAACTCCCCAGCCTTCACAAAAAATCTCACCTTCATAGCGCAGGATTGTGGTTAATGAATAGGTGTCGTGGATCTCGAATCCTATCTTTATACTCTCCTCTTTTGCAACTACTTCCTTAATGAATAAATGGCCATTTTCAACAAAGTTTCTGGAGTTTGTAATTTTAATAAGCTTCTTTAACATGAATTTGGTTTGTTTTCAGGTAATGTAAGATACAAAAACAGTGAGAAATAGGAATGTTGGTTTATACGTTAATTTTTCCTTGTGATAGTACATAATTGGCATGCAAACAGTATAGCTAAATAAATGGTTTTGGTACTTACTTTTAATAAACCCAAGATATCAATAGATGTATTTATCAGAAAAAATTATCTGTTGATTCCAATGGGCAGAATCTATCTTTATAAAATTTGGTTTACCAGTACCTGTATTAACCCATTTTTGCTTCTATTCCTGAATGGTGTGTTTTCTAGCAAGCATGGGCAGTACAAAATAGAAAAATGTCCTTTGGCTCTGAAATTATTTATACAAGGATTGATACAAATGATGGCAGGTCTGTTTTGGGTGCCTATTATAGTAATATGTTCTTTACCCATAACTATGGATATGTAGAGTTGCACAGTATTATTTAGCTCAAACAATACACTCGGAGATTTGGGGAAGAATTTGGATTTTACTTATTGTTGTTATTCTATCACTTAGTTTAGGTTTAGGCATTGGCAGATCTATCTCAGATGGGGTACGATTTTCTGTCATGTGCTCTTGTAATGTCTTTTTTGCAAGCATATATCATAGTTTCAGAGATAGATTAGATAGTTATGCCTAAAGTATATTTGAATCCTCAAATAAGTAATTCTGTTATGGGAGTAATACCAGCTTTAGAAAACCAAATTCTATTTTTCTGTTTTCCTGAAAGGAATACATCCTTGTCTCCCGCTTTTGTTCTTCCAGAAGGACTACTCAGAAACACTTTCTGAAAAGAACACTCTACCCTTTTATCCTTCTGGAAGAAACTTCCCGTTCACAGCAAGACGTGGTAGGCTGTTGTCGGGACAGATGTGACAAGACTGGCGGCCTTTCCAACTGTAGTATATTTTTTCTCTCAGAAGCCAAGCAGGGCTCTATTTGTCACACCTGTCCCGCTGTGGTGGGAAGTTTCTTTCAGAAGGACAGGGAAGGACGAGTTTCTTGCATGATTTTAAGAGGGACAAGGGGAGGACATACTGAGAATAGATACTTTCAACGCCACAAAAAAGAAATACTAATCTTTTCAGGAGGATACAAAGGATGCATGTCTTTCAGAAAGAGAAAGATAACTCACTAAGTTGACTGAGTTAAAAACTTAGTGAGTTATCTGTAACTGCCTGAATAATCTACTGAGCCTGATACTGCTTTATGGTAAATGTTTTGCTGGAAGCCGTAGCTGGGTTGTTGATCATCTCCAGTACCTTTGCATTCAGAACATACGTTTTGCCTTCGGCTATGGTGGCAGCTGTAGGGCCTTCGTAGCCAATGGTATCTGTAGCCACAACAGTAGCTGTTTGCCAGTTATCAGTACTTTTTAGTTCTGAGATCACTCCTGAACTGTAGCCTACTATATACAGGCTTTCTCCATTTAAAGCGAGTCCGTCAGCACCTTCTATAGTAGAAGGTAAAGTTACTTCTGATACAGATTTATTGCTTAGATTCACTTTCAGAATTTTGCCTGTATTGGTCTTATCAACCAGTAAATAACCTCCCTTGTGAAAGACAATTCCATTAAGGTTAAATCCTTCTCCTTTGAATAGTTCGTTTTCCAGGAAAATGCTGGTTTTACCTGACTTATCTATTTTGTAAAGGAAGCCTTGAAAGGATTCGGTTACATAGATATTTTCTGCATCATCTATCGCCAAATCATTCGGAAAAACAGCCCCGGTAACTAACGAACTCAGGTCATAGGTTTGCACAAGCCGTTTCTGGCTCAGATCAATTTTTAATACCTTGGCTACCTTGCCTGTAGTCGCACTGCTGGACTTTGCCCCATTTCCAATATCTCCGGTACATACATACGCAAAGTTGCCAGACACTTTGATTCCATATGTAGAGATCAGTGAAGGATCATTGACAAGTAGGGTATACTTACCTGTAAAATCTACTGTGCCTATAGTACCTTGTTTAATAGAGCTTATAACAAAAGTTTGTGACTGACTATGATAGGCGATGCCTTCCGGATAGAGGGCGCCACTGAAAAAGGTTAGGGTTGACGGAACTTCTTTGACTGGTTTTTCGTCGTCGTTTTTACAGCTACCTAATAGAAAAAGAGAAGAGGTAAACATTACTGTACCGAGTACTACAGATTTTATAACACGTTTCATACGGTTGTTGTTTATGTTGATTAATGGTACAAAGTAACGGCAATGCGTCGCTCTGTAACTTGTATGAAATGAGGTATCGTCTGTATATTCGGTGGAAGTTAATGTAAGCAAGTAGAAATGAAAACAGAACAGCCTGTCCAGCCTTTCGAGGTACTTGTTTTTGAAGTAGATGATTGGGAGAACCCTCCACACAAGCATAATTTCTTTGAATTACTCTGTATTCAGGCAGGTTCTGTTCTGCAACGGATCAATGAACATAGCCGCGAATATCCAAAGGGCCAGCTGTTCCTGCTTACTCCTCAGGATAGTCATTCGTTGTATGTAAAAGGACATTCCAAATTCTGCTTTGTACGGTTTAACGAATTGTTTTTTCATGAGCAGAAAAATCCAGCTGAGCAATTGCTTCTAAAGGAATGGCTTCAGAAGCTGGAATTTATCTTTCACAACCATAACCAATATGGAGGACCTCTGGTGAAAGATGATAACGATAGTATGATGGTGTGTGCATTGATGAGCAATATGCTCAATGAATATACCCGAAAGAGCCCTTACTATCAGGACAACCTGAGGAATACATTACTGATTATACTGAATATTATAGTCAGGAATGTAGAAAATGAAGTTTCAGCAGAGGTGATTACCAAGCCTTCGGCAGTTATATTTAATAAGATGGTCAATTATATCCATGCCAATATTCATAATCCTACACTGTTGACCCGTGAACATCTGGCCGAACAGTTTGCTATTTCACCAACCTATATCGGAGAGTATTTTAAAAAGCACACAGGTGAAAGCATTCACCAGCACATTATTCAGTATAAACTCAAACTGGTACAAACGCGATTGGAATTCAGTGACCTCACTGTATCCGAGATTGCCTACGAACTGGCATTTACAGATGAAAGCCATTTGAGTAAATTGTTCAAAAAATATGTAGGCGTTAGTCCAAGAGACTACCGGCTTCAGAAGAAAGCAGAGCCTGAGGGTATAAATCTATAGATAAATATAGTATAGGGTATATTTACCATGTTTGCGGAAGTTATAGAAGAGTGAATTGATATTTGTCTGTGCATACTTACAGGCAGGTTTTTAGTTGAGCATAGTTTGTTTCATGATTGGATCCTGTGCATAGTTCTATGCAAACGGCAAATGGAAGAAGTGGTTTGGTTTATCTGGAAGAAAATAGTTTTGCCTGGAGTTTACCGCAAATTTGCCGATGAGTTGAATTAACCGCAAAAAAGTTTTTGCATAGAATTAACCGCAAGTTTTGTGTTTGATCGGAATTCACCGCAAAAAGTTTCATGCGCATAGTTCAGGTCAAAGCAACAACACTGGCTTAACTATGTGCAGAGTGAAGCAATTTCAGGCCTATATAAGAAATCCTCTGCACTATGCAGAAAAATTAGTTAATTTTCCCATACCCTTTAAGATCTGTTATAGATACAACAACTACCATGCATATGAATACAAACAATCACTCATTTTATAGCTTGCTGAAAAGTCTCCTTCAACGAATTGTTGATCTTATACGAGGCAAGAAGAAATCAAGTACGCAGGATCAGCAAGTTGCACCCACAAATTCCGAAGCAGATTTTACGTTTGTTCAGTATGATGTGGCAGAAACAAGTTATCTGATAGATGCAGGAGAGCAACTAGGGGTACAAATATACACTAATGAACAGGATACTTTGCATAGTAATAGTATATCTGATGTGGCAGAAAACAATCCTACAATTGATCACCAGCAACATAGCTCTGAAATGGATCATACCCATAAGATGACGCATGATCACGAAGTAAATACTAATTTTGATACATCTTATAGTCACGAGACAACTCATGATTTTGGAACAACGTATGATTCGTTTAGTAATGATGATCACAACACGAGTCATGATCATGGGATAAGTAATAATTCTGGAACAAATTCCGATTATTGATATAGTATCCGGAAACGTTGATATGTTAATCACAGAAATCATAATCGTTTATTCCCACAAAGTCGCTACAGAATGGATATAGACGCAATTCTGGATAAAATCTATCAAATACCCGAAAAGTCAAAGAAGGCTTTAAAAGAAAGCGTTGGCAGTGTGAGCTATCCCAAAGGATATATTTTATTAAAAGCAGATAAGGTTGAGTCGAATATCTATTTTATACAGAAAGGTATTGCCAGGGCTTATGCCAGTTTGGAAAATACGGAGATAACGTTCTGGTTTGGAAAGGAAGGAGATACGGTTATTTCCATGAAAAGTTATGTAGAGGATCAGAAAGGATATGAAAATATAGAACTGCTGGAAAAATCCGATTTGTATGAACTCAATACACAACGACTGAGGCACCTGTTTGATGAAGACATCCATATTGCCAATTGGGGAAGAAAGTTTGCCGAACAGGAATTGGTTAAGACAGAGGAAAGGCTCATCTCCAGACAGTTTAGAACGGCTCTGGAGCGGTATAAAGAATTGATGAAACACAGTCCTGATTTATTGCAGAGAGTACAGTTAGGGCATATCGCTTCGTATCTGGGAATCACGCAGGTTACATTAAGCAGAATTCGGGCAGAGCTTAGATGATGTGTTCTCATGATAAATCTCAGTATACAAACAGCGTCTTTCCAAATTTGTTAAATTAAGGTTTTCTCTTTTCTGTTTTTCAAAGCAACCGCCCTTTCTTGTACCATTTTTTCTGGAAATGAAGAACGTTTCTGGCACGGTGGACATTCGAACCAGTTACTTTCTATTTAGTTATGCACCTTCTTATCTAACACCAAAAACTGAAAAGCATAGTACAAGTAAACCCCTCGTTGTCCTCCTGAAAGGAACTCGTGACAAGACCGGCGGCCTTTCCGATTGGAGCATATTCTTTCTCTTAGAAACGAAACATGGCTCTATTTGTCACAAGATTCTTTCAGAAGGACAATAACGGAGAGAGATGTAAGGATGGAGAAACCCTTTCAGGAGAGAACAGAGGTGCAGAGTTTATTTTTCTTACATTTACCACTCTACACTGATGTTCAAATCAGTAGCTTTCTTTTCTTTCAAAAAGCAACACACTGCATTTTTTATCATTTGTAAAATTATTGCTCAATCCGATTTGTGACCTTTGCAGAAAAAAACAGCAAAACTATGAATTGGATTATATTGATTGTTGCAGGTATGTTTGAAGTGGTATTTGCTTCCTGTTTGGGGAAAGTGAAGGAGACAGAGGGAGCTGAGATGTATTACTGGTTTGGAGGTTTTCTGTTATCCATGGTGATTAGTCTGGGCTTACTGATGAAAGCAATACAAACCTTGCCCATCGGTACTGCGTATGCTGTATGGACAGGGATTGGAGCTGTGGGTACTGTGCTGGTTGGAATCATTGTCTTTAAAGATCCTGCAAACTTTTGGCGATTATTTTTTATTTGTACGCTGATTGGTTCTGTGATAGGACTGAAATATGTATCTCATTGATTAGAAGTCATGTGATTGGCAATTTTTCGTATTTTTGGATACAACCAAACGGGGTTCGGCTACTTTTTACTGGATTCTTTCTCTCACCTTTGTCATATCCATTCAACCAGCATGGAACGTGGATATATACAATGTGTGTTATATAGTAATCCAAAGCTCTTTCAATGACAATACAAACTTTACCCCTTACACAAAGTACATTTTATTCAGATAGTCCGGAATTGTCGGTTGTACGAGATGGGCTTATCCTAATCCCTGATATAAGTGGCTATTCTGAATTTGTGTCCCAAACAGATATCCGATTAGGACAGTCGATTGTATATCGTTTGCTTTCTGCTATTATTCAGGCTAATGAACTGGATATGAAAATAGCAGAAGTAGAAGGGGATGCTGTCCTTTTCTATAGGTATGGACCGCCTCCTTCTGTCTCTATGATTCTGAAGCAGTTTGAACAAATGCGCAATGCATTTAATGAGGTGTTGTCTCATCTGGAGATAGAACATACAGCTCTTTCCTTAAAGATGATAGCCCATTATGGCACGATCAGTGAATTTAAAATTGGAGGATTCGTAAAACTATATGGCGAGTCTGTCGTTGTTGCCCATCGACTGCTTAAAAACCATATAGAAAGCCATAGTTATGTCGTGATTACAGACGAACTTACACAGGCTGCTACCTTGCCTGCAATACAGACAGACACATTGGTAGAGTTGTCTGCCAATAGTATTACAGAAAGTAAATTATGTGAAGTATATGGCAACCTGAGGGAAGTTTGCTTTTCGTACTTTAATTATGAACTGTAAACAGAGTTTACTTTAGCTTATCTCCCTGTTATACGTTTTATGTTAGCCATAAGAATATGTAGAAACAGAATTCTGGAAATATAACAGGAATGTATAAGAGTCAACAGACCATCTGTTAAGGGATGTCAGGAGAGCAAGGTAAATACAGAAACTATGTATAGTGAGCGTAATCGTTAATGATCTGGATATAAGTCAAGAGGAGTAATACGGATAATGGGTAAACATACTCTCAATGCTTAGTAAGAACAAAGTAATTCATCGGCCAGTTTGCTGACATAATTGTTTTTTCCAGACGAAAACCTGCCTTTTCCAGTACACGTATAGATGCATAGTTATTCCGATTGGTTGTCGCTGCAATCCGGTCAAGATGCAATTGTAAGAAGCTGTACTCTACCAGCCCTTTTGCTATTTCAGTAGCATAACCTTGTCCCCAGTAGTGTTCTTGTAGCCGATAGCCTATCTGGAATTCATTTGTTTCTGCCAAAGGTGTAATGCCAGCAGCGCCTATAAAAAGATTGTTGTTACGTTTTACAACAGCCCAGATACCCAAGCCTGTTCCCGTATGGTAGTTTTGCAGGATTCTGGTAAAGCCTGTTCTTTCTTCTATCTCTGTTTTTATTTTTCCGTCACCTATCAGCCGCATTACTTCGGGACTCGTATTCATCTGAAATACATTTGTCCAGTCTTCTTCACACATCTCTCTTAGTTGTAGTCTTTCCGTTTCAAACAGTATTTTCATTGGGTGATAGAATTGAGTTTGCAGATAGGATTAGGAAGCGGTGATTCTCCATTTCTTTTTTTGTATCTTAAAATCATCCCACCATTGTACTCTGTGTTGTACATATCTTGCTGCTCCATAACACACCACTGCCATGCCAAGCATTACATACGTTACTTCACTTCCATTGATGGCAGAAATGATAGCTCCTCCGGCAGAAATGGCTGAAAATAGATACAATCCGGCAATACCAAATCCTCCTCCTGCAGGTTGTTTGGTCTGAACCTGCATTTCTGTAATATCCGCTAGTGCAAAATGAAAAGAAGTGTCTTTGCGAATGGCTTTTATAGATCGTGTTGCGTATAATTTATATTTGCTTGCCTCAGATACGGTATATTTCTGGCCTGTAAGTGTATCCTGATACGAATCTAGTAATCGTACATTCATATAGAGGCTATCACTTTTTAGCTCAAAACTGTTAACAGATGAAACAAGATATTTATCATAGCCTACATACTTTTTTTTGCGTATGTGAGAGTTGTAGTCGTACCATGACAAAAGCAATGTATGGGTGGTTTTGACTTCCAGGAGATGAGCAGCATCTACCTTCTGTATTTTATCTTTTTTAGTCAGTGTGATCTGAGCAGTTGTAAGCAGAGGAAATAGGAAAGCTGATAACAGAAGTAAATACTTTTGTTTCATTTAACTAGTTTTTAAGTTAATCAAGTTGTAGTTGTAAATATGTATTAAGATTGTGAAATATTGGTTCATATGCAATATAATGAAAAAGAGTAGCTATGCTACAAAGGAATGTAAATGAAAATTGTAGATGAGAAAACGCATTCTGTATTTGCAACGAAAGATTTTTGGGTTGGCTTGGTAGGTTTGAGTGACATCCAGGGTAGGTTTAACTTACTGATAACCAAATGAGGTAAGATGTACAGGATTTTTTCGACAAAAACCCTCCTGACAGGCAGGAATGATGGGAAACGTATACTATATATACTATTTTTTATAATAAATTATCTAAATATATATAAGAGATCTTACCCTTCTTACCTAACTACATTTTCAATTAGTTAAGTCTATCCAAAATTTTACCCGCATCTTACCCGAACTTTAACTCTGTTACACCTGGTAACACTTGGTTACATTTGTGGTTACACAGATAAGTCTCTATAAACAAGGGTAGTTACACGGGTTACACTTATCTCTCATATACGTGTATTTATTATAATATAATACTATATATAGAAGGGAGTATAGCTATTGCTTTATAGTTCCTGGGAACTTTTGCGAAAAATGGCAAAAATGTGTATTCGGTGTTACTTGTTTCATTATCAAATAATTATGCTGTAACCGCAAGTGTAATCAAGTGTAGAAAGTGTAAACTACCTGAGCTTCTACTATTATTAAAGGTATCCTGCTAAATGGGAGTTCCATCAAAATAGAGTTAATAGATGTTCTGGATACAAAGTGGTCGCAAAATGCATCAGCCCCATCTCTTTAACGAATCCAGTGGAAATACATCATACCAACGGTACTGGCAAAAAGGATATAGACAATATAACTCAACACAGAGGTAATAACTCCTTTCAGAGTACCCAATAAACGATTCACAGGCTGATGAAAATCGACAAGTGACCAGGATAGATAGACGATTGTAAATAGATACAGACAGTAATAAAGGGAAGGGTGAATATAACTTAGAAATATGGCTATAGTAGGAAAAATTGTATAGGTACCTGCTATATAAAAGGCAAAGACAACATTTTCAGTATAAGTAAACTTAGACTTTCGAAAGAAGAGCCAGGAAAAGAAAGCAAAAATAAATACCAGGATAAAGAAGAAGTTGTTTAGATTTTCTGAAATAAAGTGTCCAACAGATTCTCCTCTTTGGATTGCTTTATCTGTAGGTGGTTTGGTGCCCATAGCCTTGTACTGGTTGGCAATAGGATCAAATTTAGTGAGTACCCGAACCAGCAAATGCAAGCCAGCCATAATCAGAAAATACTGGATAGGCGAGGTATAGGGCTTACGTTTTCCTCGTATATATTCTGCACAAAACCGTCCAGGCCGGGTTAGCAACTGCTGTATGGTGTGAAGTAAAGGCAGTTCAAATGTAAATACCTGTGCAATAAAGTCTCCTGCTAATTCCTTTCCGGTAAAACGACCATTGTTTTCCTGCTGACCACATTGGTCACAAAACAATCCATTAAATGTATGGGTACAGTTCTTACAGACAGGCATAGAGGCTTGTAGATGGATAATTGGTTGATGGAAAATACAACTATTTGTGTGTATTAATGGCAATGACCAAAAGAGAAATATTGAAAATATACCTTCTGACAAGCTACTTTATAAAATCTTATCTCGATAATAGTGTTTTTTGAAAACATTCTGCAGAGAATCATGCTTTGATTTTCGTAATATTGCAGAATGACACAAACGCTGGAAGACTTTTATCAGGAGAAATTTAACTGGGTGCCCGATACACTCAGAAAGGATATCGGACATTTTAATGTATTCCGTATAGAAGATGTTATAAGCAAAAAAGTTTCCCTGTTGCCTTTTAGTCGCAGAGATTACTTTAAAGTGAGCCTGATCATTGGTAGACGTAAGATTCACTATGCAGATCAGAGCATAGAAATAAAAAAGCAGGCATTGTTGTTTTCCAGTCCACAGATCCCCTATAGTATGGAAATGCTGGACGATCAGCAGACAGGATATATTTCCATATTTACTTCTGCATTCTTTCATCACTTTGGCAATCCACAAGGCTACAAAGTATTTCAACCGGATGGCAACCATATCTTTGAATTATCAGATGAAGAATGTATGAAGGCATGTGCTATTTATGAAAAAATGCAGGATGAACTGGTTGCAGAATATCTGGAAAAATATGATGCGTTACGGGTTCTGGTGTTTGAGCTTCTGCTTAGCGCGATGAAGATGCATCCTGCTCCAAAAATAAAAAAGACAGAACCCAACGCTGCCCAGAGAATAGCTCTTCTGTTTCTGGAGCTATTAGAACGCCAGTTTCCTATTGATAACCCAAATCAAAGAGTAGCCTTACATACCCCTGCTGATTTTGCCGGGCAGATGTCTGTCCATGTGAATCATCTGAATAAGGCCTTACGGGAGACGACCGAAAAAACTACCTCTGGTATCATTGCCGAACGCATTTTGCAGGAAGCCAAGATACTTCTGAAAGGTACTCATTGGAACGTTTCAGAAATAGCCTATACACTAGGATTCAATGAGGCTACACATTTTAATAACTTCTTTAAAAAGCATCTTCAGATAAGCCCAACTCAATTTCGGATTGATTGAATTTCGTAAGCTTTGCTTTGAATTGTATTAGGTGCTCCCCTGTCTGAAGAATTACCTTTGTCATACATAAAACAACTAAACAATGACAACGCGAAAAATAGCATTGGTCACAGGTGGTAGCCGTGGCCTGGGAAAAGACATGGCATTGGCTCTGGCCGGCAAAGGAATAGATGTAGTACTTACCTACCTTTCCAATAAAGCAGAAGCAGATAAGGTAGTGGCTGACATAACGCAATCAGGTGGTAAAGCGGTAGCGCTACAGTTCGATGTTGCCCAAATATCTGCCTTTGATGGGTTTCTGCAACAGGTGAAGGAAACACTAAACACAATCTGGTCAACTGATACGTTTGACTTTCTAATCAACAATGCAGGTATTGGAGCCTCTATTCCGATTGATCAGTTAACAGAAGATACCTTTGATGAGTTTGTAAACATCCATTTCAAAGGCGTATTTTTTCTGACACAAAAGGCTTTACGCATGATGAACAACAAGGGAGGCGTGGTATTTATTTCCTCTGGTGCTGCTCGTTTCTATGTTCCCGGTTATGCTGTATATGCAGCCAGCAAAGGAGCTGTTGAAGTATTTACCCGATATATTGCCAAAGAATACGGACAACGTGGTATTCGGGCTAATGTGGTAGCTCCCGGACCTATCGAAACGGACTTCAATAATGCTACTATCCGAAACAACCCACAAACAAAAAATTTCCTCGCATCACAGACTGCTCTAGGAAGAGTAGGTAATGCTGATGACATTGGCAGTGTGGTTGCCTTTCTGTGCTCAGAAGATGCAAAATGGGTAAATGGTCAGCGGATAGAAGTTGCCGGTGGAATAAATCTGTAAGAGTCTTGATGTATATGCCTTATTCTAACGAGGATGAGGTATATACATCCAATACTGAGTACAGTCTAACAAAAGAAATGGAAATAATACATAACATACACTTTATGCAAATGTCTTCTTAATTTTACAGAATCGTTATATTCGATTACTTATGCAAAGTGAAGATGACGAAGATCTTGTTACTATTCAGGATCTTACTGGAAAAACAATAACCAATATTTATATACTTTTTGGAATGGAAGATGGCTGGTTAGATACTGCCGAATGTTTTCTTGAAATTGAGAAAGAAATTATAATTGAAATTCCTACTGGCACTACAGGAAACACATGGATAAAAGAGTTAGACCCAAAGGCGGAAAGCATATTTAAGGATTTATCAGATATTCCAGTTTATCATGTAAATAAAGAACAATAATCGACTCCTTCCTATCCGCAGCAAAAGCAGAACGTTTTTAATAGAATACGAGAAAAATTCTTTGTGTATAAAGGCCAGATGAAACAATATGACCCCGATAAAGTAGAGGTTCTGGAGAACAAACTGAAATATATTCAGAATAGGATGATTATTGACTATTTATGGTATAAGGGGGAGATAGTGGCTGTTTCGAATTAGATAACGGCTATCTTATTACTGAAAAGAGTGTAGCTCCTAGTGGAACCGGGCTAGCTGGCTTGCATTATTATGAGAATGTTGAAGCATTACAAAAAGATAAAAAAACAACTCTCTTTCGGTTCTCTGCCAATAGCTAAGATCCTTATAAATTTAGTTGGAATTCATCCTAATACTACTACTTTTTCAACTTAACAGATTAGAGTATCAATGTTCTATATGAAGCACTTGTTTGTCATTTTTGGATTGCTTTTGGGTAGTGTTGCTTATGCACAACAAGTTCCTGCTATTATTCTTCAGTTTCAAAGAGCAAATGAACCCCCTGCTATTCCTGAACCACTTATCTATTTAATAGAATTTGTGCAACAAAAGACAGGTGATTATGTAGCTTGTTACTATATGGAAAATAGTAAAAGAATACAATTGAAGAAGATATGTCGTATAGAGAAATCAAACATTGATGTGGTAGCTCAGTGGCTTAAAAATTCTGAGAAAAGCTTTTCTCTATCTGTATTGAATGTCACTGTTGATGAAATAAAACAAAAAATGAAAGATAGTTCCTATCATCTGCATGCGCCTATTCCTGATGATTCTCTGATTAGAACAGATACATTTATGTTTTGTCAGCCTTATGTGTTTACCAGGAAGATATCAACCGGAGGATTTCATTTTACTCTGAAGTGGCTGACAGAAACGGGAGTAAGAGTACACTATCAGTTTGATTCTAATGCTATGGGAATGGCAGCTTTTCCTTTAGCTAACTACTTGTGTGCTTATACTCTTTTGAGAGATAGGTTACCATCAGCATTTCCAGAGTCGACGTTTTTTTCTAAAAATAATCTGATGGATATTCTACCATATTATTATCAAACAATTGAATGCGAGGGTTTCTATTACAAGGAGTTTATACAGAAAAATACAGGAAGAACTACCAAGGAAAATAATCTGAGGACTGGATGGAATTATGCAGATTATCTTGAACAGCGAAAGCACACCCATTAAATGAGTAGGAAAGTCATTTACATATGCAAAGTGAAGAGGAAAATATACATAGGTTAGTAAGGTCTACTCAGATAGAAAGCATCAATTTGGGATTAGAAATAGCAGAGGCATTATGTGTTGATCTACAAAGATTTAAAGAAGATGTCGAAATATTGGACAAATGGCTCTCTCCATGGGCTTATTTTGGTGAATCGTCGGAAAAACATTACCAGAAAAGATATATGGAATTAATACACTTGAAGAATTATATATAGAAAAGCAACAAGATATTATCGTTCCATTCCAGATTGCATATTTACAATCCTTAGAGAAATTAACAATAGAAGAATGTGGTTTATTGGCGCTTCCACCTGCTATTGGAAAATTAGACAGACTGAAAATACTTAATCTGCCAGATAATAACCTTAGTGTATTACCTGAAGAAATAGGAAATCTTATTCAATTAGAAGTATTGAATCTGAATGGAAATAAGTTTCAATGTTTTCCCGATGAACTTCAGAAGTTGGTGCAATTGCAGGAACTAGATCTGTCTAGAAATAAGATAATGAGCTTCCCCTCATGGATCGGTAAGATGTCAACGCTTACTAAGTTGAATGTTGGTGTAAATAGATTGTTATGCTTACCTGTTGAGATTGGGAGTTTACTAAAATTAGAGACTTTGGATGTTGAAGATAATTATATAGGAAGTATACCAGAGGAGATAGGGCATCTGACTTACCTTACTTCCTTAAATGTAGCAGAAAATGATCTGAATTCTCTTCCTGCTACGATAAGCAAACTCCATGCTTTACAGATTCTGTGGTTGGGGATAAATCAATTTGTTTCTTTTCCCTCTGTGATCAAAGAATTAACTCAACTAAAAAAATTAGGTCTCCCAAATAATGCAATTAAGGATATTCCTGAGGAGATTAGGAATTTAAAGGATTTGCAGATTTTGGATTTATCTGCAAATCAGCTAACATATCTGGACGATTGGATTAAAGAGTTGTTATCTTTGGAAGCTTTGAGACTAAAAAAGAATCAATTGCAATATATTTCTCCTGCTATTGGCATACTGAAAAATATTCAGGAACTGGATTTGTCAGAAAATCAGTTACCTAATTTGCCTGATACGATACGTACATTCCCCAAGCTTTCTCGTTTACCATTGTATGGAAACCCAATATCAGACGAAACTTTTGCAGAGATTGAGTCCTGGTTTGCCGAAGGTATTGTAAGAACAAAACCAATCCTATACCATGTGCCACGACCAGCTCCAGATGTTTATAGGCTCAATGAGTTGTTCCATTCCGGTAAACTGGAAGATGTTCGGTTAGGTATAAAAATTGCTCAGACTCATAATCTTGAAGTTCAATCCTTTCTGGATGATCTCGTTTTACTTTTTGAATGGATGTTTCCTGAGGAACATATTTTCAGAGTTTATCTTTACGAACAATTAGATCGCATTTTTACAATAGATGAATTGGATCTTAGCCATTGTGGGTTAACTTTTATTCCAACTCAAATAGAATATCTTACACACATAAAGAAATTGTATTTGTCTAATAATAAGGTTTATACATTGCCAGCAGAGATAAAGGCATTAACCCAGCTGGAGTTTCTAGACCTGTCGCAGAATCCTGTCACAGATATTGTTCTCATTGAATTACAATCCTGGCTTCCTTATTGCAAAATTATACATTGATGTATTTTAGTATTATGTATTTTAGATGAGAGCACGGTTTATATCCTTATCTTGTCCTAGAACTTCGATTTTAGAAAAAGCTCTCTCTTTTACCCTCACTGTGCTCCTAAAAGGATCTTTCCACCACACCAAGTCATGACAGGCATGGTGGAAAATTTCTTTCAGAAGGACAAAAAATAAATACATTTTTTTAGTCGTTAGCACTCTCAAGGATTGTCTTATCGAGACGAACTATATAGATATTTTACCAAGAATGAAAGTTGCATATAGTATTCTATTATCTGCTTGACTCATGTAGAATACTCTGTCAGGAAGCTGTTGAGCAATGTATTTAAGGATTCATTGCTTTAAATCGGGCATCGATTTCAGGCCGGGACGCATTTCGTATTTGTTCTGATGTGCCGAAGCCAATTTCTTGTTCGTCAGTGGCTAGTCGCTGAAAGATCGAGTCTGCAAATTCATCAAGATTTACACCAAAGGTGTGTAAGCCTATACCTCCCAAATCTGTATTTACGGCAGGGGGCACTACTTCGATCACGTTAATTGCTGTGTCTTTTGCCAGTTGGTAACGTAGCGATTGAGTAAATGAATGCAAGGCCGCTTTTGTCGCACAGTAGATCGGTACATTCGCCAGTGCGGCAAATGCCAGCCCGGAAGTGACATTAATAATCACAGCATCTGCTTTGGTTCGTAAGTGAGGTATAAATAAAGTCGATAAATGAATAGGCGCATCCAGATTAATAGCCAGTTCGTTATGAGTAGTTGACCAGTCTTCCTGTAGGTTCGTTAGTGAAAGGCGGCGTTGTATACCCGCATTGTTTACCAACACGTTTACTTCCGGATACTCTTGTTTTATCCATTCCAGTAGAGCCAGGCGATCACTTTCACTGGCTACGTCTGCAACTTTGGTTATCAGTTGTGGATATTGTTGCCGGACTTCCTGTAGCTTGTCTTCCCGACGACCACAAATAATAACCTGGCTACCCGCTTTTAAAAATCGTTCTGCAAACGCAAAGCCAATGCCCGAGGCTCCTCCTGTGATCAATACGGTATTTTGAGATAATTTCATATAAATGAAGAGTAAAGTAAAAGATGAATCTTAAAAATAAAGGAAACTTTTATACCTGATCAGGGAGACTTCTATATGTGTTATGTTGTAATCCTTTGAGGTATTCTCTTGTGCTGGCATAGATTTAGTACCTTCTTTATTGAAAAATGTCTCACCTAACTATTAGTTATATGCAAAATCAGAGAGATAAAGGTGATTATGGTATTACACCAACAGACGAAGAAAAAGAACGCCTGAGTGGTAAAGACCAGAGTGGTCCTACTGCCTTAAATAACGATAAGAAACAAAATGGTACAGACGAAGAAGAAGGTACTGAGAGAGATTCTGACAATACGGAAGAGCGAAATAAAGATGCTTCTAAAAAGGTACACACCCCTTATCAGGAAGGCGGACGCTAATAATAAGTAAGTGTATTTACTTCACCGCCCTTATCAGTAATGATAAGGGCTTTTTTATGTTTATATATACCTATAAGGAATGAGAAGTCATCAATAAAAACAGGAAAATACTTATATTCTCCCTCCTCAAAATATTATGATATTTTGTTATCTTTCAGTAAACTATGAACCAGCTTTTGGTGTTAATACAAAAGCATAAATTCCCTATAGGAATGTCTGAAAAAATACTGAAGAAACTACAGATACTGGCAGATTCTGCCAAGTATGATGTCTCCTGTTCATCGAGCGGCAGCAAGCGTAAGAATACACAGAGAGGGCTTGGCAATACCAATGGAATGGGCATATGCCATTCTTTTACAGAAGATGGACGTTGTGTCTCCCTACTAAAAATACTACTCACCAACCATTGTATCTATGATTGTGCCTACTGTGTTTCGCGACGCAGTAATGATGTACAGCGGGTTGCTTTCACGGTCGAAGAAGTTGTTTCCCTGACCATGCACTTCTATCGTCGTAATTATATTGAGGGTCTTTTTCTGAGCTCCGGTATTTTTAAAAATTCGGATTATACCATGGAACGGTTGGTAAGGATTGCCAAAACACTACGTACCGAGCACAAATTCAATGGCTACATCCATCTGAAAACCATTCCGGGTGCCAGTGATGAACTGGTACGCGAAGCTGGTTTGTATGCAGATCGCCTTAGTGTAAATGTTGAGTTACCTACCGAACAGAGTTTGGTCAAGCTGGCTCCTGAGAAAAATACCGCTGATATAGTAAAACCCATGTCGTTTATCCGGCATACCATAGAAGAAAATCGCCAGGAGATACAACTCTACAAACATGCGCCAGCTTTTGTCCCAGCCGGGCAAAGTACCCAGATGATTATAGGGGCTAGTCCGGAGTCAGACTGGCAGATTATGCAACAGGCAGATTCGCTCTATAAGAACTTTCATCTCAAACGGGTATATTATTCAGCGTATGTACCCGTACAGCAGGATCAGCGATTACCTGACTTGCATTCCCTACCACCCGTGCAGCGGGAAAATCGTCTGTATCAGACAGATTGGCTATTGCGATTTTATGGATTCTCTGTCAATGAGATTTTCAACCCATCTGCTCCTAATCTGGAAACAGACGTTGATCCAAAACTCGCATGGGCTTTGCGTAACCTGCATCTGTTTCCAGTTGATATTAACCGGGCTGACTATGAGATGATTCTGCGTATTCCAGGACTTGGCGTTAAATCAGCTAAAAAGATTGTGGCAGGTCGGAAGTTTCATCACCTGACTTTAGATCATTTGCGTCAGTTTGGTGTTGCCTTAAACCGAGCCCGCTATTTTCTGATTTGTATCGGTTGGAACGGATATCGACGCGATTGGAATGCTACTGAAATCAAACGACAGATCATAGCAGGCAACGCACAATCTACTCAGTTATCCTTATTTTAACTGGCTACAAGCATTATATGGTACATTTTGTTTATGATGGTTCGTTCGAGGGACTGCTTACGGCTGTATTTGACGTATATGAGGATAAAGCACAGAGAGCACAACTATTTTCCGTAAAAAACTATCAGCCTGATGCTTTTGCCGAACGGAGAGACGTACTTACTGACTCAGTAAAAGCCAATCGTGTTTGGAAAGGTCTTTTCCGAAAATTATCTCCACAGGGTTTGCTGAATGTCTATTCTGTGTATTTATCTGAAAGGGATGATCGTGAAACTCTTTTGCTAGCCTTCTTTCGTCGTGTATTTGCAGAAAGCGTTTCGATTGAAGACGACTTTAGTTCTCCACTCATCGTGCAGATCTCTCAGATTAGCCGGCAAATACATCGGGAGAAGCACCGCTTTGAAGCATTTGTGCGTTTCATTCATCTTAAAGGGGATGTCTACTTTGCCTCTATTGAACCAGATTTTAATATACTACCTTTAATTGGACCTCATTTTACAGAACGTTATGCTGATCAACGATGGATCATCTATGATACCCGAAGGCAGTATGGTTTATATTATGATCTGAAACAGGTGCAGGAAGTATATTTTGAGGAAGTTCCTGATAGTTCTGTATTAGATTTATCTTCAGATCAAATAGAAGAAGGAGAAGAATTGATGCAAAAGCTCTGGCAAGTGTATTTCCAAAGCGTCAATATAGTAGAACGTAAAAATATGAAACTACATCGCAAGCACTTACCTATACGCTACTGGAAGTATCTGATTGAGAAACAGATTTGAGCTAAGTCAATTGGGATTGAAGAATATGAAGTAAGAAAGAGGATGTTATTGTTATTTCTAGAATGAAAACAAAGATGCCACAAAAAGAATTGTGATAATTTTAAACGCGAGTGGTAGTGTAGGTGCGTTGGCCTTCTCCTGTGGCGAGGTTAGCCTTTAGCCTTACGGGCGGAAGCATCGCTGGAGGTGTCTTTTTTGCTTCATTTTTTGAGCAAGCAAAAATGAAGAGGTTGGTGGAAGAGAAAAGTTTAGGAACTTGAAAAAAACAAAATTGAAAAACAATCAAAAGAAAAACAGGACTTGTGCTTTTTCAGATCAACAAACTGATATTGAAAATAGAAATGATTCATAGTGATCTTGAATTGTGCCTGTTTTCTCTTTAGGCTGGTATATAGTGAATTCTATCTATTTAATTAGTACAGACTTTTGTTAGTTGAGCCGAGGATTCGGTTCTGCCCAATGATGATAGTCAGGATAGGTGTTATTCAGTTCTCTGACTGAGTTATCCGCTTCATCTTTGGTACAGGTATACGAACCTACGGCAGATATATCACTTGTTTTAGATTTCCAGACAATACGATAGAGATTAGGATTCTCTACATTGAAGTCGATGATAGCTTCTCGTTTCATAGGATCAGTTGTTTAGGACTACTAAGTAGGCTTAAAACTCTATGCCTGAGGTAGGTTATAGATTTGATCCCTGCAAAATAAAGAAAGTATGTATAGTCTATTCCAACTCAGGCTGCTCCTTGTCCAATTCCTTCAACACGTGCTTCTACAGCTTCTTCACTATTGTGGAATAAATGCGAATTTAGCTGCGTGCGTAGTTCCTGTATAGAGAGGTTATGCATCAGATTGCCGCTTTTTACCATTGAGATCTGCCCGGTTTCTTCTGAAACAACTACTACCAGTGCATCAGTCGTTTCGGTAAGTCCAATAGCAGCCCGATGGCGCAGGCCAAATCGAGCCGGAATATCCTGCCGTTCGGATACAGGTAAAATACAGCGGGCCGCACAAATACGGTTATTGGCAATTAATACAGCTCCATCATGTAGAGGACTCACTTTGCTGAAAATAGAGACCAGCAATCGTTTGGAGATAGCAGCATCCAATAAGTCGCCTGAATCTGCATATAGTTTTAGATCAGCACGTTGCTCGAATACAAGCAATGCCCCTGTCTGTGAAGAAGAAAGTGTTTTTACTGCATCCACGATAGGTACAATGTCCATTCTTCTGTGGATAGTCAGATTCTGACGCAGGCGATTCAGGATAATGTTCTCGTTATTGAATACAGTTGTTTGACCTATCAACAACAGAAATTTCCGAATCTCCTGCTGAAACAAAATCAATACTGCTATAACACCCACCCCCATAAACTGTCCCAAAATCTCTGTCAGAAGCTTCATTTCCATGGCTTTCACCAGAAGATAAAAGAAGTACACAGACAGAAATCCCAGAAAGATGGTAATGGCTACACTTCCTTTCAGTAATCGATATAGTTGGTACAATAGGAAGGCTACCAGTGCGATGTCCAATGCATCCACCCAGGTAATTTCCAAGAATCCTATTGTAAATCCAAGCATATCCTTTCGTTACTGATTTATTGTAAAACTGATTTATTGTAAATCAGATTTTTGTGCATTTGCAAAAAGTAAGCCAGATGACTAATACCAGCTTATCTTTAGCTACTCGCCATTAAGTTATACAATTTTACGGAATCTACCGCTTCCTTTACATCATGCACACGCAATAATTGTGCTCCTTTGCTCAAAGCGAGTGTATTTAGTACAGTAGTACCATTCAAAGATTCTTCTGGCGTTATATTTAATCTTTTATAAATCATTGATTTTCTGGATATCCCCACCAGCATAGGCAATTCCAGTATGTGGAAATGTTCCAGATTTTTTAACAAAAAATAATTTTGTTCAATGGTCTTGGCAAAGCCAAAACCAACATCCAGTATCACATCTTTTATTCCTGATTTGCGTATCATATGCAATCGGGTGATAAAAAATGTCAGCATTTCGCTAAGCATATCTGTATAGTGTGTCAGTTGCGTCATGGTTTGTGGTGTGCCTTTACTATGCATAAGTATATAAGGAACATCCAATCGGGACACTGTTTCAAACATGCGTTCGTCAGCCCCTCCTGAAACATCGTTAACCATGACAGCTCCGGCTCGTACGGCGGCCTCAGCTACACTTGCCCGGAATGTATCTACCGATACGATAGCTTCGGGAAAATGTTTCACAATGGCCTCAATTACAGGTGCTACCCGATCTGCTTCTTCCTGCTCCTCAACCTCTGCCGCACCTGGCCGGGTTGAATACCCACCAATATCCAGAATGGTTGCGCCGTCGGCTAACATCCGTTCAGCCTGATGCAAGGCTGCATCTGTAGACGACATCCGGCTATTGGCATAAAATGAATCTGGAGTACTATTGATAATTCCCATTACTACGGGCTGTTCCAGCGTCCAGAGCCTGCCCCGCAGGTTAAAAGTTTTCTTTGTGCGAAATAAAAGGTTTTTTGCTTCCAAAAGATATTATTTTTGTGCCAGTAGTACTCTGGAGGTCGTTATATAATAAGGTAACTTTCCCGGTTTCAAATTAGTTTTTGAAACAACGGTTTATTGTTAATATTCTTCAGTGAAATAAAATAAACACTTGTCCATCAAATTTTTACAAATAAATATTTTTTCAGGGCGATGGATAACCCTGATTACTAGGAAAAATAGATACTGATCATTTCGCTTATTATTAGATTCATGTCTGACAAAACCATTAATGAATACCAGCAGGTAATGCAACGCTGCAAGGATGTCTTTGCCAAGAAAACCCGTGATTACGGTACTGCCTGGCGTATACTCCGTCTTCCTTCTATTACCGACCAGATTTTTATTAAGGCACAACGCATTCGTTCTATTCAGGAAAAAGGTACCCAGAAAGTGGCTGATGATATAACCGGAGAGTTTGTTGGCATTATCAACTATTGTCTTATGGCACTTATTCAGATGGAATTACCTGCTGATGCACCTATGGAAATTCCGTATGAAGAACTGGAAAAATACTACGATCAGGAAGTAACAAAGACACTGGATCTACAAATCAACAAAAACCATGATTATGGAGAGGCATGGCGCGATATGCGGGTAAGCAGCATGACAGATATTATTCTGATGAAGCTATACAGGACCAAGCAAATTGAAGATAATCAGGGTGTAACACTTATCTCAGAAGGAGTAGATGCCAACTATAGGGATATGATTAACTACTCGGTTTTCTGTCTGATTAAACTTTGGTTGTAAGCATAAAGCTTCCTACTGATGATTATTTGTTCATCCCCTTCAATGGTGTTATCACAAACCTGAATGAGGGAAAGCAGATCGTTGATGATAACACCAACGAGGCGAATAAACTCAGCGAACATTACTTTCAAAATAAATACAAGTTTACACTTGCACCAGTAACTTTACCTATTGACTGTATCTGTTATTTTACCTGCTGATACTATTGACAAATCATACACATGAAACTTATTAATAACCTTATCCGCATTTTTGTTGGCGTACTGTTCATTTTCTCAGGACTGATCAAACTCAATGATCCTGTTGGAACCAAAATTAAGCTGGAAGAGTATTTTGAAGTCTTTGCTGACGATCTTTCATGGGCGGCAGGCTTGTTTCATTTTCTCATTCCGATAGCATTGGTACTAGCTGTAGTTTTATGTGTGCTGGAGGTTGTATTGGGAATCGCACTACTGCTTCGGTATCGTCTCAAAAGTACTGTGTGGGTGCTGCTGGGTATTATCGTCTTCTTTACTTTTCTGACATTTTACTCTGCTTATTTTAATAAAGTCACTGACTGCGGTTGTTTTGGCGATGCAATCAAACTATCACCATGGCAATCGTTTGGAAAGGATATTTTGTTGCTACTATTGATTCTGGTGCTATTCTTCCAGCGTAATAAACTTGAGAGTAATGCTTCCCGGCAGACCCGTATGTATGTAGTTATTGCTACAGTATTCTGCACATTCATTGGAATCTATGCCATCTTCTATCTGCCTCCTATCGATTTTCTACCGTATAAAGTTGGAGATAATATTGAAGAAAATATGAAGTTACCTCCGGGTGCACAAAGTGATGTATTTGAAATTACTTATACACTGAAAAACAGCAAATCCGGTGAGACTAAGGAGATGACAGACAAGGATTATATCTCTACAGAGATATGGAAAGATACAACCTGGCAGATTGCCAAAACATCCGAACCGCGTTTGATTGTAAAAGGAGTCCGTCCTAAAATCACGGATTTTTCTGTTACTACTCCTGAAGGTGAAGATATCACTGCTCAGATATTCAAAGGAAATAAGCTGGTAATTGTGATTCGCGATATTCGCAATGCTAGTGAAAGCGAGCTTAAGAAGATCAGTGCTTTGATTCAGGGTGTCAAAGGCAAACCTGTAGAGCCAATGATATTAACTGCAACTGATGGGACTGTGATAGAGGAATACCGTCATGAGTATCAACTAGCGGCTCCTTTCTATTTTACAGACAATACTGTACTTAAGACTATGGTTCGTACAGATCCCGGAATCTTATTATTAAAAAATGGAACTGTAACAGGGAAGTGGGGTGATTCATCTATTCCAGATGTTGAAAAGTTAAAATATTGATTATTAGTAGATTGTATTTTTTTATTTTGATTTTATGTAAAACCGGAAGAAATGTTACATACATGTTTCTCCGGTTTTTATATATCTTATCATTGGACTTTGCCTTCCTTCTTTTTCCATTTTGGTGAAAAGTCCTCCTTTTCTCATATACCTTGTCTCTGTTTTCAGGTAGTTCATCTCCATTTTTGAGAAACAAGTCTATACTCATTTTGCTATATAGTTCTTTTAACTATTTATACAGCCAGTAAGCAATAGTTGCGAAGAGCAGATGGCAACTAACAACTCCTTAAAACTATATACTAATGAAATTCTCTCTGAAAAAACAACATGTATTAGTAGTAGCTCTGATGTTACTTACTACAATCAGCTTTGCACAAAGTTCAACCAATTCAGACAAAAAAGAACCTAAAAAAGGGCAAGGACCTGCCCGTGGTGGTGAAAAAGAAGACAGAGAAAGTGCCTGGATGAAACAAAACCTGAAGCTTACGGATGATCAATATGCGAAAGTAAGCCAGTTAAACAAGGAGTACGAAACCAAAATGCGTCCTGAAGGAGAGGGAAAGAAATCAGGAGAGAAGCTTGGTGAAAAACAAGGCGGAAAGCCTTCTGCTGAAGATCAGAAAAAAATGGAAAAATTCCAGGCTGAAAAAGAAACCAAACTAAAAGGTATCTTAACTGAGCAACAGTGGAATGACTATCAGGCTAAGAAGAAAGATATGCACAAAGGTCATGCTGGTCAGAAGCCAGAAGGACAAGGACAAAGACCAGAAGGTAAAAAGAAACCTGCCGAAAACCAATAATTGTACACCGCCGTCTGCTTTTACATTTTGCCTGAAATCAGAAAGCCTCCTTCACTTTATAGTGAAGGAGGCTTTCTGGCTTTTGTGTGAAATAGCTATGGTAAAATCCATACAGCTATTGTACCTTTACTAATCAATCTAAATGAGTAAATCTCATCAGGTCAGGTAGAAGTTTATAATAACTTCTTGATTCTCGCTGTAAATTTAAAGTCAGAGTATTTTATAACAGATCACATTGGCAAAAGCACGTACCGTTTATTTCTGCCAGAATTGTGGCACGCAGTCGCCCAAATGGCTAGGAAGATGTCCATCCTGTGGGGAATGGAATACATTTGTTGAAGAAGTCGTTCAGAAAGAAGACAAGAATGAAAAGGGCTCCTGGCGTCCTCCCGGAAATACCAAGTTAGCACCTCGTCCACGTGCACTCACAGAAATTACCTATACAGAAGAGCACCGAACACTCACCAAAGATAAAGAACTCAACCGAGTACTGGGAGGAGGTATTGTTCCCGGATCACTGGTTTTGATTGGTGGTGAGCCTGGTATCGGGAAATCCACGCTTATGCTTCAGATTGCTGTAAGCTTACCTATGCGTGTACTCTATGTATCTGGTGAGGAAAGTGAACAACAAATCAAGATGCGGGCAGAACGGTTAGGGAAAGTAGATCAAAACTGCTTTATTCTGACAGAGACCAATACTCAGAATATATTCAAGCAGATAGAAGAACTAGACCCTGAGGTATTGATTATTGACTCTATTCAAACGTTACAGTCTACCTATATTGAGTCAGCAGCTGGAAGTGTAAGTCAGGTTCGTGAATGTGCGGCAGAGTTGCTTAAATATGCTAAAGAAAGCGGAACACCTGTATTTATGATTGGCCATATCACTAAAGAAGGAACCTTAGCGGGGCCAAAGGTATTGGAGCATATGGTAGATACTGTGTTACAGTTTGAAGGAGACCGCCATCTGGCTTACCGCATCTTACGTACTACCAAAAACCGTTTTGGCAGTACTTCCGAACTGGGTATCTATGAGATGATAGGTAATGGATTGCGTGAAGTATCCAACCCTTCCGAAATCCTGATTTCTCAACGTGATGAAGAGTTAAGTGGTATTACTATTGGCGCTATGCTGGAAGGCAACAGACCCCTGTTGATTGAGATTCAGTCACTGGTGAGTCCTGCTACCTATGGAACGCCTCAGCGGAGTAGTACAGGGTTTGATACCAAGCGTTTGCAGATGCTACTAGCTGTATTAGAAAAGAGGGGAGGGTTTAAGTTAGGCACGCAAGACATATTTCTGAATATTGCTGGAGGTCTAAAAGTAGAAGATCCTGCCATCGATCTTGCTATATGTGCTTCTATTGTTTCCTCCTATGAAGACCTCACCATCTCTCCTAAAATTTGTTTTGCTGCAGAAGTTGGGTTAGGAGGAGAAGTGCGGGCTGTTAACCGTATCGAAAATCGTATTGCAGAAGCTGCCAAGCTAGGCTTTCAGGAAATCTATATTTCCAAGTATAACCTGAAAGGTTTGAATCTTGAAAACTTCGATATTCATGTACATGCCGTCTCTCGCCTTGACGAATTGTTTCTCCGATTATTTAAATAGACAGAAGCCGGTACCACTGCCGGCTTTTGTTTTTACCAGATTTTTTCGATCTTAGAAAAGTGACCTTATGTAAAATGAGTAGAATGAAGCTAGTATTAAGCATTTCACTAATCCTGGTATTGCTTAGCCTGATTAATTGTACTGACAATTCAGAGAGGGAGATACGCATTGAAAAACGAAAGACTAAGAAAGGTAATGTCTACACATTTTTCTATCCACAGGATTGTTCTATAGGATTAGCTACTCAACGACCTGATCCAAAGGATAAAAGATATGCCTTTAGTGTAGCTGCTGCCTATACGGATCTGCAAACCAGTCAACCATTGGATCTATTGGTTTATAATGGGAAAGTTCTTCAGACTAATGCAAAAGTGGGTTTTCTGGATGGAGTACTAACCTTTATAAACAACACAATTTCCATTTCGCATATTGCAAAAGGACAATATCCCACTTCTACACAAATCGAAGAAGTAAGAAAGAAGAAAGGTACTCTCTTATTACAGGAATTATTGGTCTATGATGGAAAAAATCTGAAAGGAGAAGGAGGGAGTGTATTTCAACGAAGGGCTTTGGTTGAACTAAAAGATCACCGATTTGTGGTTGTAGAGAGTGTATCAGATTATGTGACTATGCAGCAATTTGGAGATGATCTGATTGAAATGGGAGCATGGAAAGCTATTTATCTGGATATGGGTGATTGGGATGAAGGGTGGTACAAATCAAGTGACAAGGTAGTTAAGATTGGTAACAGACGATCACAAACTGGCAGACAGTCTAATTGGCTGGTATTTGCCCGGCCATTATCTAGATAATGTGTTTTGCCTGGGTTACTATTTCTTGTTTTTTCCATAAACCAAAGATGTTGTCACTACGACAACTCTTTATTTTTATTCATCTTAGCTTTTTAAACCATGAAAGTTACACACTTACTTACTTGCCTGTTTTTATGTCTCACAAGTGTAGTATTTGCTCAGGACAAACCTGAAGTACTTGCTCAGAAGGTGGCTGATCCATGGCTTGCCTTAGTCGACAAAGGGCAATATGCAGAAAGCTGGCAGCAAGCATCTTCTGCGTTTAAACAGCAACTCACATCTGATAAATGGAACGAAGCATTGGTAAGTGTGCGAACTCCAATAGGCAAAGTGACTAAACGTACTCTAAGCTCTGCTCAATACACGACTTCATTGCCTAATGCTCCCGCAGGAGAGTATGTAGTACTTCAATACCAGTCTGCATTTGAAAAGAAGAATCCTGCTACCGAAACAGTTGTTATGATGAAGGATGCAGATAGACAATGGCGTCCTGTGGGATACTTTATTAAATAATCTGTTTTTCCTGTAGCCCATTCTGTTTCTTATGAGATTTATTTATTGCCTTTTGGTTGTCATTTTATTGGCTTGTACATCTGATCTCAATCCACAGACGGTAGTAGCTATTCAACCGCTTGGTCAATACGATACAGAGCTAACTTCAATTATTGAAAAGGCTATTAAAAAATATTATGGAGTTAAGGTTACAGTGCTAAAAGCGAAGCCTATTCCCAAAAGTCACTTTGTCAATGTCAAATCTCCTCGGTACAGAGCTGATTCTATTATCCATTATCTAAAAGAAACAAGGCCTGCTTCTGCAGATTATGTGCTAGGATTTACGGATGTAGATGTCTCTGTCACTAAAACAGACGATTTTGGACGAATTAAAGAGCCTATAGAGCGTTACAAAGACTGGGGAGTAATGGGACTGGCTTATTTATCTGGTCGTTCCTGTGTGGTGTCAACCTTTCGTTTACGAAGCAATGCAAAGCTACTAAACGAACGTGTCACCAAAGTCACTCTCCACGAACTAGGACATATGCTGGGTTTACCACATTGTGAGAACAAAAAGTGTTTTATGACAGATGCTGTGGAGTCTATTAAGACCATTGATAATACCAGACTTGATCTGTGTGAAGCCTGTAAAAAGAAAATTGGTATGCTTAAGTAGATATCGATCAAAAAAGAAGGGTGACTTTTGTAAGTCACCCTTCTTTTTTGATATAAGTTATAAGAATAGCTCCTAGAATAAAGACGTTAATAAATCAGGGGCTAAGCCAAAAAGAATAGTTAACAATGTGGCCAGCATCAATACTGTACGGTAAATTCCTGGTACTACAACTTCATTATCTACATCTGATTCTATTGCAGGACGCATATACATTGCAATGATAACACGGAAGTAGTAATAAAAGCCTACAGCGGACATCAGAATCGCAATAATCATAATCCATACCATATCATTGTCAGCTGCACTGGTAAACACAAAGAACTTACCAATAAATCCGGCTGTCAAAGGCATACCTGCCAGAGAGCACATGGCTACTGTATTTACAAAGGCCAGTAAAGGTGCTCTTTTACCTAATCCATTGAACGCTTCGTATTTATCGTTAGCAGTTTGTTCTACAATGATCAGTACGCCAAATGCAGTAATGGTAGACAATGCATAGGCCAAAGAATAGAAGATGATTGCTTTTTGAGAATAAGCATTGAACGTAGTGACTGCCATCAGCAGGTAACCCGCATGTGATATACTGGAATATGCCAGCATTCTTTTGAAGCTTGTCTGGTATACGGCAGTGATATTACCAATAATCAATGTTGCAATAGTAGTAATTGCCAGACATACCCACCAGAATCCATACAGATCAGAGAATGATACAGAAAGAATCTTATACAAAGCTGCAAAGCCAGCCGTTTTTACAATAGTAGACATGAATGCTGTAAAAACACTAGGGGCACCATCGTATACATCTGGAGTCCAGAAGTGAAAAGGTGCAATAGACAGTTTAAATAAGATACCTATCAGTACAATAGACAGACCTAGATACAGCATAGGCGAAATATTGCCACTATGATGAACATAATTGGCAATCATATGCAGGTCGAAACCACCTGTAGCACCATATAAAAGAGCTACACCAAACAATAAAATACCTGTAGCAAAAGACCCCATCAGAAAATACTTCAGGGCAGCTTCACCCGAACGCAGATTATCTTTGTCGCTACCTGTAAGGATATACATAGAGATAGAAAGGATTTCCAGACCTACAAACAACATAATCAGGTTCTCATAGGAAGTCATCATCAAAGCTCCTACCAGCGAAAATAAAATAATAGCGTAGTATTCAGCTGGTTGAGCATTTTCTTGATTAGCATAATAGCGGGATAAAGGCACAATAAACAGTGCTGCCAGCAGTATAATTCCCGAAAAAGCAATCGAAACATTGTCTGTTGACAACATAGTAGGAAACGCACCCGCATAAGGGCTCATTCCGTTTTTATCCAGCAATACACCTACAATCGCTGCCAGTATAAACAGGAGTGTTAATGGCATTAATATCCAGCGGGATTTCAGAAATCCCAGAAAGAGTGCGACTATGCCAGAAATAGATAAAACAATAATTGGAAGCATTATCAATGATTGTGCTATGTTGTGGTTGAGCCTTAATAGGATTCAATCACACGGTTATTGGAATTCGTTTTGATTCAAAGTGATAGTTAAAACTATTTACCTGTGGCAAGTTGTAATATTTGTATAACAGCCGGTTCAGTCAGTTTTAAAAAGCTTCCAGGGGCAATACCCATCCAGAATACCAGCACTACCAGCGGAAACAGGACAGCTGATTCTGTAAGGGTAATATCTGTTACTTTCTCAGTCCAGTGATTTTGCTCACCAAACATAACTCCCTGAAACATTTTAAGCATATATACAGCTCCGAAGATAATAGTCAGACCTGCGATAGCTCCATACCAGTGATTGAACTCATATACTCCTGATAAAAGAAGAAACTCTCCTACGAATCCGTTGGTAAGAGGCAATGCCACACTACCCAGCATCAATATCATAAAGAAAACTGTCAGGACAGGTGTATTTTGTGTAATACCTCCCATTCTGTCAATATCACGTGTCCGAAGACGGCGTTGAATAATCTCTGCTACGAAGAATAAGCCCACTACGTTGATACCATGTGCCAGCATTTGAATAACGGCTCCCTGCATACCTTTTAATGTTAATGAAAACACCCCTGCTGCCATTAAACCAACGTGCGCAAAAGAAGAATAGGCTAATAGTTTTTTTAGATCTTTTTGCTGAATGGCAATAATTGAGCCGTAGATAATTCCAATAATAGAAAGAATAATAACTGTAGTACTCCATTGTGCTACACCTGCTGGTACGATAGGCAGTAACCAGCGAATAACACCATAAATACCCATTTTCAACATAATCCCTGACAACAGCATTGTAGCTGGTGTAGGAGATTCTGTATAGGTATCAGGCTGCCAGGTATGGAATGGGAAAATTGGCATTTTAATGGCAAATGCAATAAATAAAGCCCAGAATACCCAGCTTTGAGTATGAGAATCTAATGCTACTTTGTAAATATCTGCAATAGCTGAAGAATGATTACCTGGTGTCTGCATATACAGGTATACCAATGCTACCAGCATAAAAAGACTACCAAAAATGGTATAGATAAAGAACTTGAATGTGATAGCAATTCTTTTTTCTCCACCCCAGATTGCTGCCAGGAAATACACTGGAATAAGAGCCGCTTCCCAGAACAGATAGAATACGAAGGCATCCTGACTAGTAAATACACCTACCAGTGCTGCTTCCATAAGCAATATAAGTGCATAGAATGCAGAAGAATGATTGTAAGAATATCCAAACGTAGAAAGAACAATCAGTGGTGTAAGAATAGTGGTCAGCAATACCAGTAACATGCTGATACCATCCATGCCTCCGCTAAAATGAACGCCCAGAGAGGCTATCCATGGATAATCGTAGGCAAACTGAGGCGTAACTGTATCTGGAGAGAACTGGGTAATGGCAAAAAGGGCCACTGCAAGTTCCGCGAGTGCTACTACAAATGCTATCGTTTTTGTTATTTCCCCTTTGATAAATGGTAATAACAAGGATGCAATTGCCGGAATTAAAATTAATGAAAGAGTAAGCATCAATAATCGTTTTGTGTTTACACTTTTAACGTAAACCGTTAAAAAATCGAATATTTTTAGTTTGAGTAAGCATTCTTCTAGATTCAGTGTTATCTGAACAGAAAGCCCCAGAAGTTAACCAATAGAATTACTACAATGCCTATAACCATAGCAAATACATAAAACCCTGTTGTTCCTGTCTGGAAGCGGCGTGTCAGGTTACTGAGTTGTTTTACCAGTTTGCCTATACCATTTACCAATAAATCAATGACAAAGAATTCAAATACCTGATAGAAGAAATAGGATAAAGCAGAGATAGGCTTTATAAACAGCATATCATAAATTTCATCCACATAGTACTTGTTGTAAATAACTTTTTGCACTATAGGAATAGGAGTCCCTTCTTCTGCTGGAACTGTATTGCGGGATATATACATCACATAAGCGATGATCAGAGACAATATAGCAACCCCTACAGAAACCCCCATAAGCATAAATTCTTCAGAGTGAGATAGATGTGCATGATGGAAAGCTTCTGGACTAGCTTGTTTTGCATTCGCAAACAGAGGTTCCATGAAATTCGCCAACCAAGCTTGTCCACCAAAAATTTCAGGGAAATTGATAAATCCACCAATAACAGATAACACTGCCAGAATCATTAATGGAAGAGTCATAGAGATTGGAGACTCATGCAGGTGTTCTCTTTGATAATCTGTTCCCCGGAACGTACCATGGAATGTCAGGAAGAACATCCGGAACATATAGAAAGAAGTCATTGCTGCACCTAATACGCCTAATCCCCACATAAGCGGGCTGTGCATATATACATTCATCAGGATTTCGTCTTTGGAGAAGAATCCTGATAGTGGCAACACAGCTGTAATAGCGATGGTACCTAAAAGGAAGGTAATCCATGTAATTCTCAGGCTTTTGCTCAATCCACCCATATGGCGTATATCCTGCTCATCACTCATGGCGTGAATTACACTACCTGCACCCAGGAATAACAAAGCTTTAAAGAATGCGTGTGTAATAACATGGAACATTGAAGCACTATAAGCCATTACACCTAAGCCCATAAACATATAGCCTAGCTGACTAACTGTAGAGTAAGCCAGTACTTTTTTAATATCATTCTGAAAAATACCGATAGATGCTGCTAATAAAGCTGTAGCTAATCCGATAATTCCAACCCATTCAAGTGTTGCTGGAGCTAATGTATAAAGGACATTGGAACGAATCACCATATAAATACCTGCTGTAACCATGGTTGCAGCATGGATCAGAGCTGAAACAGGAGTAGGGCCTGCCATGGCATCTGGCAGCCATGTATACAATGGAATCTGAGCTGATTTACCCATTGCACCAACAAATAGAAATGCTGTAATCATTGTCAGAGTTGCAGTATCTACAGATGCTGCCCGACCAAAGATTTCACTATATTCAACACTGCCAAAATGTGCAATAATAAGGAAGATTCCCAATAAGAAACCAAGATCACCAATCCGGTTCATGACAAATGCCTTGCGGGCTGCATTTCCATAACTTTTGTTTTTGTTCCAGAATCCAATCAACAAATAGGAACATAATCCTACACCTTCCCAGCCAAAGAACATAATAACATAGTTGGAGCCCATTACCAGCAGAAGCATTGAAAAGATAAACAGATTCAGGAAGGCAAAAAACTTTCCGAATCCCTCATCGTGATGCATATATCCACTGGAATACAGATGAATCAATGTTCCTACTCCTGTTACAACCAATAACATCAATAGTGACAACTGGTCAATCAGGAATGAAAAAGAGATATGAAAATCACCTACCGCCAGCCAGTTAAAGGCTGTCACGGTAATAGGTTGACTATTGTTGCTTAAGAAATAGTTGAACGTATAAATGGATAAAAGGAACGATCCTAGTACCGTTGCTGTTCCAACAATACTGGCAAGTCCTTTGCTGATTTTTCGAAAACCTAACCCATTGATGATAAAGCCCAGTAAAGGCAACAATGGGATAAGGAGTACACTAGTAGATATATTCATAAGTTAATGTGCTGATAAGGCACAGTACAGATCAATATGCTTGAATAAATTCGAATGAGATGTCAAAAAATGGTTGTTCTTTTTCAGAAAATAGAAAGAACATTACCACTTTAATTTGTTTAGGATACCAACATCCACGCTTTTCAGATTTCTGTAAAGCATTACAATAATGGCCAGACCTACAGAAACCTCTGCAGCAGCTACTACCATAATGAAAAATACAAATATCTGTCCTTGTGGATCTGAACGATATGCTGAAAATGAAGTGAATAACAGGTTTACTGCATTGAGCATAAGTTCAACACACATCAATACAATCAGGGCATTCCGGCGTATCAGCACACCTACTACTCCAATACAAAAGAGAAGAGTAGAAAAGTAGATATACCAGTTTAGCGGGATCGTTTTAATAACATCAGGTACTTCCATTTATCTAAAGTAATTAATGACAGAGAGAAAGAACTAATTTTGGAAAGTATGTGCACTATTAAATTGTAGGCTCACCTGGATCACGTTTACCTAACATGATGGCGCCAACCATAGCAACCAGAAATAAAACAGAAGCTAATTCAAAAGGAAGTAGGAAATCGCTGAATAATACTTTTCCCAGGTTTTCTACCATACCAATTTGAGAATTAACTTCAGAACCAGGCTGGGCATCTGCTTTTACTAAAGCACCCAATAATACAGCAAGTAATATCAGACCCGATATTACTGCAGCAAACTTAACGGCAATAGGTTTCTGAACTTCAGTTTCCCTTCGCAGATTAAGAAACATAATCACAAAAAGGAAAAGTACCATGATGGCACCTGCATAGACAATAATGTTCACTACTGCCAGAAACTGTGCATTCAGTAACAGATAATGTCCCGATAATGCAAAGAATGTAATAATCAGATAGAGAACACTATGGATAGGGTTGCGGGAAAACACAACCATACTGGCACTGATAACTGCAAGGAAAAGTAAAAACCAGAATACGTGTATCATAGAATAAGAAATCAGAATTCAGAAGACTGTAATCAGATGCTGTTACAGGCAAATAAACTGCTGTAGAGAAGTTGCTCAACTTCGTAAATGAAAGCAGGCTGCCTATTTACAACCCGCGCAAAAATAATAGGTTTTTTCAAATAGGAACCGCACTGTTAAGAAAACCAGTGCGGTATAAGAAAATTTTACGTAAGTTTTCAACTTTTTACGCCAGTATATTTCTGAATGCCGGTTGTTGCCCGATCATCCATCTTCTCTACCAGTCGGTCTTTGCCAAAAATTACTTGCTCACGGTCAACAAAGGCAGGGGCAATTTTATCAGGTTGCAGGAAGATCGCAGCTTTGGGACAAGCTTCTTCACACAAACCACAGAATATACAACGAAGCATATTAATCTCATATACAGCTGCATATTTCTCTTCTCTGTATAGTTTTTCCTCTCCTGGCTTCCGTTCAGCTGCGGTCATGGATATAGCCTCTGCAGGACATGCAACTGCACACAAACCACAGGCTGTACAACGTTCACGGCCTTGTTCATCTCTTTTCAGTACATGTAAACCCCGAAAAATAGAACTGAATGGACGCTGTTCTTCCGGATAATTAATGGTAGCCTTCTTCTTAAAGAAGTGCTTTATAGTAATACCCAAACCGGTAGCAATAGCAGGGATATACAACCGCTCCGCTACCGTCATTGGACTATTATCAATTTGTTTTGCTCTATTGGTTAACTTCATATCATATGCTAGTTTAACAATTACAGATAAGCTATTTCTGTAATCGAAAGAATTTATAACATTCTATTATCTGGTATACACCAGGTTATATCTTGTATTTAAGCTCTTTGAGCCCGTAATTCTTTTTTCTGAGATGCAGATGCCTGTATTACAGCAATAGCTATTACTATTAATACTGCCACCCATGATAACCATCTCATTTCCAGCAAAATTCCAGCGCCTGTAAGGATTACATTCAGAATAGCTGCAGGAATTAAGCCTTTCCAACCCAGGTTCATCAACTGATCATAGCGAAAACGAGGTAATGTCCAGCGTACCCACATAAAGAAGAATATTCCAAACAGAATTTTTGCAAACATTACAGCAATACCTATAGCCGTTGCAATATTATGTCCTGTAGCTTCGCCTAATGAACTAATTAATTGATTTTGTACTGCATCCATTCCTGGATAATTAAATCCACCAAAGAACAAGCATGCTGTAACTGCTGAAGAAGCAAACATGTTGATATATTCTGCAAACAGGTAGAAACCTAATTTCATACTGCTGTACTCTGTATGGTATCCACCAATCAATTCTGTCTCGCATTCAGGTAAGTCAAATGGCGTACGGTTACATTCTGCAAAAGCACAGGTAAGGAAAATAATAAATCCCAGAGGCTGATATAGGATATTCCAATTACCACCATGTTGGCCTTCTACAATAGTACGTAATGACAACGATCCACTCATTAATATGATAGCGATAATGGAAAGTCCCATTGCTAATTCGTAGCTTATGTTTTGAGAAGCTGCACGAACCGCGCCTAACAACGAAAATTTGTTGTTTGACGCCCATCCTCCAATCATTAATCCATATACTCCCAGTGATACAACACCGAATACATACAGAATACCAATGTTTACTTCGATGGCCTGCACAAGTACAATATTCTCTCCTACAATAAAGCTATCACCAAATGGTATTACTGCACTAGCCATACATGCTGTTAGCATTGCTAGTGATGGACCAAAGATGAATAACCATTTATTCGCATGTGCAGGAATAAAGTCTTCTTTAAAAAACATTTTACCTGCATCAGCCAGAGGTTGCATTAAACCACCCCAACCAGCCCGGTTAGGGCCCAATCTGTCTTGTATATATCCTGCTACCTTACGTTCTGCCCAGGTAGAATAGGTTGCAATAAGCAACGTAATTCCAAAAATGGACAATATGATAAGTGCATTAACTATAAGAGGATCCATTTCTATAAAATTCAGAAGTGAGATTAAAATGAAAATTGAAGGTTCTATTCAGAACCCTCAACATATTACTTGCTATCAGGTCTTACTACAATTCCTACAGGTTTCTTTTCTCCTTCTGGTAATTGTACAGGCAGGTCATCAATTTGTTTGTATTGTTGAGCTGCTTGTTTAAAGCCAAACTCAGGAATAGCCTTTTTCTCATAGTGATTTGCTGAAATCACAGAGTGATGACTTACTTTGGCAGGACCTTCAATAACCCAGTCACTGGTTTTCTTTTTATCAAAGCGACAGGTATTGCATATAAATTCTGTAACCTCGCCCCACTCATTTTTACGACCTGTTACCCGCAATACATCTTCTCCTTTGTACCATAACGTCACTTTTCCACTACATTTCTCATGCTCGCAATCCCGGTGAGCTGTTACGGGTTTGGTAAACCATACCCGTTGCTTAAAGCGGAATGTCTTATCTGTCAGTGCTCCAACCGGACATACATCAATCATGTTCCCTGAGAAATCATTATCAATAGCTTTGCTGATGTATGTACTGATTTCTGCATGATCCCCACGATTCAATACTCCATGTACACGTTTGTTGGTCAGTTGATCTGCTGTAAATACGCAACGATAGCATAAAATACAGCGGTTCATATGAAGTTGGATATAAGGTCCTATATCTTCCCGTTCAAATGTACGACGCTCTTCCTCATAGCGTTGAGTACCACGGCCATGCTCAAAGGCAAAGTCCTGAAGATGACACTCGCCTGCCTGATCACAGATCGGACAATCAAGAGGGTGATTGATCAGCAAAAACTCAACTACACCTTTACGGGTTTCCAGTACTTGCTCATTTACAGTGTTTTCTACAATCATACCGTCCTGAACTGTTGTAATGCAGGAAGGTACCAGTTTAGGCATAGGGCGAGGATCTTTTGCCGAACCTGCGGTTACTTTTACCAGACATGCCCGACACTTTCCTCCTGTTCCTTTCAACGATGTATAATAGCACATTGCAGGAGGAGCTACATGATGTCCAATCTGACGGGCAGCTTGTAAGATAGTAGTTCCTGGTGCTACCTCGACCTCAATGTTGTCGATGGTTACTTTGAATAACTGAGGGGCGGTATTTTCCATTGTTTAATTCCTCTTCAGAAATAGTTTCTTCTAAATCAAAAACTTAATAAAACAGACATACTAACAAAAGATAGTATGTCTGAATAGTATATTATAGGTACTTTCGTACTAACCTACTATGCAAAAACAGCTTCTTTACGGTATACTGCACCTTTACGGGTCGCTTCTGATGGATTTTTAATATGCCATTCGAATTCATCTCTGAAGTGACGAATAGCAGATCCTACTGGCCAAGCTGCTGCATCTCCCAAAGGACAAATTGTGTTTCCTTCAATCTTTTTCGCTACATCCACCAGCAAATCAATATCATGCATATGACCATGACCATGCTCAATTCGGTGTAGTACTTTTTCCATCCAGCCTGTTCCTTCTCGACAAGGACTACACTGTCCACAGGATTCATGGTGATAGAATCGGGTGAAGTTCCATGTATTACGCACAATACACTGATCTTCATCAAATACAATGAATCCGCCAGAACCCAGCATAGTACCAGTTGCAAAACCCCCATCTGAGAGCGATTCATAGCTCATCAGACGAGATTCTCCATTCGCAGTTTTGGTAATAAGGTGTGCTGGCAGAATAGGTACAGAAGAACCTCCTGCTACCAATGCTTTCAGTTTCTTGCCATTGGCAATGCCACCACAATACTGGTCAGAATACAAGAACTCTTCAACAGATAATCCTAACTCAATCTCATACACACCAGGATTGTTGATATTGCCACAAGCTGAAATCAGTTTTGTTCCTGTGCTTTTGCCAATGCCAATTTTAGCATATTCATCCCCTCCATTATTGATAATCCAGCTTGTTGCAGCGATAGATTCAACGTTGTTTACTACTGTTGGACAGGCATATAAACCAGAAACAGCTGGGAACGGAGGTTTGTTACGAGGGTTTCCACGCTTGCCTTCCAGACTTTCCAGTAAGGCAGTTTCTTCTCCACAGATATAAGCCCCTCCTCCTGGATGTACATACAGATCGAGGTTATATCCGGAGCCCAGAATGTTTTTTCCCAGTAATCCTTTAGCATAGGCTTCTGCGATAGCTTTTTCCAGAATACGGATAACAAACATCATCTCTCCCCGTACATATATATAGGAAGTATTGGCACCCAACGCAAAGCTGGATACAATCATTCCTTCAATAAGTGTATGGGGGCTGTGCATCATTAGATAACGGTCCTTAAACGTGCCGGGCTCCGATTCATCCGCATTACATACCAGATAACGAGGTTTACCTTCAGGCTTGGCTAGGAACGACCATTTCATACCTGTAGGGAACCCAGCTCCTCCACGTCCACGAAGTCCGGACTTCTTCACTTCTTCTACTATTGCATCAGGCGACATACTGGTCAATGCTTTTTTCACTGCCGTATATCCACCATATTTCATATATGCGTCAATTGGCTTCAGATCTTCTTTGCCAATATGTTCGGTTAGAATTTTAATACCCATGGTAGTTTATATTTATTTCAATAGAAAAACTGAAGGCCTGTAAGGTAATTATACCCATTCTGTCGCAATCAGATTATCTATTTTTTCCGGAGTCAGATTTTCGTAGTAAATATAGTTTCCGTCTTCTTTTTTCAAACGTACCTGTAATACAGGTGCAAAACCACAAGCTGCCAGACATTCAACCGTTTTCAGTGTAAACATTCCATCTGAAGTGGTACCTCCTACTTTAGTACCTAACTTATCCTCCAGATAGTCTATAATATTTTCTGCACCACGTAAACAGCAGGGACCTGTACGACATACTTCCAGAACATATTTCCCAACAGGCTCAATCTGAAACATAGTATAGAAAGTAGCTACTTCATATACTTCAATTGGTTGAATACTAAGCAAACCTGCTACATAATCCATTACAGGAGCACTTAACCAATTCCACTCATTCTGTGCAAGGTGCAAAATAGGCAATAGTGCTGATTTCTGGCGGCCTTCCGGGTAACGAGCAATGATTTCTTGGGCTTTTTTCAGGGTTTCCGGTGAGAATTCTACTTTTTCCGGTGTATTTACCTCTGTCATATCTCTGTTGTTAGCTGAATTTTTATACTATGATTTTATGCATCGAGTTCTCCTGCAATTACGTTCAGGCTACTCATAATCACAATGGCATCTGATAAGGTAGTACCTATACACATTTCTGGATACGCCTGATAGTAGATGAAAGAAGGTCTGCGGAAATGTAAACGGTATGGTGTGCGTCCGCCATCACTGACCAGATAAAAACCAAGTTCTCCATTTCCACCCTCTACAGAATGATATACCTCTCCAACAGGAGCCTCTATCTCACCCATGATAATCTTGAAATGATAGATAAGAGCTTCCATACTCCGGTATACTTCTTTCTTAGGAGGTAGATAATATTCCGGTGCATCAGCAAAATATCGGCCTTCTGGCAGCTTATCTATTGCTTGTTGGATAATACGCAGACTTTGCCAGATCTCTTCATTGCGTACCATAAATCGATCATAGGTATCTCCAGTAGTACCTACAGGTATATCAAATTCAAAATCCTCATAGGATGAATATGGATTCATAACCCGTACATCATAATCAACGCCTGCTGCACGTAAGTTCGGACCTGTAAAACCATAATTTAAAGCTCTTTCAGGTGTTAACGGACCTACCCCTTCTGTACGATCTCTGAAGATTCTGTTCTTGTTAAACATCTTTTCAAATTCCTTCATAACCGGAGGAAACTCTTCTACCCATTTCTTCAACTTTGCAAGAGCTGTGTCACTTAGATCACGTTCCATCCCTCCAATACGTCCCATATTAGTTGTCAGACGAGCTCCGCAAATTTCTTCATAGATTTCATAAATTTTTTCACGTTCCTGGAAAAAATAAAGAAATCCTGTATAGGCTCCCGAGTCCACTCCAAGAATAGAATTACAAATCAGGTGATCTGCAATCCGGGCTAGTTCCATAGCTATTACACGAATGTATTGTGCTCGTTTAGGCACCGTAATTCCCAGAAGTTTCTCTACTGTCATATGCCATCCCATATTATTAATAGGAGAGGAGCAGTAGTTCATTCGGTCTGTAAGAGTTGTCAGTTGATAAAAAGGGCGGTGTTCTGCAATTTTTTCAAAAGCTCTATGTATATATCCGATAGTAGGTACACCTGACACAATTTTTTCTCCATCCATCGTCAGTACATTCTGGAAGATTCCGTGTGTAGCTGGATGGGTTGGCCCCAGGTTTAGTGTTGTCAATTCATTGACATACTTTGGAGTTTCGGGGTTTTGCTGTAATAAAGGCTGATTTTCAGGAGCCTGTATTTGATTCCCTGTAACTTGTATTTGAGACATCTTTTCTGCAATTAAGTTTTTAATGATTGATTGTACTTGTTTGGTAATGTATCAATCATGGAATACTATCTTCCAAAATGAAAATCCTGTTTGTCACGACGGGTTTGATCTTCCAGCGGATATTCTTTTCGCATAGGAAAGTAATCCATTTCGTCTACATTCAGGATTCGTTTCAGATTAGGATGGCCTTTGAAAATAATTCCGAAGAAATCATATGTTTCGCGTTCCATCCAGTTGGCTGTAGCATACAAACCTGTTGCTGTTGGAATTTCAGGATCTGTGAGAGGAAAGAATACTTTAATGCGGATGCGGATATTGTTGATCAGGCTGTGTACGTGATAAATAACGCCCAACTCATTCCCGATATTGTCCGGATAATGAATACCACAAAGATCAGTCAGAAACTGAATTTGCAATGTCTTATGATTATATAAATACTGGAGCAGGTCTATGATATTTTCACGTTTGGTTGTCAGCGTAAGCAAACCATACGGCTCGTGAATATCAAAGATATTATCGCCATAGCGTCCAGTTAAATCTTCTATGATTTCCTGATGGGTCATTTCAATTTTCGATTTTGGTTTTCTTCCTGTTCTGCAGGAAACCCTGCCTGAAAACAGTATTATTTAAAAAGCCAAAACCCTGGCCTGAGTTTTTAGGCTCAAGTCAGGATTTATTTGATGTTGTAAGAAGACAATAAGAGTTGGTATTCTTCACTGTTGCGGCGGCGTAAGGATTCATTCCTTGCCAGCTCCTGAATTTGCATCAAGCCTTCCAGTATTTGTTCTGGCCGAGGAGGACAACCTGGTACGTATACATCTACTGGAACTACACGATCAATACCTTGCAGTACACTATAGGTATCGAAAATCCCTCCGCTGGATGCACAGGCGCCTACTGCTATTACCCAACGCGGCTCTGCCATCTGTTCATATACCTGTTTTACTATAGGACCCATTTTTTTTGCGATAGTTCCCATTACCATCAAAAGGTCGGCTTGACGGGGTGAGAAGCTGGGACGTTCAGAACCAAAACGGGAAATATCGTAATGCGAGCCCATTGTCGCCATAAATTCAATACCACAGCACGAAGTAGCAAAAGGCAACGGCCAAAGTGAATTTGCTCGTGCCATTCCAATTACTTTGTCAAACGAGGTTGCAAAGAAGCCTGCACCACTATGCCCCTCTGGAGCTTCAACCATTTTTATATCGCTCATATCCGATTAATGCAGTTTACACTTATTTTATAGAGTAAGAAACATACTTTTAAGGACTATCTCAATACTTGTCTGAAAAGTAGTACTTTATTCAATTATAACTATATAGAATAGCAAATTAGAAACCTTATTTTATTGTTCCCACTTTAAGACTCCTTTTTTTATTACATAGTAGAAGCCTATCAAAAGCAAGCCCATAAACAAAAGCATCTCCCAATAACCTGCCCAACCTAATTTTTCTTTCCCGAAATTTACTGCCCATGGATACATAAAGATGATCTCAACATCAAATAAGACAAATAAAATTGCTGTAAGAAAATACTTTATAGAAATAGGTGCACGGGCATCTCCCTGTGATTCAATACCACATTCCCATGTGTCATCTTTAACCTTACTACGACGTTTTGGACCTAACCGATGGGTTAAAATCATAGTCATTACTACAAAACCAATAGCTGCTCCCAATTGGATTAGTATTGGCAAATAATCAGAAGGCAAATAGGTATGATTCATAATATGAATTTTTTCTGAAAATTTAGATGAAAAGATGCTTAGAGACAGTACAATTCCAATATGATAGGAAAGTCTGGAAGAATAATCGGAATTGTAAAGTTATTTCAGCTGCAAATATAATAGCAAAAGTAAATCTTTAAGGATATTATGTCTTTAAAATACAATAAAATCTTACTCTTGCATGGTTAGAACTCTATGAATAGTCCAATCGGGGAAAAATATAAGCATAAAAACGCCCATATAGAAGAAATAGATGTTGTTAAATCCCAAAATAATATTTAGTTTTGCAACCCTATTATAAAATACTGACTTACCTTCTGATAACTTTTTTTTAAATATAAAAGTTCGAACAAGAAGATAATCAACAAAAAGATGGCTTTTACCTGTAAAATTGGGCGTACAGCTTTTATATTGTGTTTGATGCTGTTATTTATAGCATCAGGCTCTGTATCCCTTTGGGCAGGAACAGAATCTGTCAAAGTAAACAAAGTCACAACACCTAAGAAGTCATCAGAGGATTCAGGTCCTGTTGTCAAAAAAACTGATGAAGCTGTTGTTCCTGTTTTTACTGTAAAATTATACCAACAGGCTTTCATTATTTTTGAGACATTTTCCTATATAATCTCAAATGAGAGACCCCGTCATCCCAATACATATCCGATCTTTCGATCAACCTTCTTTGCCAATATCTTCTCCAATACCATTGCTATCAATGCTCCCTGAGTTTTAAGGGGATCTGTGTTTTCAAACCATACATTTTTGTTCAACTTGATTCCAGCTGTGGATTGCTGGAATGCTATGGTTTCAAAGACCGATTGTGTCTTTGAATTATTCCTATATCCAAATTTTTCTTTAAAACTTATTAATAATTCATACTTTCTTTATGCAAAATAGAGGTCTCATTATTTTCTTAACCATAGCTTTTTCGGCTGTGAGTTTGTATTACCTGTCCTTTACCTTTGTCTCGCGTCAGATAGAGCAGAAAGCAGTAGATTTTGCTACTGTAGATGGAAAAGTAAATGTTTCCCGTAAGCAGGCTTATCTGGATTCCATCTGGAATGAGAAGGTTTTTCTCTGGTCTACCTACAAAGAAGTAAAAGAACAGGAAGTGAAATTAGGTCTGGATTTAAAAGGTGGCATGCACGTAACTATGGAAGTGTCTGCTGCTGAAGTAGTCCGTATTCTGGCTGGTAACTCACCTGATCCAAATTTTCAAAAAGCACTGCAATTGGCTCAGAAAGAGCAGATGACTAAGCAGGGTAATTTTGTGGATTTCTTCTATGATAATTTCAAGAAGTTATCTCCTAATACACAACTAGCATCATTCTTTGCAAACAGTTCTAACCAGAGCTCTATCAAATTTAATTCTTCAGATAGAGATGTGGTTAACTATATAAAGGGTGAACTGGAAAAGACTATTGATTTGTCTTTTGAAGTACTACGTCGTCGGATTGATGCGTATGGTGCTGTCCAGCCTAACATTCAGCGTTTACAAGGTACAAACCGCATTCAGATTGAGCTTCCGGGAGTTGATGATCCTAAGCGTGTCCGTAAATTATTGCAAGGAGTAGCAAAGCTGGAGTTTTATCAGGTATGGGAAATGCAGGATTTCTATCCATACTTTATTCAGTTAAATGATTATTTGGTGAAACAGGAAAATGCTAAGAAAGATCTTCAAAAATCAGATAGCGTATTGGCAAAACTGGATGCAAAAACAAATCCCGGTAAAACAGATACTACTGGTAATTCGCTGGCAGATCAGTTGGCCAAAGGAAAAGGTGGCGATTCTGCACAGGCTGCTTCCAAAGTAAATGAAAGCTCTACATTAACCAAATTATTTACTATCACACAAGGTGGTTTACTTGTTAATGTAAAAGATACTGTAAAAGTAAATGCATTATTATCTCGTCCGGATGTACGTACTCTGTTTCCTCAGAACCTGACATTTATGTACGATAGTAAACCTGCTGAAGCAGATGCAAAGGGGACACAGCTGATCGCTTTGAATGCCATTAAAAAAGGACGTAATCAGTCAGCTTTGTTAAGTGGTGAAGTGATTTCTTCTGCGCGTTCTAATATTGATCCTGTAACAGGAAAGCCTGAAGTTTCTATGCAAATGAATGCTGCGGGTGGAAGAAACTGGGCTCGTATTACTGCACAAAATATTGGTAAAAGAATTGCGATTGTACTTGATAATGTAGTTTATTCTGCTCCACAAGTACAAGGTGAAATTCCGGGTGGAAGTTCTTCCATCTCAGGTAACTTTACCATAGAAGAAGCAAAAGACTTGGCAAATATACTGGTAGCTGGTAAAATGCCGGTACCTACACGTATTGTGGAAGAAGAAGTAGTTGGACCAACTCTGGGACAGGAAGCTATTAACAAAGGGATGCTTTCTATTTTTGGTGGTCTCTTGGTTATTATTCTGTTTATGGTTGGCTATTACAGCTCTTCTGGTTGGGTAGCTAATATTGCCGTTTTCCTGAATATCTTGATGATCTTAGGTGTATTGGTACAGTTTGATGCGGTATTGACTTTACCAGGTATTGCAGGTATTGTATTAACAATTGGTATGGCGGTAGATGCAAACGTATTGATTAACGAACGTGTGAAGGATGAATTACGTGCCGGACAGCCATTGTTAGCTGCTACAACTGAAGGTTATCGTGCTGCTTCTGTTTCCATTCTGGATGCAAACATTACTACCTTATTAGCGGGTTTTGTATTGTTGTGGTTTGGGGTTGGTCCTGTTAAAGGTTTCGCCTTTACACTGGTTGCAGGTATCTTTACTTCCTTGTTTACATCTGTTCTTGTTACACGTCTGCTAATTGATAGTCGTTTACGTAAAGGAAAATCATTTAACTTCTTTACTTCTTTCTCTAAGAATTTGTTCAAGAATGTTAACTATGATTTCGTTTCCAAACGTAAAATTGCTTACATAGTTTCTGCTGTTATTATTGGAGCAGGTATTGTTTCCATGTTTGTACGTGGATTTGATTATGGTGTTGATTTTAAAGGTGGCTGGACATATGTAGTACAGTTTGATAAAGCTGTAACTAGTGGCGAAGTTGATAATTTATTGGAATCTGTATTACCAAATGCACAAACAGAAGTGAAAGCATATGGTGGAACTAACTCTTTACAGATAACAACTACTTATCTGATTGAAGATCCTTCAGAAAATATTGCAGATAAAGTAGAAGCAACTGTGAAGCAAGGATTAGACAAACTGAATAGTAAGTATACTATTTTAAGTACGGCTAAGGTTGGGCCTACCGTGGCTACAGATATTAAGCAATCTTCTATCTATTCCATTATCATTGCAATGGGAGCAATCTTTGCTTATATCTGGATTCGATTCCGTAAATGGCAATATGCAATGGGTGCCACAATTGCGTTGATTCACGATACATTGATCATTCTAACTGTATATACTTTGTTTAAAGGAATTCTTCCTTTTTCACTGGATATTGACCAGAACTTTATTGCTGCTGTATTAACGATTGTCGGTTTCTCTGTAAACGATACTGTTGTTGTATTTGACCGGGTTCGCGAAACGTTTGAACACAATAAAGGCGAATCTCCTGCCAAAGTAGTAAATCAGGCTTTGAATGAGACTTTCTCGCGTACAGTAATTACTTCAGTAACTGTAGTTGTAGTGGTAATTATTCTGTTACTATTTGGTGGTGAAACAATTCGTGGATTGTCATTCGCTCTATTAATTGGTGTAATCACAGGTTTCTATTCTACTATTTATATCGCCTTGCCATTTGTGGTAGATGCATATCGTGATAATAAGGATACTAAGGAAAAAGAATTGCTTGTGAAATAATGCTCTGTACTTGGTGAAAATAATAAATGCCCTATTAGATAGGGCATTTATTATTTTAGAGCATACTGGAAAACTTATTACTGGGCCAGACCAAGTATGAGAAGTACCAGACCTACAATGAGCAGTATTAATCCTAGCAGACCTGTGCCTGGTACAACGAGGAAAATAATCCCCAATGCCAGTAGAATAATACCAATCAAGACTGTATTACTAACAGCTTGTGCTGCGGATGCACTTTTAATTTCTCTGATTTCTTTCGTTTCTTCTACACCTAGTTTATCAAGCTTTTTAGTAAGCTTCTTAACTGCCATTTGCGCTGCCATCTTTTGAAGTTTGCTTGGTGCCTTTACTTCTGTTGATGTTGGCTGTTTTGAAAGCTTGGCAAGCATTTCATTAGCTTTTGCTATTCTTCTGGCTTGTTTAGGTGTTGCATTTTCTGGAGCAACCAATCGAATCGTTTTTTGAGTCGTATTTTGTGTAGAATGATCTACTACTTTTTCAGTAGTCTTAGATTTGGAGACTTCAGGCAGCATTTCAACATCTCCAATTTGTGCTGCTTGTGCTGGTTGCTGAGTTTTTAACTCATCCTGTGCAAAGGCAGAAAATGGAACAAGTAATAGCGCTGAAGCAAAAATTGCATTAGTAAGTAGATACTGTAGCTTTTTCATAAAGAGAAATTTTTAGGAAAGTGGTAAAAAATCTTAACCTAGAAATTCTACTAAATAATAATGCCAGTGTCTGTAATAAGATAATAGAAATTATAAAGACATGTTTTAGGAGATAGAGAATAGAATGATTGTATGATAGGAAGCGGTTTACTCAATAAGAAATAGTTCAGCTGTGATTTCATCTGCCAGCAATTTACCTGCTTTGGTCAATTTAAGAATTGAGCCTTCACGTTGTAATAAGCCTTTCTTCAAATACTCCTCAAGTAGCAGCCCACTATGTTTATATAAGTCATACTGCCATTTTTGTTGCAGTAGTTCAACATTACATCCCCATCTTGTACGTAAAGTGGTCAACAAATAATCATTAATCTGTTCTGAAATACTTAGTGTTTCAATGGTATATGGGATAGTTTGATGATTTATAGCCTGGATATAGGCTGCATTATTAGCAACATTAAATTGTCTACTTGCTCCATTGTAAGAGTGTGCTGAGGGACCAATGCCTAAATAGTATTTTTGCAGCCAATAACTGCTATTGTGACGTGCATACATACCTTCTTTAGCAAAGTTTGATATTTCATATTGTTCAAAGCCTGCAGTTTCCAGGTATTGTATCATCATCTCAAACTGAAGTGCACTGAATTCTTCGTCAACCGGATTGATCTTTTTTTGTTGAACCCATTTTCCGAAAACTGTTTGTGGTTCAATCGTAAGGCAATACGCTGAGATATGAGTGATATTCAGTGCAATAGCTTTTGACAAATCATTGAGCCATACAGAATGGTCTGGATGAGGGATGCCATAGATTAAATCAATTGTTAAATTTTGAAATCCTTTATCCTGAGCCTGTTTCACACAGTGTTCCCCTTCAGATGCTGTATGTGCCCGATGCATATAGTGCAAATGATGTTCATAAAAGGACTGAATACCGATGCTAAGCCTATTTATGGGTAATTGGCTAAGATTGGTTAAAGTTTTTGTATCAAGATCATCCGGATTCGCCTCCAGCGTAATCTCTGCATCCGAACTTACAGAGTAATAAGAATAGATTGTATCAAAGATCTCGGTAAGTTGTGGATAGGTTAAAAGAGAGGGAGTACCTCCTCCAAAATATATAGTTTCCAGATGAGGTTTATCCAAGTAGGAAGTTTGCAACTTCAGTTCCTGTATAATAGCTTTTACCATTGCATCTTTCTGGGTTTGATTAGTTGAAAAATGAAAGTCGCAATAATAACAAGCTTGCTTACAAAATGGGATATGAATATAGAGACCTGACAATGTGGTAATCAATAATAGAATGTTAGAAGACCTGACAATATAAGCAGAGATAAACGAAAAAAATTCCGTTTTAACAATAAAACCTTGCCAATTAGATGGCAAGGTTTTATTGTTAATTCATTTTATGTATTGAAAAGTTGATCAATTCCAACGTTCAGGACTTTGCCAGACTATTTTCCCTTCTTTGTTTATATAGGTTTGTTTTCCATTTAGAATGATACAAGCTAATCCATTTTTAAAGCTGCTATATTCAAAGAGGGGATCGTGAGGAATATCAAATTTAAAATCAAATAAAGATCTGCCTGCTTTATCAATAAAAGAATATGTTGGATCTGGAGTCTGATCATAAAAGTATACCCTGTTGGCTGGTGCATCTTTCTGAATAACGGCTCTGTCTTCATGAAATGGATAAACTTTGAATGCTGGAATATCCAGAATTGTCTTACCCTTGTTGTCAATTAAATAAAACTTTTTATCATATTTTGAATATGTCCATGCTACTTCATCGCTAAAAGGCAGAGCTGTAAATCCAACAGGGATTGTTATCGCTTTCTTGGCATTACGATCTATATAAAATGAGCTATTGGATTCTTCCAATAAGCACATGCCATCAGAAAATGATTTATAATAAAAAGGAGGTGCTGATAATGTATCTAATAAAGACTGGGTATATGATCCCTTTATTAAGAAAACACCATTCTTGTCAATAAGTCCTGTTCCTTCTTCGTTTTTTACCCATGCATATCCTTCGGAGAAAGAAGAGAAAGGATAAGTACCAATAGTACCTTTTCGTGGTACATAAGAGTTAAATAACGGAGCCACAACAAACTCTCCTTTTTTATTTATAAAACCAATTTTGTGAGTTTCCGGATCTTCTACTATGGCTAAACCTTCCTGAAAAGAATGAATAGGCCAATAAGATCCATCTGTAACATATGTTTTGGCAAAAAGTTGTTTTCCTGTACTATCTATATAAAATGCTTCAAGCACTTTCTTTTTACGTTGGATAACTGCAGTTACCCCTTCACTAAAATCGCGTATTAGTTCATATACAGGTGGTACAATTTCTTTACCTTTTGTATTGATAATTCCCCATTTACCATGTTTGCGTACACGGGCTAATCCTTCTGAAAAGTTTCCTACTCGTTCATAGATAGGAGGTATAGCAATTTGCCCATTCCCATTTATGAATCCCCATGTATCACCTACTCTGATAGGAAACAAAGAAGACATGCTTTGTAACTGATTCTTTGCTTTCTGACTATAAATGCTGTTAGGGTTTTCTGTAAGGTATTTCTCTATGGTATTCGCAGAAGTAGAACTGGCTACATTTTGTTCATAGTACAGTTTTTCATACTGTTTTTTCGCTTTTTCTGCATAAGGGCTATTTGGATAACTTGTATAAAACTTTTGATAAGCCTGCCAGCTCTGAGCAGATGTCAAGTTTTCGTATAGTAATTGTTCGTACTTGTTTTTTGCTTCCGGAACCTGTTTGGCGGATGGGTATTTAATATAAAAATTTTGAAAAGCCTGATAGGTATTTACGCGTTTAGCTTCTTCAAAGGCCATTGCATTTTTATATTCAATAGCCTTTTCTACTACATTTGGTAAAGTCGAAAACTTTGAAATTACTTTGTCTATAGCTGTCGGATTTTGAGATGCAATAGCATCTTGTACCGCTTGCTGTCCAATAGTTTGTTTTAACTTCTGCATTTCAAGAAGAGTAACTCCTAATTTCTGCAGGTTTGTTAGTTCTTTTGTTGTGAGAGTTGAATAATATTTCTCTGCCAAAGTCAAATAATCAAGAGACTTATAGTAGTCGTGAGGCTTGTTGTCATTATCTGCATAATAGACTGCAAGAGCATAATATCCACCTGCATCAAATGAGTTTTTAGTGATAATTTGTTCAATTAATACTTTGGCCGCATTAAAATCTTTTTCTTTTAAGGCTTTTAATGCTTTTTCAAGGTCATCTGTCTGAGTTACAGCGAGAGAAGCAATGCTAAAAAGCAAAAGAATATTCAGTATTAGGACTTTCATACTTACTAGTCGTATCAGACCTTACTCTGATTGTAAGATTGGTGGAGAGGTTGTTAGTTAGAATAAAAACAACCAAGTCAAATGATGGTTAAGTAGTTACCTCATTTGACTTGGTAGAAATAAAAGTATTGTATTTACTACTGATTGGTATCTTCCCGATAGTATACCATTTTGGTAGCAGATTTTTCGTCTGCCCGATCACCAAACTCCTTTGTTGATAAAGGGCGAGATGAGTAATAAATGATTTTCATATTTTTATCAAAGAGCACTTTTACTTGTGAAGTAATCGTTTGTCCTTTGTTTGCTGATTTACGGAAACATTTAATCACTTCTTTAAAGTCTGCCTGATACATTCCACCCTTCATAGGTTCTATTGACAGAGAGTTAGATGCAATAGTACTTACTGCATCTTGAAAGTCAGTATAGTAATTATTATGCACCTCATCAGTAATTGTTTGAGGAGAAATATCCTGCAGATTAAAGAAACGTTTTACCTTTTTTGCATAATATTTATTTGCATCAAATTTCTGGCTGCTTAAATCCTGATAATAAGAAGTTAGTATATTACGTACAGCTGTTGTTTGAGGATTTCCCTCCTCTACAACTGTTATTTGCGGTTCTTTTGGTTGTTGAGGTATTGGATCTGGATTTTCTGTTGGTTTCCAACTATCGTCCACTGTAGTTTTATTACTTGTATCCGCTTGAGTATTACCCACTTCTGATAGCATTTGTGATGTATCACTAGGAAGAACTGTGTAGTTGGTGGTATCTACCATCTCATAGGGACCTACGATTTCATCAGATTTCCCATTGATAAGTTTTCCTTCTAATCCATCAAATACATTAGCTAAAGCTACATTTAACACACACCCAATAACAATAACAGTTATTGCAGAAATAAAATAGCGCATTCCGCGGCTACTAACTTTTCCGATCAATATGCTACTTGCTACACGAGGCAATAAAAGACCACCTAGTACTGGTATTATACAAAGTAAAATCAAATTTATATCCTTATCCAATGTTAACACCATAGAAATAGCACTAGCAAGTACTACACCAATAGCCCCACCAATCAGATAATCTCTTCTGATATATGTTTTGATTTCCTGCAAAAAACGATTCGCCTCTCTGTGTTCAGGACGTAGTGATAATATCTTTTGAACAAACGGATAGGCCTTATCAAATTGCTTATATAGAAGCAAGTTTTTAGTCTCGTTTGAATAATAACGAATTACCTCATCTGGATTCTCATACACATCTCCAGACAAACTTCTTTCCGTTTGAGAGCCAGTTTCTGTTGATTCATTAGATGCTTTAGTGCCATCAATGAGAATTTGTTTCAAATGATCAAATTCACCCTGAGTGATTGCTCCTGCTTGTAAAAGATCTTTCAGGGTTTTTAGCTCTTCCAGTATAAATTGGTTATACATAGCCATTCGCCTTATAATAGTAGGGTAATAGTTTTATTATCAATCACACATGCATAGACACGTCATACTTACAAAACGTTGCATATCAGTCAAATGCCTTTACGATAGTGGTCAAAATAGAAAATCTTAGAGAAGATGTGTTTTTTTGTTAAAAATTACATAGTTTTTTTTGACTCGTAAAACACATTGTGTTTGCACAAAAACTTAGCAAATATATAAAGAGATCCGTATAAATACATATAAATTATCAACAAACAATGCAAATCTCTTTATAAAATTATATTTCTAATCTGATAATTAAAAGTGAGGTGTTTAAGAAAAGCAACTTTAAGAAAAAGTGATAAGTCTATTATTATCTATTTTCTTACATATATAACTGAATTAGTGATAAGGTAAACGTTTTATCTCTATTAATTTTCGCTTTTGCTATAACAAAGAGATAGAGGTAGTGTAAAATTTAATGCCACTTTTTATTTAGAGGAAGTGATATTATTATTTAGCTTTTAAAAATAAGCTATAAAATATTGATAGTCAATAGAGAGTGAAATAATGTATACTTTTTTTTGATTTAAGGAGATTGTGAAAAGTGTTACTGAATCTGTGCAATAAAAACCTCAAAACGAATCGTAAATATTGTAATAAAGTAATTTAAAACCTTAGAATGAAGAGATTTTGTTGTGTTTTTTTTATATATGGTGTTGTGGAAATATACTTGGTGCTGGTAGGAGGATCATTATATGCCCAAAAAAGATGGTCGGTAAACTATCTGTTTTCAGATTCAACTTTTCAAAATGCCATAGTTAAGAAGCTACCTGATTTTATCATAGATTCAATTTCCGGGGTACAGATAATTCAACAAAATATTATAAAACTCCATCAACAAGGTTATTTGACTGCATCTATTGATAGTATAAGCTGGAAGAAAGATACTTTATTGATATTTGCTTATCTGGGAAGTAGATTTAAATGGGCTCGCCTTTCTCAGGGCAACATTCGGGATGAAATATTGCGTGAAGTTGATTTTCGCGAGAAAATATATAGAGACAAACAATTCAATTATTTGGAATTAGCAGATCTAGAAAAAAGGATATTAGTATATTCGGAAGAACATGGATATCCATTTGCTACGATTTCTCTTGATTCTATTCAGATAAGGGATGATAACATATCAGCCAAATTACAGTATGAGCCTGGTGTTTATATTGTATTTGATACTATAAGAGTGATAGGGTCGGCCCGGTTAAAAAAACGCTTTCTGGAAAACTGGCTTAGAATTATACCAGGACAACCTTATAGTCAAAAGCGTTTAGATCAGGCCTACAACCTTCTTAAACAACAATCTTATTTGTCCTTAACACAGCCCTATGAAGTCCTTTTTAAAAATGACAGGGCTTATATTACTTTCTTTGCAGATGCTGGAAAATCAAGTGAAGCAGATGGTATAATTGGTTTTCAACCCAATGAACAAAAAGAAGGAAAGTTGTTATTAACAGGAGAAGTAAATCTAAAACTAAATAATTTGCTTAATGCTGGAGGAAGTTTTTTGTTCAGCTGGCAACAAATTAAACAAGGCTCTCCCAGGTTAAATATAAGTTATACCCAACCTGCTTTTTTTAAAACTCCATTGGAGATAAATGGTGCATTTCAATTACTAAGAGAAGACACTTCCAGTACTGTATTAAATGGATATGTAACATTGAGTCAACAACTTAATATTTTCTATAATCTAGATAGCTGGAATAAAATAGGTATAGGAGTTAATAGATACAATTCACGATTGGCTGACAGCACAATAAAAGGGACTGTGCAGCAGGCTGATATAAACTGGTTATCTTATAACGCCTTTTATACATATAAAGCTGTTGATAATTTGTTGTATCCTAAAAAAGGTTGGTGGATAAGCGCAAATATTGCAATAGGAAATAAAGAAGTAAGTCCAAGCGATCAGATTGATTTGCAGATAATTAAACGATCCAGCCCGCAATTGGCCTATCGGTTTACACTACGAAAGTATAGCCGTACAGGAAAAAAAAGTAGTATATTTTTTCAGCTATCTGCCGCTCAGATTTTTAATGATAATCTTTTTCAAAATGAGTTATTTCGCTTAGGTGGTTTGACAAGTATAAGAGGGTTCAATGAAAACTTCTTTTTTGCTTCTGATTATGTTACATCTACTTTGGAATATCGTTTCTTTTGGGAACAAACATCCTATCTGTTTGTATTCTATGATCAAGCATGGATAAGAACGCAAATTTTGAAAGCCTCTGTCACCGATATACCCTCTGGATTTGGTGCCGGCATGAGTTTTAGTACAAAGACAGGGATTTTTACTATAATGTATGCATTAGGAAATTCACAGACTCGGCCTTTTAGTATAGGATATTCAAAAATACATTTTGGTTTAACCTCTCGATTTTAGAAAAGTAACTCTGACATGAAGATAATATGATGGGATGCAATACATATGTATAAGAAGAGAAAATTAATTTGTAAAAGAATAGTATTCTCAATTTATATTTGCATAAAATATTGAGAATGATAATAACATCTTTCTCAATACAACTCGAAATTCTATAATTGTTTGTGGATACTTTGAAACGAGCACTTAATAATAGAAGTATCGGGTTTTCATTCTGGTCAGTTTTTTCTTTTTTACTTTAGCAAATATCTAAGTTTTGAATCTACCTGTTAATCTTTTACTGGCATTTTTGTGGGCATTTGTAGTTTCTGTATTTGCTATTCCGTCCATTGTACAGGTGGCACATGCCAAGAAACTGCTAAATGAACCTAATGGTCGTAGTGTGCATGCACTGCTCACACCACGTTTAGGGGGAATGGCAATTTTCGCCGGCTTCATTTCTGCTCTGGCAATTTTTGGGCGATTAGAACAGGGCGTACAATATGTGCTTGCAGGAGCGATACTTCTTTTTTTTATAGGTTTAAAAGATGATATAGTACCTGTTTCAGCATTTAAGAAATTTTTTGTGCAATTACTGGCTACTGGCATTGTTATTTTTATGGGTGATGTACGGATCAGTAATTTTCATGGACTCTTTGGTATTTATGAATTGGAAATTGGTACTAGCTATGCTTTTACCATTATTACGATAATAGGTATTACTAATGCAATAAATTTAATAGATGGATTAGATGGATTGGCCGGTTCTACTATTATTATTATTACTCTTGCGTTTGGGTCTTATTTCTATATATATGATGAAATTTTATATAGCTATGTGGCTGCTAGTTTGATTGGAGGAACAGTAGGTTTCTTAAGATATAATTTTCATCGTGCGATTATTTTTATGGGTGATGCAGGATCACTTACGTGTGGTTTTATTGTTGCAGTTATGGCTGTTCATTTTGTAGAGATGCCTGTTGTTGAAAATTCACCTGTTATAGCAATAGGCATTCTGTATCTACCTGTTTTAGATACTCTACGTGTTGCTATTATCCGGATTCTGAATGGCCAATCCCCTTTTGCGGCAGACAAGAACCATATTCATCATTGTCTGATACGTGCAGGACTAAAGCAGTTTCAGGCTGTAAGTGTATTAGCTGTATTACACATTTTAATGATTATTCTGGTGGTTATGACTACTACATGGGGAATGCATGTGCAATTAACAGTGTTAGCTCTGCTTTCTATCCTTATAAGTATTGGATTTTCTTATATAGGTAGAAATAAACAACCTGTTGTTGTTACAGATTTGACTTCGGGAGAAGTGGCTGCAGAACGATAAAATAATACTACTTATTTACAGAGAGATTTTGAAAGTTCTTATACAAATATTCTATCGTTTGGGTTATACACACTATGTTCGTATTATCAGCAGTGTTGTAGTGAGTATAGTGTTTTTTAATACCTCCTTTTCTCAGTCAACAGTTGATTATAAACTTATTCAGGGATTAGAGGATCAGTGGGTTATTTACAATGACAATTATAAGGGCTATATTCCTTATTTCCGGAAGGAACATGGGGTACAGGCTGCTTTGAGTTTATATGTTGATTTGAGAAAGTATTCACACTATAATTTATTCTTACAAGCACCTAAAGAGACTCATTTGTTTGTTCAATCACAATTGTGTCGAACTTTGTCTGCACAAAGCAGAACAGTAGTAAATATTGACAGTTTACAGAAACAATACAAAACAAGATTTGTATTAATTACACTTTATGTTCCGGATGGGCATTCACAACTTCCCACTGCCCAAATTGTATATCCTTATAAGAATAAGGCTTCTCAGATTGAAAACAAAGAAGACTCAGATGTGGTATTGTCTGGAGTTAGAAATAGTTATCAGCCTAAATTAAGGGATTTATCTGAGTTTCCTGATTTTGTAACAGTATGTATTGTTTCCTTACTGGCATTTTATACTTTTCTGTTAAACTATCATCCCAAAGCATTTAAACGGAATTTTAGCTTTAATGATATGTTTTCGGTAGATAGCAGAGAGGATGCAACATTAATAGCTAAGCCACTTAGTCAGATCAATATTCTTTTTGTTTTGGCTCACAGCATGTCATTAAGCTTGTTTTACATGATGGCTCAAAGATATTCCGATACTTTTTTCGTGAATGTATTGCCGATTCAGTTATCAGATTCATTTGGTAGTTTGTTCGGATATTTTGCTCTGTGTGTAAGTATTATATGGGTGTTGCTAATTGGGAAATATTTTTTTATATATGCCATAGGGATAGTATTTGGAATTAATAATGTAGCTTCTATACATTATTATGAGTATTTATTATTCTCACGAATCTTTTTTCTCATAGTACTTCCATTGCAGTTTATCTTTATGTTATCTTTTCCTCAATGGTTGGTAGGCGCATTGAAAATGGTAGTTATAGGATTGTTTATTTTCAACATAATCCGTATTGTGACCATTAGTTCTGTACTAAACAAAATTACTTCATTTCGGAATCTATATTTATTTTCATATCTTTGTGCCACTGAACTGATTCCATTACTTATAGGAATTAAATTTCTCGCAAAATAGTTTTTTACCAATCATTTCTGATACAAGAATGAACGCTGTAGAAACCCAACAAGTAGAAGACAGATATTACAAAGTATCGAGTATATTGATTTCACAACCTAAGCCTGCTGATGATAAGTCACCTTATTTTGAACTGGCTAAGAAATACAAATTAAAGATAGACTTTCGTCCCTTTATTCAGGTAGAGCCTGTTTCTTTAAAAGAATTCAGAAAACAGAAAATCGATATTCTGGCTCATACCGCGGTGATTTTTACCAGCAGAAATGCAGTTGACAACTTCTTTCGTATTGCCAAAGAAGCAAAATTGGAGTTGCCTCCGGATATGAAATATTTTTGTATTTCAGAGCAAACAGCTAATTATCTGCATAAATATATCACAGTTCGTAAACGTAAAGTATTTGTAGGGCAGAAAACTGCTTCTGATATGCTTGATTTATTACGAAAGCACAAAAACGAAAAGTTCTTATTTCCTTGCTCGGATATTCGTAAAAATGATATCCCTGAGTTTATGGATACAAATGGATTGCAATTGACAGAAGCTGTTTTATATCAAACAGTAGCTTCTGATTTGTCTGATCTTACAGATGTATATTATGACATCATTGCATTTTTTAGTCCATCAGGCATAAACTCTCTATTTGTTAATTTTCCTGACTTTAAGCAGAACAAGACACGTATTGCCGCATTTGGTCCCACAACTGCTAAAGCTGTTCATGATGCCAGTCTCATTTTGGATATTGAAGCACCTCAACCTAATGCCCCTTCGATGGCAGGCGCCTTGGAAATGTACATCAAAAAGGCTAATAAAATTTCCTGATTTGATAAAAGGCTAAAAGAGAATGTTGTAATTTTATTAAGTGTTTGCTAGTCAGTGTGTTTTAAGGGTTTGGACGTGTTTTTCTTTGTGAAAATATGTCAAAATGAAGTAAGGTTCTACTCCAATATTTATACAAAATATGCGTTTTACATGTAAAAGCAGCACTTTTGGATGATATTAGAGAAAAGTATCGGTTACTATTTTGATATACGTCCAAATCTAATTGCTATATTTAAGCCATAAAACTCCAAGTATTTGGAATTAAGTCGGCAACAAGCTAAAATATCTTTTGGTCTTTTTTAATGGATCATTTGGTATGAGTAGCTTTTCTTGTTGTCTCTAGGATGGGTTTAATCTCTTTAGCATCTAACATACGCTATGCACAAACGAATACTTTTCTCCTTATTATTGGCGTGGCTGGGGTACTCTATTGCTAACGCACAGCAAGATCCTCAGTTTACTCAATATATGTACAACAACCTTTTTATCAATCCTGCGTATGCTGGAGTAGAAAACAAGACAAAGTTTCAGGCGTTGTACCGAAGTCAATGGACCGCTTATCAGGGTACTTTTGATCCGGGAGGAGCTCCTAACACTGCAATGTTTAGTTTAAATACTCCTATTCTACGCATACGAAGTGGAATAGGTTTCCATTATGTCAATGATCGTTTAGGACCACAGGCAAATTCCCAGGCAGCAATATCTTATTCCTATCAGTTTCCAATCGATAAAGGGAAAATATCTTTAGGGATTAGAGGTGGGTATTATGCACAATCACTTGACTTTGACAAATACAGAGCTATAGATGACAGTGATCCTGTTTTATCCAATCGTACCGGAAAAGAGTTTCAGATCAGACCGGACTTTGCGTTAGGGGTTTTCTATACATCAGAAAAATTTTATGGAGGCGTAAGTGTGAACCACCTTACTCAAGCAGAATTCAATTTTGGAACAGATAAACTGAAGAATCCATTGAACAGGCATATTTACATTAATGCTGGTTATTACTACGATCTTACTTATCAGATCGTTCTTTCACCATCTGTGTTGTTTAAATCTGATTTCAATACTACTTCTTTTGAGGTAAGCACTGTAGCCACCTATAACCAGAAGTTTTCTGCTGGTTTATCCTTTCGTCAAGGGGATGCTGTTGGTTTTTTGGCAGGTGTAAGTCTCTTAAAGGACAATTCCTTACGTATAGGGTATTCATTTGATTATATCATTAAGGCACAGACTGTTAAACAACCGACCTCAAATGAGTTCATGGTTACCTATACCTTACCTCCTCCTAAACCTATTGTAAAAACTATTAAGCGAACTCCCAGATTTCGAAATGATTAAAAACAAAATGCCTTTACAAACAATAATAAAATATCAAGAGGCGTTTAAACTATCACTAGAGAACAATACTGTGTTTTTATCGTAAATATTACAACGTTTGGATTAGCTTTATCTTTGACAAACAAAATTAATTTTACCGACTAAATTTGTAACTGTCTTTTGAATCAAGCTCGTTAAACAGGAATTAAAACAGAAAATTATAATTAAACAGGTGTTATGAATCAAATGAATCGAATGAGACTTTACTGCTGCTTGGTTGCGCTTGCCACTGTATTTTTACAGAGTTGCGGATTGCTGGGTAAGCGTAACAAGAACGACGATCGGGGGGAACTTGTAGGTGTTCCTGGTCGTGAAGGCTGGCGTCAGGAGATCCCGTTCGGAATGGTACCAATCCCAGCTGGTACATTCCACATGGGCCAGGCTGATGAGGATGTGCCACACTCACTAATAAGTATGAATAAGCAGATCACCATTGGTGGATTCTATATGGATGATACTGAAATCACAAACAACGAATATCGTCAGTTTGTGAATGGTATGCTGAAAGATTCTGCTTCTGTACTGGGTGAAGATTATATCATGAAAGAATTATATCCTGATACAACAGTTTGGGTAAAAGACTTTGCTCACCACTATGGAGACCCAATGATGGAGTATTACTATATGCACCCAGCATTTGATGATTATCCTGTAGTTGGTATCGATTGGTTTGCTGCACGTTATTTTTGTGAATGGCGTACAAAATATCTGAATGCTTACCGTGCAAAAGAAGGCAAATTCCCAATGCCTAATTTCCGTCTGCCATCTGAAGCTGAGTGGGAATATGCAGCTCGTGGTGGTCGTGATATGGCTAAATATCCTTGGGGTAACCCTTATATCTCAAACGCATATGGCTGTTTGTTAGCTAACTTCAAACCAGGTCGTGGTAACTACTATAATGATAGTTTCATGTATACAGGGCCTGTTGCATCTTTCTTCTCTAACGATTACGGCTTGTATGATATGGCTGGTAACGTAGCTGAATGGTGTGAAGATGCTTACCATCCTGCTGCAATGACGATTACCTGGGATTTGAACCCTAAATACACAGATGATGCCGAGCCTCGTAAAATTGTACGTGGTGGTTCCTGGAAAGACGTAGCTTACTATCTGGAAACAGGTACACGTACTTTCGAATTTCAGGATACTTCTAAAGCTTACGTTGGTTTCCGTTGCGCAATGACTTATTTGGGTCGTTCTTCTGGAGCTGAATTCTAAACTACACCGAAATCCAAAAATCTTGAAAGTTTGCACGATAGAGTATAGTGTCTAAAATGAGTTTTAGACACTAGCTGACTCGCTGTATCCATTCATGTTTTACATACAAGTGGTTTAATCCATTAATGATCAGTTAATTAAAAAAAACAATCAATCAATTATTAACTTTAACTATTAAAACAAAATGAGTGCTAAAAAAGGTGGATCTTCTGATTTCTTCTTCGCTAAAGTAATGCCATTTGTCTATGGTATTGGTGCAGCAGTTGTAATTGTAGGTGCGTTATTTAAAATCATGCACTGGCCAGGTGCTTCTGAAATGCTTATCGTAGGGCTAGGTACTGAGGCTGCTATCTTCTTCTTGAGTGCTTTTGCCCCTCAGCATGCTGATCCAGATTGGACTCGCGTTTATCCTGAGCTAGCTGAAGATTTCAAAGGTGAACTTCCTCAACGTCGTCCTGAGCAAAAAGAAAAAGGAAATGGCTTAACTGCTAAACTTGATGATATGCTTACTAACGCTAAAGTTGGTCCTGAATTGATCAATAGCTTAGGTAGCGGTATGAAAAGCTTAGCTGAAACAGCTTCTAAACTGAATAATCTTACAGATGCTTCTGTAGCTACTAACGAGTATGCTCAGAATGTAAAGAAAGCTTCTGGTGCATTGGTTGATATGAACAAATCATATGCAACTACTGTAACTGCAATGGCTGAAATGTCTAATGCAGCTCAGGATGCTAAATCTTACCATGCACAAGTTCAAACTGTGACTAAAAACTTAGGCGCTTTGAATGCTGTGTATGAAATGGAACTACAGGATACTAATAAACACCTGAAAGCTATGCAGTCATTCTACGGTAGCTTATCAAGTGCTATGGAAAATATGGCTCAAGCCAGCAAAGATACTGAGCAGTTCAAAGGTGAATTAACTAAATTGACAACCAACCTGACTACGCTGAACAAAGTTTATGGTAGCATGTTGACTGCAATGAAAGGTTAATCCGTTTTAGTTAAATAAATCGTTCACTTAATCTGAAAAACTAAAACATACTATGGCTGGAGGTAAAGAAACCGTAAGGCAGAAGATGGTGGGGATGATGTACCTGGTACTAACTGCCCTGCTTGCTCTGCAAGTAAGTTCCGAAATTGTTAAAAAATTCGAATTGATTAATACGTCTCTGGAGCAATCTACTAGTGCTGCGGAAAGCAATAACGACAAAATGGTTGAAGCTATTGCTAAAGAAGCAACAGGAGATAAAGCTAAAGTCCTTACTGCTGCAAAAGAAGTAAAAGAGAAAACTTCCAAAGCTTTAGCAGCATTAGAAGAGTACAAAAAATCTTTGATTGCAGCTACAGGCGGTATCAATCCTGAAAATAATCAGTTTAAAAACCCTAATGGAGAGACTGATGTTGAATCACTAATGATTGGTGCAGAAGGTGCTAAAAATGGAAAAGGTTACGAAATGAGAAAGTTAATCGAAGATCATGTTGCTTCTATCAACTCTATCGCAAAAACAAACTTTCCTTCTTTAACATTGGACGCCAAAGAGGTGAATGGTCTGAAAGATGATGAGGCTCAAAAGAACAAAGATTTCGTTGAGCTTAATTTCCAAGCTACTCCAATGGTTGCTGCCTTAGCAGTAATCAGTCAAAAACAAAGTGAAATCGCTCGTTATGAAGCTGAGGCTTTGAAAAAACTGGCAGCTGATCTTAACGTTGGGGTTATCAAGTTTGACAAAATTGTAGCAATGGTTCGCCCTGAAGCTCGTACAATTGCTGCTGGTACATCCTACAAGGCTGAAATGTTCCTTGCTGCATCTTCTTCAGGTATAACTCCTTCTATGACATTTAATGGACGTGGTATTCCTGTATCAAATGGAATGGGTAAAGTTGATTTCAAAGCTTCTGCTAGCAATTATGACAAAGAAGGAAAATCTAAACAAACTTGGAAAGGTACAATCTCTTTCCGTTCTCCAAGTGGAAAAGATACTGCTTTCTCTGTAACAGAAGAATATACAGTTGTAAAACCTGTTATTCAGGTTCAATCTCAGTCTGTAAACGCTCTGTATGCTAACTGCGGTAACGAATTGAAATTTACAGTTCCTGCTTTAGGTGCTGATTACCGTCCTTCATTCTCTGTATCAGGTGGTAGCCATTTTACTGGTGCTAACATTGGTGACATTACTATCGTGCCTACTGGTACTCAGGTAGCTGTAACTGTAAGCAGTGGTGGTGCAACAATCGGTACTGAGAATTTCAAAGTACGTCCTGTTCCTAAGCCTGCAATGAAAGTATTTAGCAACGGTCGTGAGTTGGATACAAAACGTGGTTTGTCTGCTCCTTATCCTAACTCACTTGAGATTCGTCTTGTACCTGATGAAGGATTTGCAAACTTGCTTCCAAAAGATGCTCGTTTCAAAGCAACTTCAACTGAAGTTTATCTGGTACGTGGTTCTCGTCCGGTTGGATCTGCTAAAGGTGATGACCGCCTGAGCTTAGGTGGTTTGGTAAGCCAGATGCGTGCTGGTGACCGCCTTGTAATCGAAGTGAAAGACGTAAAACGTATGAACTTCAAAGGACAATTGATTGAAAGTGGTATCGCAGGTAGCACAATTGTAAGTGCTTCTCTGAATTAATAAATAACAAAAGTAGTCTGATATACGTATTGTAATCAGACTACTTTCTAAAACTAAAAGAATGTGTTGATTGGTATTGTGTTGGTCTCTATACTAAGATACAATCAGTTGACGTTTAAGTAAGAACAAAATAAGTGGCTGAAGGGATTTTCCATATCAGCACAAATTATTCACAAAAAAAGAAATTCCAAATGAAAAACGTAATGAAAGGGATTTTTGCGGGTACCATCGCGTTGGGCTTATCAACCTTCTGCTTTGCCCAAGAAGCGGATACCCGAGGTTATAATCCCAATTCTGTGCGCCCAATTCATGAGTCTGACATTATGTTCAAAAAAACTGTTTGGACTAACGTAGACCTGAACGAAAAGCAAAATCGTCCTTTCATGGCTGTTAATAACGAGATCACCCGCTTCGTTATTAATGCTGTAAAAGCCGGATTACTTACTCCTTATGCTACAGATTCACTGACTAGTAAGTTAACTGTAGAGGAGTTTGTAAAAAATATCAGTGCTGCTGGTACCCAAATGACGCCAGAGGATATGAGATTTGAAGAGCAGAGAATAAAAGAAGATGACTTCTTAACGCCTGAAGAAAAGAAGCAACGTATCGCTGCCCTTAAAAATGGTGGAGGTGGAAATGAATATCCTGCTTCTTATTTTACTCAAATGGAGTTAAAAGAAGACTTTATCTTTGACAAACAACGTTCTCGTGCTTACTGGGATACACAGGCAATTACTTTCTGGCTTCCTGCCGAAAAAAATGGGGATCTAGGTATCCAGAAACGTATGGCTGCATTCAAATTTAAAGACTTGTACAAATTGTTCAAGAGCAGTCCAAATGCAGTATATTTCAATTCTCAGAACAATCAGGAACACAAAAACTTAGCTGATGCATTTGAACTACGTCTATTCTCAGGACGTATCATCAAAGTGTCTAACCCAGACGATAAAGATCTAACAGAGATCTATGACGGTGGTAAAAAAGGTTTATTGGCATCTGAGTGGATGAAGCAACAACTAATGGAATATGAACACAATTTGTGGGAGTTCTAATCCAATACAAGATATGTACGAGAAGGGGCTATTCTGCCCCTTTTTTATTTGTAGTTACTAAGTTTTATCTTTCTCCTTCAAAGAAGTCTCTTACTTTTTGTGCTTTTGATTTACCCACAGCCTCAGTTAATTCTTCCATTGTAGCTTCCCGGAGTTTTTTGACAGATTTAAATAATGTCAGAAGCTTATTGGCTGTTTCTGGTCCTATGCCTGGAATGTCGAATAACTGAGTAGTCATCGTATTCTTACTACGCAAATCTCTGTGGAAAGTAATCCCAAAGCGGTGGGCCTCATCACGTATGCGTTGAATCAGTTTTAATGATTCTGACTTTTTATCAATATGAATAGGAATTTCATCTCCTGGAAAATAGATCTCTTCCAATCGTTTGGCTATGCCAATTATTGGGATTTGTCCGTAAATACCCAGCTCTTTTAGTGCCTGCGTAGCTGCTCCTAACTGACCTTTTCCTCCATCTATGACAATTAAAGAGGGAAGGGGGGAACTTTCATTCAATAATCGAGTGTAACGTCGGGTGACTACCTCATGCATGGTAGCAAAATCATCAGGACCTTCAACAGTTTTGACTTTATAATGACGATAATCTTTTTTGGATGGAACGCCATTTTTAAAGCAGACCATGGCAGAGACAGGATTAGTCCCTTGAAAGTTAGAGTTATCGAAGCACTCTATATGAGTAGGTAAGACTTTTAACTGTAGATCTTGCTGGAGTTTTACCAGAGCCCTTTTTCCTTTTTCTGCCAATACTTCTCCTTTTTGTTCCTTCTTCTGGGTAAGATCTCTTTTAAAGTATAATGCGTTTTTTAATGAAAGATCTACCAATTTCTTCTTGTCGCCAATCTGAGGAATTGTCCAGGATATACCTGATAATTCGATGTCCAGAGAAGTGTTAGTAATAATCTCTTTTGATTCACTTTGGTGCTCTTCACGTAGCCCTAGAATAATATGTGAAAGTATGTCGGCTTCTGATTCATCCAGTTTTTTCTGGACAAGAGCATTCTTCGTATGTATAATGGAGCCATCTACTATCTGCATATAATTCACATAGGCATTTTTCTCATCCGAAGCAATTGTGAAAACGTCTATGTTTGAAATATTCGGGTTAACAATCAGCGATTTGCTTTGAAAGCCTTCCAATAAAGATAGTTTCTCTTTGTATTCCTGCGCTCTTTCGAAAGCCAGTTCCATTGCTGCTTCCTGCATTTGTTCTTTAAAGTGTTGTATTGCAGGAGTCAGATGTCCCTTAAGGATATTTTTTACCTGATCTATGTTTTTGTCATATTCCTCTCTGCTTACCAAGCCCTCACATGGACCTTTGCAATTCCCAATATGATATTCCAGGCAAACCTTGAATTTTTTTGCTTCAATATTTTTCTGAGTTAAATTCAGGTTACAGGTACGTATTGTATATAGCTTACGTAGAAATTCCAACAAGGTATGCATGGTTTTTACACTTGCATAGGGTCCAAAGTATGTACCTAACGATCTATCCAGATGGCGAGTGGGTATAAGTTTTGGGAAAGGCTCATTCGTAATACACAAATAAGGATACGTCTTATCATCACGAAGTAAGATATTATACTTAGGCTGATATTGTTTGATAAGACTATTTTCAAGCAATAATGCATCAAATTCAGAATTGACGACAGTGAATTCCAGCCGATCAATCTGAGATACCATTCTTCGGGTCTTCTGATCATGATTGGCTGATTTGTTAAAGTAACTGGATACCCGGTTTTTTAGGTTTTTCGCTTTGCCCACATAGATCAATTCATTATCTACATCAAAATAACGATAAACCCCTGGTGTATCTGGTAATTTACTGATTTGTTCTTTCAAGACTGTCACTGGGCTGGCAGAATATAAATAGTGATAGGATTGTAATCTGGTTAACCGTACAAGATTACTTATAGTATTACAGAGCTTATAAGTTACTACAAAGATAAACACAAAATTGGGAGGCTTTGGTTTATCTGGCAAGTAAAAGCTTGATATACATAGCATCGTAAGATATATAAGTCAGGTCATACTATAGCTATAGACTTTAGCTGTCTAACGCTATATATTGGATTTATTGCAAAATTACTCCTTGAGTTTAATTCACCACAAAAAGTTTCGTTGTGTATAGTTCTATGCAAGAAGTCGTTTTGCGGTGAATTCCGCTCAAAAAATGTTTTGCCGTGAATAATGCGCAAGAAGAGAAAGTGATCGGAATTCCGGTCAAAATAAAAAATGCGGTTAAGTGTGCGTAAAAGAGAAAATGATTGGAACTCTGTTCAAAAGCAAAACTGCCATGAATACTATGCAATCTCTCAACTAATCAGTAAAGCTGTCGTGCCTTTACTAAAAAAACTTTTGCATAGAATAATGCACAGACAAGAAAAATACTGAAAAAAAGACTCATCTCTACTAGGGATGAGTCTTTTTTTCAGAAATCAGTATATAGCAATGCTTACCTATTCAAAGCCTTCATTCTCAAGATCTTTAGCGGAAGGGGCCTGATATGTCTTATCTTTGATTGAATCTGTTGCCGAAGTGATTTGGTATGCTGAGCAGTCTAATGATACAGAGAGAGTAGCTGGCTTTTTAAACTTGCCTGGTTTAAAATCAAGTTGAGGATCATTGACAACTTTTTCCATATACATACCCCATAATGGCAGGGACATTTTTCCTCCCTCCCCTGTACGATCTCTAAAGTGTATACTTCGGTCATCTCCTCCAATCCAGATACCTGTTGCCAGATTAGGCATAACCCCCATAAACCATCCATCAGAGTGATTCTGAGTAGTACCTGTCTTCGCACCAACTTCCGGATAGTCTTTCCATATTTTATAACGATGCAGGCCCTGTGCTGTTCCTCCTCTTTCCTGTACTGCTCCTTGAAGCATATATGTCATCAGATAGGCTGTTTCTTCACTCAAAACTTCTACATTACGAGGTACAGGTTCCCATATCACATTGCCGTTTTTATCTTCAATTCTGGTAATATATTTGGGTTCATTCCAGATGCCACTATTCACAAATGTTGAATACACACCTAATAATTCATAGATAGATACATCCTGAGTACCTAAGGCAATGGAAGGAACTGCTTCTAATGGACTAGTGATGCCTAGTCGTTTTGCATAGTCTACTACTTTCTGAGGTCCAAGATTCTTTACCAGATACGCAGAAATGGTATTAATGGAACGTCCCATAGCCTGACGGAGAGTAAACTGGCGGCCACTGGGAGGACCATCGGAGTTATTGGGTGTCCAGGGTTTACCTCCTACATCTTCTGCAAATGTGATGGGTGCATCTACCACTGTATAGCAGGGTGTATAACCATTGTCAAGGGCTGTTGCATAAACAATAGGTTTAAAGGATGAACCTGGCTGGCGACGCCCCTGTTTAACGTGATCATACTGAAAATATTTAAAATCTAATCCTCCAACCCATGCTTTGATTTCTCCGGTTGCTGGCACCATTGAAAGTAACCCTGTTTGCAGAAATCGTTTATAGTAGCGTATAGAATCCATAGGACTCATAACGGTGTCCTTTTCGCCCTGCCAGCTGAAGATCCGCATAGGCACGGGCTTGTTCATCTCCTGCCAGATTTCATCAGCATCAATTCCTGCTTGTTGTAATTCTCTAAAGTGAGGAGTTCCCTTTGCTGCGTTCTCAATAAAGTTTGCTATCTCCTTGCGATTCTCATCAACCCAGGGATTTTTGCCTTTCCAATGTGTATTAAATTTGACCTGCAACTGTTTCATCCATTGAGCTACCGCTTCTTCTGCATGAGCCTGCATACGGGAGTCAATAGTCGTATATATTTTTAATCCATCTCTGTAAATATCATAGCCATTCTCACGACACCATCTTTGTAGCTCTCGCTGTAATACTGACCGGAAATACGTTGCTAACCCCTTACTATGATTCTCAACTGTATAGTTTTCAATCATCTTCTCGATGGGTTGCTCCTTAAATTTTTCATAATCTATTTCTGTCAGATAACTATATTTTACCATCTGCTGCATAACAGTATTCCGACGTATTTTAGCACGATCCGGATTCCGCTTGGGATTATAAGCAGTTGTTGATTTTAATAGGCCTACCAGTACAGCAGATTCTGGTATTGTCAGTTCTGCAGGCTTCTTCCGAAAGAATGTTTGAGAAGCTGTTTTGATACCATAGGCATTACTACCGAAATCAACGGTGTTCAGATACATGGTAATGATCTCCCGCTTGGTATAACTGCGCTCTATTTTAATCGCAGTCATCCATTCTTTGGTTTTAATAATCAGCAACCGGAGTGGACGCATTGAATACAAACTTCCTTCACTTCCTTCTCCACGAGTTTTATACAGGTTTTTGGCTAATTGTTGTGAGATTGTACTGGAGCCTCTGGGATCAAACGTAATAATAGAACTAATAATCGCAAATGTACCTTTAAAGTCGATGCCAGAGTGACGTTCAAAACGTACATCTTCTGTGGCTACAAGCGCATTAATCAGATTAGGTGAGATATCTTCATACTCAATAGGAGATCGGTTAGATACAAAATATTTTCCCAGCAAGATTCCATCTGCTGAGTATACTTCAGATGCGAGCTCATTTTTAGGGTTCTCCAGCGTTTTTAAGTCCGGCATAGGACCAAACATCCCAAACAGGTCAACTGAGACTGCAAAGATGTAAAATAAAAGCAAAGCCCAGAATGCAACAAAACTTATCCATACAATACGGATAAACAGGCGGTATGTACCACGTTCAAAAACAATCATGCTTGAGTTGACTGATGTTGGTTTGTAAATGTAAAGGTACGTAAATTTTGATGACGGTTATAAGAGTAATCTATTTCTGATAGAGAATCAGCTACTCTATCAGAAATAGAAAAATATGTGTACCTGAAGATCGGAGTATATAAAAGTTATTTATTGCCAGAACTTTTACCCAGTTCGTCAGTTTTCTGAAGCAAATTCTGAACATAAGGCAATAATTTGCTTTGTGGGTAAGCAGTCACAAAGTCTTGAAGTGCTTTCCGATAAGCTTCCAATCCCTGCGTTTTACCAACAATCTTAATCTGTAAAACTTTGAATCGTTGTTCATTTAGTGTGCCTGCATATTGTTGCAATCCACTTTGTACCAACTGATCAGCTTCAGCAAAATTTTGTGCTTCATATAACTGATAAGCTTCCTGGAATGCTCTGTCTGCTTGTATATCGGCCAGATTCTCATCTCGGGTATAGTTAGGATTGCTTACCAGTTTTGCATACAGTGTAGTAGGATATTGAGTAATTAATCGGTTTTTAACAGCATTTTGTTGTTCGTCACCTAATTCCTGATATATCAGAAACATGGCATACAAAACTTCAGCTGCATGTTCTGTTGATGGGAATCTTTCCAATAGGGTTTCATAATCCTTAATCGCATTTTTTTTCTCCAATAATTCCTTATCGAGGATCTTACCCAGTTCGTAATAAGCTTCTTCTATTTTCTGATTGGATTTTTCAATATCTTCAGGAGCCATCGGCAGTTTAGCCAGCATATTCTTCTTCTGTTCCTCTCTGGTTGGTTTCTTTGGTTTTTCTGCAACAGCAGGCTGAGAATCGTTCGAATCCTGTATTGGTTGCTCTTCTGCAATAGCAGCATCCTTCTGAGCTCTTCGCCAATTATCTTCCAGCTTGCGGTTACCCCATTTCCGTATAAACGAAGTTCTTCCCTGAGCAACAGCTGTTGGATTACTGAAATACCAGTTTACATCATTAGTATTGTTTACAGATTGTTTCTCAATGTCAAGATTATCAAATATAGCTCCTACTTCTCTTGCTATTTCTGAATTCTTTTTATCTTCTGCTTCCTGCTCTTGCTTTTCCTGTTTGTCAATAACTTCATCAAAGAACTTATCACGGGTAGCCTCATCCATCTTAACAATACGCTGCAAGCTATCTTCTGTCTGAATAATGGTATAATGCCTTACAAAATCATCAAGTACTTTGTGACGTTTGGCAATAACATCATAATCAGGAGTACTTTTGGGTAAACCTGCATTGAATGTACTATCATAATAGTTCTTGGCAGCCTGATAGTTTTGCTGTTTCTCATAGTAAATCTCAGCCAGTTTCAGAAAGGCAAGTGCTTTTTGACGATTATCAGTACCTTTTGCCTGTGAGGATTGTTTAAAATAGTCAATAGCCTTATCCAGTCTGTCTTTCCTGTATTCATACATCCCTATTGCATAGAGTATACGACCCTGGTATTCTTTATTTTTTTCATCATGAAGCAATCTGTTAAACTGCTTCAATAATTTTTTTTCATCTTTTCCCGCATACATCTGGATCATTTGTAGCTGGGCTTGTAATGCCAGCTCGTAGGATGCGTTGCTCTTCATCACTCTTTCAAAGTTTGCATAAGCATCTTTGGACCGATTGTTACGCTGATACAGCTGCCCAATAATATAATACATCCTGGCACGTCTTTCACTAGCACGCATACGTTTTACTGTTTGCTTCAATACTGCCAGAGTCTGGTCATATTCCTGCCGCACCTGATGATAGGACGCCCTGGCTTCGTAAAAGTCAACCAGGTCATGTTTCGATAATTTATCCTTACGAAGACGGTTAATAACGGCTGAGGCATAGTCATAGTTTTTTAGTTCTGTAAAGGAACGTAGAAGTCCTATCATTGCCCGTTGACGTAGTGCGTCATCTTTACTCTCACTATTTACATATTTGTAAGTCTGTATCGCATTTTCAAAATCTGCTTGCAGGAATCTGGCGCGTGCCAGTTGAAAATAACAATCATCCAGCCAATTGCTATTTTTATGGTATTGTACAGGAAGAGAAGCTTTCTCTATAGCATAGGTTGTCTGAGTTTTTACAGCTCCAGCTCGTACAGTATCATGTGCGATTAATACTGCCAACATTTCATTGTAATCGTCTTTTCTTGTGCTGAATAATACTTTTTCTGCTTCAGTAAGTCTTTCATTTGCGAGGAAATAGGCATTGTAATGAGAATTCAGATCATGATAGGCTACACTAACCGGACCCTTGCTATATTGAGAACAGGCTGAGAATGCTAAACTTCCCAAAAGACAAAAACATAACGGATATATAGCTCTTTTGCATTTGAGCAGAGCATATGTAAGCTGCATACCGATAGGTTGAAACTGTTGGCAGATAATACGACTCTGCTGAAATAGAAATACACAATATTGTGAAAAGAGAAGGCGCAACTTTATCGAGATATTAATATTTTTGAAATGATTTCTGATAAGTTCCTAATTTGATGTAACTCTTGAACTCTATTTTCGTTTACAAAAAGAAAAATAGGAAACTATTGTTGAAGATATGGATAATACTAATTTTGGTTGATACTATACAATTTCAGCAATACATCACGTTTAATAATGGTTGTAAAAGTAGTGAGTAATCTATATTAATTCATAGGATTCTTACGTTCATTTTATATAATTGGTTGGGTTAGTTAAGTCAAAACTAACGTCATCAAACACAAAACTTCACATATATAAATACAATTTTACATTTAATCAGCGTTTCCGTTTGGTGTTTATGAGTAACTTCTAAAACAGATAGTATAAAGTTATGCTTTGTTTCAAACTCTGAACTGAAAACAGGAAGCGATATCCATACGATGAAGGCAAATAGTACATTATGGACACGTCTAACTGAACGATATTTATTAGTTATCAGAAATGAAGATAACTTTGCTGAAAAAACTTCTTTCAATTTTACCTATGCAAAGTTACTTGTTATAACAACGGCAATTCTGATAGTTTTATTTTTAGCAAGTATTTTTGTTTCTAATTTTTTAGTAACTAAATGGTTAAATCCTCCCACAAAAGAAGCTCAGACAACCCGGCGTCTGATCGAACTTTCTGCTACTGTTGATTCTCTTCAAAATGCCATTGTGGCACGTGACGAATATTTATTACGTATACAAAAAACTATTCAGGGTGATAATGATTTTTTGAAAGCTGGTAGTCAGGATACATCTGAAGTCAGTACTAAAAAAACGAAACCTCCTGTAAAACCTGCTGATTTGAAAGCTACCAATCCGATAGATGCAGAATTCAGAAGTGAGTTTGAGAGCGCAAGCAAAGCACAGACTGCCGCAGAAACGGGAAGTGTCAATACAGATATGTTTTTATTCTCTCCTTTAAGAGGTGCTATTATTTCTGATAAATTTAATCCAAAAACTAATCACTGGGGGGTTGATCTGGTTTCCAAAAAAGGAGAGCCTATTCATTCTGTATTAAATGGAACTGTGATTCTGGCATCCTGGACCCAGGATAGTGGCAATATTATTGCTATTCAACATTCCAATCAACTGATTTCTATATATAAACATAATTCCTCTTTACTTAAAAAGGTAGGAGATTTTGTGAAAGCAGGAGAATCTGTTGCTATTCTTGGTAATAGTGGAGAACTTACCTCCGGACCACATTTGCATTTTGAACTCTGGAGTAAAGGAAATCCTGTAAATCCGGAAGATTTCATCGCGTTCTAATGTCAAATTGATGTATTGACCAATTACCTCAAACTAATTATCATGATAGTTATACAAATAGCTGTTATATATCATGATTACAAATACTTTTATTCCAAACGTTTAACTTAACCAGTACATTTATGTTTAATAGAAACCGTGATACTCAAGACTCTATTGAGCTTTCCAATGCGAGCACTCAGATCATGAAAGGTACAACCATAGAAGGAAATATTGATACCTATGGTAATTTACGTATTGAAGGGAAAGTTATAGGTAATATCAAATCAAAAACCAAAGTAGCTTTGGGTGAATCTTCTTATATTGAAGGCAACATCATCGCACAAAATGCCGAAATTGCTGGTGAAGTAAAAGGTACAGTGGAGATTTCAGATATTTTATCTTTAAAATCAACTGCCAATATTGTTGGAGATATTATTACTGGAAAACTGATTGTAGAGGCTGGCGCTGTATGGAATGGAACCATTAAAATGGGAACTGCTTCTGCCAATACCAACAATCGAATTGGAGATACATTAAATGAAAAACTCAACGAACAAAAAGAGCCCCTTAAGTGATTACGCCAAATATTCCGGCCTGGCTTTTCAGATGATGGCTACCATTGCGCTTGGCGTATGGGGTGGTACGAAGCTGGATCAATGGACAGGCTGGAAATTTCCGGTTTTTACTGTAATTTTGCCCATGATTGGAATTGTAGGGTCTATTATACTATTAATTCGTAGTTTGCCTAAGCAATAACCGTTGCCTGCAAATGGGGATAGAAGAAAAGGCTTTGATAGCTATCGTATAGATTCTACACTATTCTAACTAATATTTTCCTGTTTGTTCGCTTTATTTTGAGTGTATGCTTCGTTTCCTATTGTTTAGTGTAGTAGTGGCTGTCATTTGTTTTTTGTTACAACTATTCTTGCCTACCTGGGTAGATCCTTCTATTTGGCTTATTGTGGGTTTTCTGTTTACTCTTTCTTTTGCTGGGCATGCTTATATCCAATGGCGCCTGAAAGTAGATGCAGCAAATATGACAACCCCGTATTTTCTAATGTCAGGTATACGTCTGTTGGGGAGCCTTATATTTATTATCTTTTTTATAAAAAACAGCACTTCTAGTATTTTTACCTTTGTACTTAATTTTTTTCTTATTTATTTCTTGTATGTAGGTTTTGAAATCTATTGGTTAGTCACTAACTTGCGGCGCAATTTTTAAAAGCCTTAGTTTCCGACGATCATATGGGTAGTGTAAAGACATACAAAAGCCTCATTCCTAGTTTATTAGTTCTTTTTTTATTGTTTTTTGCGCCAATGTCCTATGCGCAGGAGCATGCTGCTTCTGGTCATGAGGAAGAGACTTTCAAGATTGGTGAGATGATAGAACACCACGTGGTTGACTCTCATGAGTGGCACTTTGCAACAGTAGGTCATACACATATTACATTGCCATTGCCAGTTATTTTATATATTCCTGGTCAGGGTGTGGAAGTGTTTTCTTCTAGTCGTTTTCATAGCGAAGGTTTTAAGGACGAAGGTGAGAAACAGGAACATACCTATAAAGGTTTTTATATTGATGAATTGGATGGTCATCTGAAAAATACAGATGCCTCTCTCAAGTTTTATGACTTATCTATTACAAAGAATGTCGCTTCTCTGTTTTTGAGTGCAGTTCTTCTGATCTTTGTTTTTACAAGTATTGCTTCTGCTTATAAGAAACGTTCCGGTCAGGCTCCTAAAGGAATGCAATCATTTTTTGAGCCGATTGTAGTTTTTATCCGGGATGATATAGCAAAAGCTAATATTACAGGAAAAGACAAACATGGACAGCCTATGTATGAGAAATTCCTGCCTTACCTATTGACTGTTTTCTTCTTTATCTGGTTTAATAACTTATTAGGTTTATTACCTGGTGGTGCAAACCTTACTGGTAATATTGCTGTGACTATGTTTTTGGCTGTTGCTACTTTAGTCACAACTCATATTCGTAGTAATAAATATTATTGGGGACATATTTTTGCGCCTCCTGTTCCACCTGCTCTATGGGTTATAATGGTACCAATTGAGGTAATTGGAATTCTTACAAAGCCAATTTCTCTAATGATTCGTTTGTTTGCTAACATCACTGCTGGTCACATTATTATTCTAAGTTTGCTGGGGCTGATATTTATTTTCAAAAACGCATTGGTTGGAGGAGTTGTAGTGCCATTTGTATTGTTTTTGAATGGTATTGAATTGATGGTGGCCATTTTGCAGGCATATGTTTTTACACTGCTTTCTTCTATGTATATAGGCAGTGCGGTTGAAAGCCATGAATCCCACGACGACTTAGGACATTAATCTTTTTCTATCCTTGCTCCTTATGGTGAGGATAGAAAGTGAAAATATTTCTCATAAATCCTCAACCATTCCAATTCAAACAAGTATAAGAATGGTAGCTATGAGGTGAGGCCGTTTTTCTGCTGAAGTCAGCAGAGTTTGTTTCACTTAATCTGTTTTATTTTCATGTTACTTAATGTTCTTCTTCAAGCTGCTAGTGAAGCTGGCACAGCTGCAATTGGTGCGGGTATTGGTGCGGGTCTTGTTGCATTAGGCGCTGGACTTGGTATTGGCCGTATTGGTGGTAGTGCTACTGAGGCTATCGCTCGTCAGCCAGAAGCATCTGGTAAAATCCAAACTGCTATGATCATTGCTGCCGCTCTTTTGGAGGGTGTTGCTCTGTTCGGTGTAGTTGTTTGTTTCTTGATTGCTACAAGATAATTGATAAGTTCCCACTGACAACAATAGGTTGCGGTGGGAATTTTCATAATACAGATAGGTTAAGTTGAGAAGAATAACAAGAGTACCTGTGAAGTGAAACGCATCAGGTGAGTGCAAAACAAGTAGTTATACACATTAATTTATTATTCTGATTATATGGAATTTGTTACCCCTGGCTTAGGTCTTATTTTCTGGCAGTTTGTTGTATTTATCTGTTTGCTGCTGATCCTGAAGAAATTCGCATGGAAACCGATTACTGCTGCCTTACATGAACGCGAGCATTCTATTGACAGTGCACTGAAAGCTGCAGAAGAAGCAAAACGTGAAATGTCAAAGTTGAAAGCTGACAATGAGAAATTGTTGGAAGAAGCACGTCTGGAACGTGATTCTATTGTGAAACTTGCTCGTCAGACTGCTGATGGATTGATTGAAGAAGCTAAAGAGAAAGCAACAACAGAAAGCAATCGCATTGTTGAAGCTGCTCGTCTTGCTATTCAGCAGGAACGTCAGGCTGCCATTCAGGATATCAAACAACAGGTAGCTTCTCTGTCTCTCGAAATTGCAGAGGTAGTATTACGAAATCAACTAAAAGATGATGCTGCGCAACGGGCATTGGTAAACAAGTTGGTTGATGATGCAAAACTAAATTAAGACAACTCGTCTTGCTAATTATCAAGATACAGTCTTTATTATTTCACACTTCATATCATACTTGAATTAACATGGCCGAAAGTAGAGCCGCCCATAGATACGCCAAAGCCTTGTTGGACTTAGCCATTGAAAAAGGTATAGTGGAACAAGTGCATACTGATATGCAATTGCTGGCAAATACCTGTGAAGAGAACCGTAATCTGGTTAATTTATTGCAAAGTCCTATTGTATCTCATTACAAAAAGTTTGCAGTATTAAGAGATATATTCAAAAGCCGGGTAAGTGTTGACTCTTTCTCAATATTTGAAATCATTACCAAGAAGAACCGGGAAGAGATCCTGTTTGATGTAGCAAAAGAGTTTCATTCTTTATATAATGATTATAAAGGAGTTCAGGTTGCAGAGGTTATAACTACGTTTGCCGTAGATGATACACTTCGTAGCCAATTCAAACAAATGGTCACAAAATCAACAGGTAAGACAAATGTTGAGTTGAAAGAGAAGGTAGATACCGGATTGATTGGTGGATTTATTTTGCAGATTGGAGATAGACAAATTGATGAGTCTGTAAAAGGAAAGATAAACCGATTAAAACAACAAATGTCTAAGGCATAGTACAAAGCCTGGATTTTGAAAAAAATATACAACTTCCTGGCTCTGATTTTATCGTTATTTAAAATCAATCAATAGATTACAGAATACCTGGAAGTTGATCATAATTTATTCAATTGCTCATTTACTCATTTCTATAAAATATGTCATTAGCAGTAAGACCCGATGAGGTTTCAGCCATTTTAAGGGCACAGTTAGCCAATGCCCGCACCGAAGCTGAATTAGAAGAGGTTGGTACCGTATTACAGGTAGGTGATGGTGTGGCTCGTATTTATGGATTATCCAAAGCACAAGCAGGTGAATTGCTGGAATTCAGCAATGGTGTAAGTGGATTGGTACTGAACCTGGAAGAAGACAATGTAGGTGCTGTAACATTAGGTGATTACAGTGGTATTCGTGAAGGAGATACTGTACGTCGTACAGGAAAGATTGCTTCTATTAAAGTTGGAGAAAGCATGGTAGGGCGTGTAGTAAATACACTTGGTCAGCCTATCGATGGCGGTCCTGCTTTAAGTGGTGACATGTATGATATGCCTTTGGAACGTAAAGCTCCAGGTGTAATCTATCGTCAGCCAGTAAATGAGCCTCTACAAACGGGTATCAAAGCGATTGATGCTATGATTCCTGTGGGTCGTGGACAACGTGAATTGATCATTGGTGATCGTCAGACTGGTAAAACTACTGTTGCATTAGATACTATTCTGAATCAAAGAGAATATTTTGACAGAGGAGAACCTGTTTATTGTATTTATGTGGCTTGTGGACAGAAAGCATCAACTATCGCTCAGGTAGTAAATACATTGCAGAAAGGTGGAGCTATGGACTATACTATCGTAGTAGCAGCTGGAGCTTCTGATCCTGCACCTATGCAATTCTTTGCTCCATTTACAGGTGCCGCTATCGGAGAATATTTCCGTGACACTGGCCGCCCTGCTCTTGTAATTTATGATGACTTATCAAAACAAGCTGTTGCATATCGTGAAGTTTCTCTTTTATTGCGTCGTCCTCCAGGACGTGAAGCATATCCGGGAGATGTGTTCTATCTGCATAGCCGTTTGTTAGAGCGGGCAGCAAAGATTAATGCTTCTGACTCTATTGCACAATCGATGAATGACCTTCCTGAGTCATTAAAAGGTGTTGTAAAAGGTGGAGGTTCTTTAACTGCACTACCAATCATTGAAACACAGGCTGGTGACGTTTCTGCTTATATTCCTACAAACGTAATCTCTATTACTGATGGACAGATCTTCCTGGAGTCTAACTTATTTAACTCTGGTATTCGTCCTGCTATTAACGTAGGTATATCTGTAAGCCGTGTAGGTGGTAATGCACAGATTAAGTCAATGAAGAAAGTAGCAGGTACACTTAAACTGGATCAGGCCCAGTTCCGCGAGTTGGAAGCATTTGCCAAGTTTGGTTCTGATCTGGATGCTGCTACAAAACTGATTATTGAGCGTGGTCGTCGTAACCAGGAAGTATTAAAGCAAGCTCAATTCTCTCCAGTGCCAGTTGAACAACAAGTTGCTATGATTTATGCATCAACCAATGGTTTGACAGATCATGTAGCTGTTAATAAAATGAAGGATTTTGAGAAAGAATATTTAATGGTTCTAAGTACAAGTTACAAAGATACATTGGCTGCTCTGCAAAAAGGTAAGTTTGATGATAGCATCACAGACGTGTTGAAAAAAGTTGCAAAAGAAGTTGCTATCCGTTTTGCATAAGATTATTACTACTCCCTTCTGAGGGAGTAGTTTTTTATAAAATATTCAGAGGGACTATATTGGACTTTCTGATTGCACATAGTACATTAGCCTACACGCACATTTCTATATGCCAAGTTTAAAAGAGGTCAGGGGTCGTATTCAGTCTGTAAATTCAACACAACAGATTACCAAAGCCATGAAGATGGTGGCAGCTGCCAAGTTGCGCCGTTCACAGGATGCAATTTTACAGATGCGTCCATATTCACAGCGGTTGTCTTTGATATTACAGAACATTTCGGCTTCTATTGATGATAATGTTGAGAATCCTTATGCAGAAGAACGTGCTCCCAATAAAATACTATTGGTTGTAGTTACTTCTGACAGAGGTTTGGCTGGAGCTTTCAACAGTAATATTACAAAAGCTACAAATACCCTGATTACAGAAAAATATAGCCAGCAGGCCAATGCTGGAAATGTTCATATATTGGCGATTGGAAGAAAAGGATTTGATTTCTACAACCGTCGCGGATATACTATTCATAAAGATTTTGTTACTACTTTCTCAATTTTGAGTTTTGGTGCTGCACGCAAAGCGGCTGAGTTTGCCATGGATGCTTTTGTGAAGGGAGAATATGATAAAGTAGAAATCGTTTACAATGAGTTTAAAAATGTGGCTACACAAATTGTACGTGTAGAACAATTTTTACCAATTCTTCCTGCTCAGAAGGAGAAAGATAGTTCAAGTAATACGGATTATATTTACGAACCTTCAAAAGAAGAAATCTTTCAAGAACTAATACCTAAGTCTTTAAAAGTACAGTTCTATAAGACTCTTCTGGAGTCAAATGCTTCTGAAAATGGAGCCAGAATGATGGCGATGGATAAAGCGACAGAAAACGCGAAAGAGTTGATTAAAGAATTGCGTCTGGTATACAACCGTAGTCGTCAGGCTGCTATTACAAAAGAGATTCTGGAAATCGTGGGTGGAGCAGAAGCCTTAGCTCAAGGATAAAAATAAGATTATACCATACTAAAAGTCTGTCTTTCGGCAGACTTTTTTTATTTTTAATCTATATCTACCTATCTAGTATATCTTGAAAGTATAACACTTATAAATCTTATGTATAAACTGATTCTATTGTACACTTGCCTGCTGTTACCACTTATGATTGATGCTCAAACTCCTGTAAAACCTGATAAAAATAAAATTACACTGGTTATTCATGGTGGGGCTGGGACAATCCTGCGTAAGAATATGACTCCAGAGAAAGAGAAAGCTTATAAAGAGGTGTTAAATCAAGCATTGCAAACAGGTTATAAGATTCTTCAAAATGGGGGTTCTAGCTTGGATGCTGTAGAGGCTACTATTCGTGTTATGGAAGATTCTCCTTTATTTAATGCTGGTAAAGGATCTGTTTTCACACATGAAGGAAAAAATGAAATGGATGCTGCAATTATGGATGGAAGCACGTTAAAAGCAGGTGCCATTGCAGGAGTGTCAGTCATTAAGAACCCTGTGAGTACAGCACGAAAAGTTATGGAAAACTCTGCTCATGTAATGCTTATTGGACGTGGAGCTGAAGAGTTTGCGAAAGAACAAGGAATGGAAATAGTAGACCCATCTTATTTTTATACGGAGAATCGTTATCAGCAATTGCAAAGAGCTATTGAGGAAGACAAGATACAATTAGACCATTCCAAGGACAAGGGTAGCCTGGATGAACCACTGCCAGGTGATGAGAAGAAATTTGGTACAGTTGGTGCTGTTGCTCTTGATCAATATGGTAATTTAGCAGCTGCTACTTCCACAGGAGGTATGACTAACAAACGTTGGAACAGAGTTGGAGATGCACCTATTATTGGAGCCGGAACATATGCCAATAATCAGACATGTGCTGTTTCTGCTACTGGTCATGGTGAATATTTTATACGTTCTGTAGTCGGGTATGATATTTCAGCTTTAATGGAATATAAAGCACTGTCTGTCAAGAATGCTGCTGAAGAGGTTGTTCTGAAAAAACTGGTACAAAGAGGAGGGGAAGGAGGTGTGATTGCCTTGGATCGAAACGGGAATTTTGCCATGCCCTTTAATTCAGAAGGAATGTATCGTGGGTATATTAAAGCAGATGGTAAATCGGAAGTTTTGATTTATAAAGATTAAGGAGTAGTAAACGAATTATCATTCCATCTACAACATTGTGACTAAATTGTAGATGGAATGGTTTCTACTTATTTTATTTATAGAGAACTTCGGTTTCAAACTGACCTGTTTTTTGTGCATGTAGTTTCCAGTATACTTCTGCAATTTTATCAGGGTCAAAGTGAGTACCTGGTTTAACAATTCCAGTGATTGTAATTGTGGCTACATGTATTCCTAAAGGGGCTAGCTCTGCTGCAAGGCTATATGTCAGATTTCGTATACCTGCTTTTCCGACTGCTAATGAAGCATATGGATGATAAGGTTCCAATGATAGCCCTCCTCCTGTGAATAAAATAGTACCGCTTTTCTGCTTTTTCATATTCGGAATAGCAAGCTGTGCAGCTGATAATGCCCCCACAACATTTACTCTAAAGTCTTGTACCAGTTTTTCTGGGTCAAGCTTACTTGGACTTGCTTCGCGTCCAACAAATGCATTATATACTAATACATCCGAATACCCAATTTCTCTATGAATAACACGAAAAGCCTTTTCCAAAGAGGTATGATCTGCTGCATCTGCACTATAGGCTTTCGCAAGAACTCCCATCTCTTTTAATTCTTGTACTTGTCGTTCAATATTCTCAACACGACGTGCAATTAATGCAATTGAAAATCCCTCACGGGCAAATCGTTTGGCTACAGATAGGCTGATTCCCGGACCTGCACCAACAATAGTACATACTTTCTCAGAATGTTTCATATAACTTATAATGTATTGAACGAACGGGTTTAAAGATTGTGGTATGAATCTGTTTATCTATGAAGTTGTACGTGTATAATTCTTAATGGTGAAAAGGTAGCTTTGTTAAAGATCTGTAAGAATTAAAAACATAGGTTGTATCTATATCCATCTATCAGTCTGGCCTCAGTGTTTTTGTGCTAAGACCTAGCCTTTTTGGTGCTTACAAGTATACAATACACTTCTATATATTTGAATTAATATAATCAAATGAGTGGAAGTATTTTTTCTTTTAAAATATTGATTGTTAATAGAATAAGTATCCTGCTGTACATTTCGAAAGCCAATATACAAAAAAGGCCTATCTTTTGAAGATGAGCCTGCATATTGTACATACATTTAGATTTGTTGCAAACATACAATGTTTGTGTGATTATACTGTGGATAGATAGTTAGTCAGTATTACTTCTGTATTTTAGGATGACAATATATAAGAGAAGGATACCTATAGAAAGCAGATAAGAGATTATCTGCTATACCACTTATAAGTATAGGACAGAGCATATAATTAAACCTTGTATTGACAAGGTCGCTACTACAAAAAATAAGATTCGGAAAAATAAATACAGCAGAGGATAATAGCCAAGTGTGGGAGATCTAAGCTTAGGGTAACGCTTTTGCTACTACAGATTTATAGAAAGTCTGTCATAACAAGAAGGCAAACATGTACATACAGGTTTGCCTTCTTGATTTTGAAGCATTAAAGAGCGATTTTACTCTTCTTCGTCATCATCATCCTCGTCGTCAAAGCTAAAATCTTCATCTTCTTCGATGTCAACTTCATCAAAGTCCATCTTTTCGAAGTCATCATCATCTAAATCGAATTCCTCTAAGTCATCGAAGTCTTCTTCATCCTCCTCTTCATCAAAATCATCCCATGAATTTTGGATTTTCTTTAATGGAAGAGTCGCAATGTCTTCTGATAAAAATTGGGTGTTGAGCATACCTGTATGGAATGAATTTTCTGATAAAGGAAAGTTCATGCAAGTCTATTGTTTTTTGTTAAAATTCCCAAGAGGCGAAATAAGTAAAAACAAACATAATCGCAAAAAGTTTTTAAGTGAATGTCAAGTTTTTTCTTGAGTTGGCCGAATGGTTTAGAAAATAATGTGGCTGAGCAAGACTATTTTAAGATCTGGTTTTACATTTTTGTAAATTAATATTTTTATAAAATGTCGAAGGGTTTTTTTTATATTTGATGTTTCAAAAGAAAATATTACTCATGACAGAAAAGTAGCACAGAACTTTTCTAAGATTTAATAGTAAATAGTTGATTTTAAAAGCTTTACTTAGTAATCTTTAGGATATATGCTGAATCAGTAGTTCCATAATAGATATGATCAACACGTAATAAAACCATTGCGTTTGTGTTTACGTATGAATTACAGTCCGTATTAATAGCATATTAGTCTATGTCATTTTTGAGTTCAATTCATCAAAATCTAGAATAATTCCAACAAATCACTTAAAAAATTAAAGCCCTTTTTCATGAAAAGAATTTATTCTGTTCTTTTACTTTCCTTAGTTATCCTATCATCGTGTATTACTCATAAGGATGCTGTTAATTTTCAAGGAGAGAACTTTCCTCCATCAAATGCGAGAGTTTTTCCAAATAAAAGGACACCCTATAAGATTCAGCCTAATGATGTTTTGGCTATTCGGGTAAAAGGGCTGGAGCAAACAGATACAGATTTTCTGAATTTAGAAACATCTGGTGGTTTTAATGCTTTTAACCCTGCTGCAGTTTTTGTCAATGGCTATTCTGTCAATGATTCAGGATATGTTGTACTACCTGTATTAGGGTCAATAAAAGTTGCTAACCTAACCATAAACGAAGCACGGAATGTTCTCCAGAAAGCGGTGGATAGACAGTTAAAAAACAGTACTATCTTTCTGGCTATGGTTAGTTTTAAAGTTTCTGTGATTGGAGAGGTTAAAAATCCGGGACAATACTATAATTACAATAATCAGCTTACTCTAATAGATGCATTAGCTATGGCAGGAGATATTACTGATTTTGGGAATCGTAAAAAAATAATGCTCATGCGTCAAACAGATACAGGAAATGAAGTGATAAATCTTAATCTGACAGATCCGAATATTATCGTCTCAAAATATTATTACCTTTTACCTAATGATGTTATTTATGTGCAGCCTTTGAAAGGAAAGTATGGAAGACAAAATGCTACAAATGTAACCATTATTGCTGCTGTAGTAACTGCTATTGCAGGTACAGTCAGTGTGATTCTTAATCTTAATAACAACTAATTATTTAGGTTTTCAAGAATTGGAAACCTAATAATACTTACTTTTTAAATTATTTCATCCCAATGAAACAGCAAGCTCAAAACGATACTGTTAATCTTAAATTTCTCTTCAATAAGATCGCAAGCCGCTGGTATTTATTTGTGGTTTTTGTACCACTGGCATTGGGTGGTGCTTACTTGTATCTGAGATTCACACCCAAAATTTTTGAAGTAAAAGCGTCAATCTTAATTGATGATAAAAGCAAGGATACCCCTGAGCAGGATCGATTTATACGTGGTATGGGTGCATTTGTTCCTAGAACACAGTTGAAGGATGAGGTACAACTGCTTACCTCATACCGTTATATGAAGCAGGTAATGGACCGATTGAATATGCGGGTATCTTACTTTAGTGTAGAGGATTATAAAACAGTTGAAGAGTATAATGATTTTCCATTTCGTGTAAAATTAGATACTACAAAAGCTCAAATGATCAATGTACCTATATACATTGAGAAAGTAGGGAAAGATTTATACAAAGTTCAGATTACTGGTAAAAAAGTAACGGTACAGGATATCCAAGCTGATCGGTCATTGGACGAAATTCCTGAAGTAAAGATTCAAAAGGTCTTGAAAGTAGGGCAGTCATACACTGATAAATATCTGAATTTTTCGATTGAGTTTTCGAGAACGCCATCCTTATATGATAAAGATGAATATTTCTTTGTGATCAATAGTTTAGGCCAGTTGGCTGCTTATTATCAATCCAATATAAAGGTGAGTCCTATTGATGATAAAAATTCCAGTGTAATAGAAATTTCTTCTCGTGGTCCTGTAATAGAAAAAGAGGAGAAAGTAATAAATACTTTACTGGATGTGTACCTGGATAACGAGATCAGAAAGAAAGATACGGAAGGAAAACGGACTATTGCCTTTATTGATAACGAACTTGGTACTGTTAAGGATTCTATTAAGAAGACAGATTATAATATTACTAATGAACGGAATCGTACAAATACTGCTGGTACAACCTCGGAAGAAGTAAATGCTTTAAATAATCAATTACAAGGATTTAGTGCTCAACTTCAGGAAGCACAAATTAAGGCAGATGGGTATGAGGCTTTATTAAGAGATCTTCGAAACAACAGAGAGGTAGTTGGAGGTGTAAGCGGAGTTGATGATGGTGCTGTAAGCAATTTGCTTACGCAATACTCAACATTAATGCAAGAAAGAGCCCGATTAGCTACCGTTGTAACTGAAGGAAGTGTAAGAATGCAACAATTGGATGCTAAAATACAGAGCGTTAGAGATGCGTTGGTTGATGGACTCTCTAATGCCCGAAACGTAGCTAGGATCAGAGTAAGTTCATTAATGCAGAGAGTTGGAAGTATTCAAGCTAGGTTAGGTACTATTCCACAAACAGAGATTAAACTTCTTAGTATAAACAGAGGCAAAGAAGTACAGGATGAACTATATAAATACCTTCTACAGAAGAAAGCAGATGCTGGTATGGCATTAGCCACCAATATTGCAAATAAAGAAGTCATTGATCGTGCAAGAGGTGATATCAATGGTCCGGTTGCACCTAAAGGTTCTGTGATCTATTTGTTGGCAGGAATTATTGGTATGGCAATTCCTCTTGGTTTTATCTTTGTTAAGGATGCCTTCTCTGATCGTATTTCAGGACAGACAGATATTCAGCTTAATACCAATATACCAACATTAGGAGTTATTGGATACAACAACAAAGCCAATACCTACCTGGTAGCTAATAGTTCAAAATCGGCTATTGCAGAATCATTCCGATCTGTACGGGTAAACCTTCAATATCTGTTCTTGGATACATCAAAGAAAATTATTGGTGTTACCTCTTCACAACAGGCTGAAGGCAAAACATTCTGCGCTACTAACCTTGCTGTTGTAATTGCACAATCTGGAAAGAAAACGTTATTGATCGACTGCGACTTACGGAAGCCTCGTGTACACACTCGTTTTAATGTAGACAATGAGAAAGGGCTGGCAACATACCTGACTGGTATGCATGATTGGGAAGAGGTGGTTTCTTCAACAGATACCGATAATCTATCTCTGGTAACATCCGGTCCGATTCCTGTTAGTCCACTTAATCTGATTGGAAGCCCACGAATGAAGGCATTGATTGATCGTCTTAAAAAAGGAGATGAGTATGATTATGTCATTATTGATACTGCTCCATTAGGATTGGTGTCAGACTTTCTGATCTTGATGAATTATACTGATTTCAATGTGTATATCGTTCGTCATAAAGTTACAGAACGTGAAGCCTTGAATAAAATCAATGAATTGTATGATACTGAAAAGGTAAAAGATATTGCAATTATTATCAATGGAGTAAAATCAATGTCTGCTTACGGTTATAGTGATAAAGCGTATAAATACAGTGATTAAAATCGGTTGGCATAATTATTTGTATTAGAGATAGTCTGCCTTGTGTAAAATTAAATTTTAACAAGGCAGACTATCCTATTCTGAACACCATCTAAAGTGCATAGATTTCATCTCTAACAATTCTTATTTTGAAAGTACAAGATTCTCTACAATCAGAAAAAGTACAAGATCCTCCACAATCTGAAGGTTTTCGCAAATATTTTTCCAGTGTATCCTGGCTATTGGTAGAAAGGGTATTTAGTATGGGTGTTGCCTTTGTTATAAGTATTTACACTGCTAACCAACTAGGTGCTGAAAACTTTGGTAAATTTAACTTTGCACGTAGTTTTGCTACAATCATCACAGTATTTGCTCCTCTTGGGATGGGTGCTGTGATGATGCGTAATTTGATTAACTATCCAGAAAAGAAAAATCTGACTCTGGGGACCGTATTTGCTACCAGAGCAACTGCCTCTCTTATTTGTATTATTGTTGTAGGGTTAGTCTCCATTGTTTTTAATGCCTTAATGTGGCATGATGACTTGAAGTTTCTACTAGTCATGATTGCTGCTATACCCGTTATTTTTGAAAGTTTTAACGTTCTGGCAGACTTCTATAATTCACGTGCGCTTGCAAAGTATCATGTATATGGCGAATTGTCCAAAACAATCGTTTCTGCTGGGGTAAAGCTTTTGCTACTCTTTGTTTTTAAGGCTGATGTTGTATGGTTTGCTGTTGTTCTTGTGCTGGATGCTATTATTTATGATATTGTTGTTGTTAGCATTTATCGTTTTGTATTTAAAGAAAGTCCGTTACAGTGGAAAGTTGACTGGAGTTATTCATGGGAGATGATAAAACAATCTCTGCCATTAGTATTATCTGGATTCGTAATTACTGTATATATGCGACTGGACCAGATTATGATAGGTGAGTTGCTGAATGATAAAGAAGTTGGACGTTTTGCCGCAGCGCTTCGCTTCTCTGAAGCCACCTTCTTTGTTCCTACAGTTATTAGTAATGCCTTATTACCTGCCATTATTGCTTCCAAAAAAGAAAGCGAGGAACGCTTTACTATACAAACTCAAAAACTTTGCGATTTCCTGACTTTAACAGGACTGGCAATAGCTGTTGGTGTCAATATTTGTAGTTACTGGATATTTAAATACTTATATGAACCTGAATATGCAGATGCTCAAAATGTATTGATCATCCACGTGTGGTCTGGCGTAATGGTGGGTATGGGGATGCTGGCAAATGCATGGTTGATTGCTAACAACCTGCAAAAGTACTCTTTGAACCGTACTATCTGGGGGGCTATTGTCAATGCAGGTTTGAATGCTGTCTTAATTCCAAAATTTGGAATCGAAGGAGCTGCTATTGCCACATTATTCTCTCAGGCTGTTGCTTCCTATTTAAGTAATGCTATCACTGCAGATACTCGTCCTTTATTCTGGATGCAAACCCGATCATTGATTGGGCTTGGTTTCCTATCTCCTATTAAAGATGTATTAAGTGGAAAGTTCTCTCTAAAGTAAAAATAATATGAACTCTTTTGTACCTCCGAAACCTCTGAAGACAGCTGTTTTGTTTGTTGTATTTAATCGTCCAGACACAACAGAAGTGGTATTTGAAGCAATTCGGAAAGCTAAACCTCCGCGTTTGTATGTAGCAGCGGATGGCCCTCGTCCTCATAAAGAGGGAGAAGCTGAAAAATCCCGTATAACCCGCGAAATTGCTACCCGTGTAGATTGGGATTGTGAATTGAAAACACGATTTCTGGATGATAATGTAGGATGTGGAATTGGTCCTTCTTCAGCTTTTGACTGGTTCTTCTCCCATGAGGAAGAAGGAATTATTCTTGAAGATGACTGTTTGCCAGATCAGAGTTTCTTCTGGTATTGTGAAGAATTGCTGGAAAAGTACCGTCATGATACACGCATTATGCATATAACAGGTAGTAACTTTCAGAACGGATGGAAACGTGATTCTGACTACTCTTATTATTTCTCAACCTATCCTCACGAATGGGGATGGGCTAGCTGGCGTAGAGCGTGGAAATTATTTGATTATGGAGTGAGTAAATATCCTGAAATTGTAGAGAAAGGATATCTGGATGGATACTATACTTCAAAACTGGAACAAAAATACCGTTTGAGCAAGATTGCTAATACCTATGGTAAGGATAATGTTAACTGGTGGGACTACCAGTGGAATTTTACAGTGCATATAAACTCTGGGCTAGCCATTGTACCTAATGTAAATCTGATTGAAAACATTGGTTTTGGAGAAGGTGCTACTCATACGCTGAGCACTAAAGATAAACGTGCTGAAAACAAATCCGGGACAATTGAAGTACCACTGAAACATCCTCCTTTTGTTATACGTGATGTGAAGTCGGATGAAAGATACTTCAAGAATTTGATGAATCGGATGGTGACACGTAAGATCTATGGTCTGATTGGTATAGATGGTTTTGATGCTAGGGGGTAAACGAAATATTTTCAGAGTGATTAAAAATTAACGGTAAAAGAAATTGTATTACTTTCCTATTGTATTTTTAGCATTATCCATTGATTTGGAAGCGTTCTTAGGTGAGAATGCATTAACTAATCTATTGCCTTTAGCTGTGCTTGGATTAGGAGTAGGACATTTTGCTTTTATAGAGAAGCAGCAATTGTATATAGGAACTCATTGGAATAAGAAAAACCTTGCAGTTTATTTCTTATCCTTTCTAACTTTTGTTATTGCTGTTGCCAGAATCAACTCTGAGGCTATAACGGGAGGGCTGGGTATTATAACAATGCTTCTTAAGTATACTCTTTTTCCTGTATTTGTCTATTTATTTATTAGTTATCAGTTTAGAAATAATGACGGATTTGAAAAGAATGTACAACGAGTCTTGTACGTTCTTTTTCTAACTATTGCTTTAGAGGCAGCTTTCTACTTTATCTTGTTTGTAATGTTTTTCAATCAGGCTGCTGTAAACTCAGAGGAAGGCGCTGAATCTCACCTGATGTTAAGCTTGATAGGAATTCATACAGAAAAACGCCTATTGCCTATTATTAATGTACACCCAAACACAATGGGTATTTATACAGGAGGAGTATTAGTAATGGCTTTTTTACTGGTAAAGCAGAAAGGCATCGGAGCTAAGCTAAAGAAACTCCTATATATATTTATTGGGATAGGCATACTCTTCCTGTTAATGGTGGATTCCCGTGGTACTATTATTAATACATTAATGGCCACTTTGGGAGTATTTCTGCTATCAAGAACCCGTTTCTTAGGGTTGCTGAGAATTATGCCTGTTTTATCTCCCTTGTTGCCTTTCATAATGCTTTCTGTTCTAGCTTTTATTTCGGAAACAGGGCTAGGTAGTCAGGTGTCTAGGCAGGAAGGAGATCTTGCTACAGGAAATAATCGTTCTGCTATCTGGGAAGAATGTATGAAGGAACTCTCTGATCCCAAATTTCAGCATTTTATAGGGTATGGAGAGATGGGCCAGGCTGCTTCCGGAGTTTCTAAAAGATATGCATGGATTTTTGGAAGTGGCGAGGTTGCAGAAAGCATGGTAACACATAATTACTTTTTCCAGATGGTATTTGATATGGGGTATATAGGTACTTTTATTTTCTTTGTATTTATGTTCGTTATTTTGGGGAATGCTATATCTGCTTTCAGACAAGGCTTTTCTCGTGCTCTGGCAGTCATAGGCTTTTTAACCTATTTTATGTTATCAGGGACTTCTGAATCTATTTATGGAATATATAATAAAAACTATTTTATGGTGTTTACTGTGGTTGTGCTTTTTATGGCCATCTCTTATAACGAGTTTATGCGTTATAAACGTGAAAAAGTTACAGCATAAAAGTTTCTGATAAAGTCAAATAAATTTTATAGCATAATATATCCTTGTCTCTGATTCTAAGTTTACTTTTCATAAGCAAAGCGTATAAATTGTTGAGAAACTTGCTTAGAATCAGAGAGATCACTAATAAGTTGCAGTTACATCGGTTGCTTATTTAACCACGATTCTGTTGTATGTATTCTGATTTTGTACAGAATATATATTGTTATACTTCTGTTTTTCAATAAATCTTTCTATTTCCTGACTGTAAAACACTTACCAGCAAAATTATGATATGGATTGTTATTCCTGTTTTTAATCGGAAAAACTTTACACGCGAATGCTTGCTTTCACTACGAAAGCAGACTGTACAAGATTTCAAGGTTGTCATTGTTGATGATGGCTCTACTGATGGTACAGATGAAATGGTTAAAACAGAATTTCCGGAAGTAATACTAATTGATGGAGGTGGTGATTTATTTTGGACTGCTGCTGTAAATATGGGTATTCAATATGCATTGGATCATGGTGCAGAAGCGGTAATGACACTCAATAATGATACCTTACCAACTGAAGACTTTATTGAAAAAACAATTGAAGCCAGTAAGAAAGATCCTAAGGGGGTCATTGGTGCATTAGAAATAGATGTTGCTACCAAAAATGTTATTTATGGAGGTGAGAAGATTGATTGGGTATTAGCAACTACTAAAAACATAATAGATGGTATACCTGCTCCAAAACAGACAGGACTACATCCTGTATCCTGGCTTCCAGGGCGTGGCCTGTTAATCCCTCGAGCTGTATTTGAAAAAGTAGGTTTATTTGATGCTGCAAGATTTCCACATTATTATGGAGATGTAGATTTTACACATACTGCCCTACGAAATGGCTTTCCCAATTACATTAATTATGATGCAAAGCTGATGACTTATCCCGAAGAGTCTGGGGATCGGAAAAATAAAGTAAAGAAAAACCTCAAGAACTATTACAACCATTTGTTTAGCATTAAGGGTGGCGGAAATCTGAAAGACTTTACTCGATTTACATTTAAGAATTGTCCATTTTATTTTGTTCCATCCTATTTATTGATAGGATATTTGCGCAGAATGGGTGGCTATTTTGTTCATTAAATAGAAAGGAAAAGATTAGTACAGCAATGTACATGCTGATAAGTTTGAAGCCATTTTCTAGAAATTAAAAGTATGTCTGATCATAAATCACTGACAGGCCGTGCACTGCAAACACCTGTTTTATTGATTATATTTAAACGGCTTGATACAACTGAAAAAGTATTTGAAGCAATCCGAAAGGCTAAACCTGCAAAATTATATGTAGCAGCAGACGGTCCTCGGGCTAACAAAGAAGGAGAAGCAGAACAGGCTCAGGCTACACGAGATATTATAAAAAGAGTAGATTGGGATTGTGAGGTAAAAACATTATTTCAGGATCATAATCTTGGATGTGGAGTAGGGCCGTCAACAGCTATTAGCTGGTTATTTGAAAATGAAGAAACCGGAATTATTCTGGAAGATGATTGCTTGCCTAGCGAAAGCTTCTTCTGGTATTGCGAAGAACTATTGGAAAAATACCGTAATGATACACGGATCATGCAGATATCAGGAGTGAATCCATTACTAGGATGGCGCAAAGATCCGGATTATGATTATTACTTTTCAGAAGCAGGGATAACCTGGGGATGGGCGACATGGAGACGTGCTTGGGAGCTATATAATTATACAATTCCTCATTTTCAGGAGATAAAAGACAAGGGATACATAGAATCTTTCCATTTCTATAAGGAGAAGGTTGAGTGGATGATTAATTGTCTGGATGAAGCATATCGCCGCTTACCTTCTGTGAGCTGGTGGGACTTTCAGTGGGAGTTTACCAAATTCAGTAATTCGGGACTATCTATTGTACCTAATGTTAGTTTAGTAAAAAATATAGGTTTTGGAGAAGGGGCTACCCACACATTTGAAACTGTAGGCTTTGCAGTTGCAGAAACCAAAGATATAACACTCCCTCTGAGACACCCCTCTTTTGTTATTCGGGATATCGAATCTGATAATTTATATTATACTCAGCATCTACGAACTACACTTTTTAAGAAAGTTAAGAAAAAACTCAAAAGGTTACTAGCCCGGTAAGAAAGGAAGATTTTAATCTAACTTACTTACCTATGAAAAAAGATACAAAACAGCGTATTGCGATTGTTATCCCCATTTATGAAGCTCAGCCTCATGTGGATGAGGTTGTAGTATTAAAGCATTTTTTTAAGCTGTTTCATAAATATCCTATTGTATTTATGAAACAGGAAGGGTTGGATATTGCAGTATATGAAAAAGCAATATATGAGACAAAACATCCCCATATCAGCTTTGAAGAATTTAGGTGGAATGGGTATCTGGGATATAATCAATTAATGGTAGAGAAAACATTTTATAAGCGATTTCTCCACTATGAATATATTCTGATTGCTCATCTGGATGCTTTTGCTTTTAATGATGATCTTGAATATTGGTGTAATAAAGGATATGATTATATCGGATCTGTCATACACAATATTCCATTTGTAGAAGATTATATTAAAACCTCAAGATTATTACGCTGGCTTCAGAAAAAAAACTATCTAAAAGTATCTGATTTTCAGAATGGAGGTTTTTCACTTCGTAAGGTAAGTGCTTTTTATCGTAGTTGCAGCTTTTATGGACCGTTGATCAAACGATCTAACTTAGTGTATAGTGAGGATTTCTTTTGGAGTGTGCGTCTGCCACAGATGAATCCTTTTTTTCGGGTAGCTCCTGAATCGACGGCACGATCTTTTTCTATTGAATTACCAAAAGAAGATGGGGAAAACTTTGCAAGTGTCAGAGATTCCGTTCAATCATTGCCTTTTGGCTGCCATGGATGGAAGAAACATGGATATTCTTTCTGGAAGCCCATACTGGAGAAGAGTATGAAAACAAAATTAAGTGATTAAATATGAATTATTTCATTGAAATATATAACTTTACTACAGAAACAAACCTCGGAGGGATGATATAAAGTTTAACTGGCTAAAAATCAGAAAGTGATAGAAAAATGAAATTACAAAATGAGCCATTAGTAAGTATTACACTGCCAACATATAATCGGCCGGATTATTTAAAACTGGCGATTGCAAGTGCAATAAATCAGACTTATAAAAACATCGAGATCATTGTTTCTGATAATGGAAGCCCTGAATCTGCTCAGCCAATTGTTGACTCATTTCAGGATTCCAGAATACGGTTTCATCGATATGATCCGGCCGTAAGCATGTTTGACAATCACATCAATGGTTTTAAAATGGCTACAGGAAAATATGTGGCCAGTTTACATGATGATGATTTGTGGGAGAAAGATTTTCTTGAGAAAATGGTACCTCCATTGGAAGAGAACCCTAATCTGATTTTGACCTTCTGTAATCAATGGGTGATAGATGAACATGGAAAGATCAATGAAGAACGCACCTTTGAATATAATCACGATATTGGCAGACATAAATTAAAGCAACAGGTGTATCAGCCTTTTATGGAAGTTGCACTCAAAGATCTTGCTATACAACCTGCCTCATCAGCAGTAATTCGCAGAGAAGCTATCGATTGGAATAAGATACCAGTGAAAGTAGGACCTATGTGGGATGTTTATTTACCTTATATGCTGGCTAAGACTGGAATGGGAGCTTATTTCATTGAAGAAAAACTAACGTTGTATCGTATTCATAGTGAGAGTGAGACCGGTAAATATGAGACATTAGCTCATAAGATGAAACGAGCCTCCAGTCAAATGGATTGTTATAGTATTATTTTAGCAGAAGAGATGGATGAGCCTTCTTTATCTCCTGAAATGCTTAGCTATATAGAGTATCGCTGGCAACATGCGTCTACAAGTATGGGAATTGCCTTGTTGAAAGATAGTAAGGTTCGTGAGGCAAGAAGCTACTTATTTAAGTCTCTTACCAAACGCAAACCGGATATACGTACCTTGGCTGCATTTAGCATTAGCTTAATGCCACACCCTTCTCATCATATTCGCGAATTTATTCTGGAGCATATTGTAAAGGCTCATGATTGATATTTTACTCTTCTAAACTGAAAAAGCACCTTTTATAAAAGGTGCTTTTTCAGTTTAGGCCTTTTCTTCAAGGGTTTATCTAAATTGTCTTTGACTTTCAGTCAGATTCACTCTACCTTTAACAATCTGTATTAGATTGTTATCCTCCTCATATATAGAATATAAGCTGCACAGACCACCATGTCCTGGACAAACTATCATAGTCATACAAACTTTTGTGACGGAAAATACCCTCCTAATTATTACGCTACAGAAGCGTTTCGTCAAAAATTTGTTGCTTATGGATTTTCTTCTCATGCTCCGGTACCATTTGAATGCAAATGGTGTATGAAAGAAGATTCAATAGACAAATATTTTACAGAGATTCAGAAATTAAAAGATAGGTGGGAAGGGAAATTGCAATTGTATTATGGATTGGAGGTAGATTATATCCCTGGTATAATGGGAGTGAAAAATCCATTTATTCAGGACCTGAATCTGGATTATAGTATAGGATCTGTACATTTTGTGGAGGCAATGGCTGATGGAACGAGATGGGAGATTGATGGGGCTCACTCTACTTTTTTACAAGGACTCAAAGAGATATTTGGAAACAATATTCAGCGAGCAGTTACACAATACTATGAGCAAATCCGGCAGATGGTTGTAGAAGATAAACCAAGCGTAATAGGGCATCTGGATAAAATAAAGATGCAGAATCAGTTTACTCCTTTATTTAATGAGAATGCAGATTGGTATCAGGAAGAAGTGTTCAAAACGTTGCAAACAATAGCTAGTTCGGGACTCATTATGGAGGTAAATACGCGAGGGTTATACAAGAAAAGAGCTGTTGAAACTTATCCTGGAAAATGGGTATTAGAACAAGCATTCAAATTGGGGATTCCTGTTACTGTAAGTTCGGATGCGCATCATCCCAAAGAGATTGCGGGCTTCTTTACTGAAGCATTGAGCTTACTAGGTGATATTGGATACCAACATATACATGTGTTACTGGATGGTGTTTGGAAGCCTGTATCTTTCAATGAAAATGGAATAGTTTCTTAGAATCTGATATCCATTCCTAATAAATAGGATTAGATAAGTAGGCTTTCCTGAAGCCTTATTTTTTACTTATACACCTCTCTGCATTGTCTTTATGCTCATTAGAAAGCTATATCCTGCAATAGAGATCTTTATACAGGCATATCTTTTGAGGCAAACGTATATTATAAAGTTTTGATAGATAGCTGGTTTGTACATCCTGTCAGAGTATAATCACTAGCTTAAAATGCTATTTTAGGACAATATCGGTCAACAGATATTGACTTTTCGTTATATTTCAGCTCAAAATACTAAGGTTATTGTGAAATAATTTAATAATCAGAATGATGAAACACGAGGGGGAAAATGATAAAGATCATTTGAAGAGTTCCAAATTAAGGGGAAAATTGAATAGAATGGAAGAGCTATCACATTTGGAAACAACATCGCAATTACGGGCTATTTTCGATCATGCTATTGATGGTATTATTACTATTGACAGCACCGGTTTGATCGAGATGGTAAACCCTGCTGCCTCAAAACTGTTTGGTTATGTTCCTGAAGAGTTGATAGGTGAAAACATCTCGATACTAATGCCTAATCCGGATAGACGTAATCATGATCAATACATCCATAACTATCATCAGACCGGAATTGGACGTATTATCGGAATTGGACGGGAGGTTACTGGTTTGCGAAAAGATGGGACCCGATTTCCTTTTCACTTAAGTGTCAGTGAGGTCAATCTGTCCAGTGGGAAGATATTTACAGGTATTATACATGATATTTCTGACTTAAAGCTAGCACAGGAAAAACTGCGTCGTTATGCTGCTGAGTTAGAACGTAGCAATATTGAGTTACAGGACTTTGCTTATGTGTCCTCACATGATTTGCAGGAACCACTCCGCAAAATTCAGGCATTTGGAGATCGGTTGATGATGAAAGAAGGAGAGAATCTAAGTGAGCAGGGCAAAGATTACCTAGAACGGATGTTAAGTGCTTCTGCACGTATGCAAAAGTTAATTAACGATTTACTGGCCTTTTCAAGAGTGTCTAAGCAAATGGAGTTTGTGTCTGTTAGTTTGAATACGATTATTCAGGAAGTTCTAACAGACCTGGAAATACTCATTGAGAAAAATAATGCAACTATAGTGGTAGACGAGCTGCCAACAATTGAAGCTCAGCCTACTCAAATGCGGCAGTTATTTCAAAATCTGATTTCCAACGCGATTAAGTTTAGAAAGCCAGATGAAGCACCCCGAATACATATTTCTTCGGAAGTAAAACAAATAAAAGCACATCTTAGTGCAACGCCAGGTGACGAAATGCTGGAAATCAGTGTGGCGGATAATGGGATTGGCTTTGATGAGAAATACCTTGATCGCATTTTTAATATATTTCAACGACTTGAAGGCCGGAAATACGAAGGATCTGGAATTGGATTAGCGGTTTGTCGCAAGATAGCTACACATCATGGAGGAACTATTACAGCTCATAGTCAGATAGGAAAAGGATCTACTTTTGTCGTAACTCTTTCTATAAAACATGCTATAAAATATGGCGAAGCTATCTTGTAAAAGTATCATTGCAGATCTGTAGGAGATAGAAATATATTTGGCTTCTGAACAAATTAAAAATACTATAAGCTCTATGTCTACCAAAAACAATAAGAGTGTTACTATTCTGATTGCTGATGATGACGAGGAAGATCGTATGTTATTAAAAGATGCTTTTGAAGAAAGTCATCTATTGAATGAGATCTATTTTGTAGACGATGGAGAAGAATTAACAGATTATCTTTACCGAAAAGGACAGTATACAAATCCTTTGTTATCTCCTCGTCCCGGAATGATTCTTCTGGATCTGAATATGCCTAAAAAAGATGGGAGAGAAGCCTTAAAGGAGATTAAGGCTAATCCTGAACTAAGAACTATTCCAATTATTGTGCTGACCACTTCCAGGGCTGAAGAAGATATTATTCGTAGTTACGATTTAGGCGTAAACTCATTTATTACCAAACCTGTAACCTTTAAGTCTTTGATCGAAGTAGTCCAAATGCTGGGACGCTATTGGCTTGAAATTGTTGAACTGCCGGATATAAAACAGAATAAAGAATAACGCCTATATATTTAAACGCTTAATCTCTAATGACGAAGACAAACGTGAGTACTGAGATAAAAATACTACTGGTAGATGATGATGAGGATGATTTTGTTCTTACCCGTGATACATTAAGTGAAATTCCTAATAAAAAATACATTTTGGAGTGGGAGTCTAACTATGAGAAAGCACGGGAAATAATAAGCCGAAGCATTCATGATGTATATCTTGTTGACTTTCAGATAGGAGCCTTCAGTGGATTAGATCTGATTATGGAGGCTCAGCAGCATGGTATTACAGCACCCTTAATACTGCTGACAGGTAAGAGTGATCTGGAAATTGATGAACGGGCACTGCAGGTAGGAGCTTCTGATTATCTGGTTAAGGGCACTTTTGGTCTGTTTGATCTGGAAAGATCTATTCGGTATAGTCTAGAGCATGCAAAAAACCTAGCAGAAATTCGTAAGTTGAATACTACACTGGAAAAAAGAGTGGAACAACGTACTCGGGATCTGGCAATGGCATTACAGGAATTGGAACAGACCAATGAAAACCTGCGTAAGGCTGAAAAGGAGATTCTGAAAACGTTGGAGAAGGAGAGAGAGCTCAATGCATTGAAATCCCGATTTGTAACAATGGCTTCGCATGAGTTCCGTACACCATTAAGTACTATTTTATCTTCTGCATCACTAATTGCCAAATACAATAATCCAGGAGATGAGGACAATCGTTTACGGCATATAGGACGTATCAAATCGGCTGTTAATAATCTTACTGCTATCTTGAATGACTTTTTATCTATCAGCAAGTTGGAAGAAGGGAAAGTAGAATGCAATCCTGTTCCATTTAATATAGAAGAGCTGACAAGTGAAGTAACAGAAGAGATGCAGGCTCTGGTGAAAGAAGGTCAAACAATCCACTATGAGCATAAAGGTAGCGCTGAAATTATGTTGGATAAAAATCTGACACGTAATATTCTTATTAATCTGATTTCGAATGCTATTAAATATTCCAAAGAGGGTAAATCCATAGAAGTGCGTACTGATTTTCAAAATGCTAATCTGGAAATAGAGGTGGAAGATCACGGAATTGGAATTCCGGAATCAGAACAAGGACACTTGTTTACTCGGTTTTTCCGGGCTCAGAATGCATCCAATATACAAGGAACCGGACTAGGCCTTACTATTGTGAAACGATACATAGACCTAATGCAGGGAAGTATAGCTTTTAAAAGTCAGGAAAATCATGGAACTATATTTAATGTAAAAATTCCTGCTCCTGCATTAAGTTTGCATAGTACACCTTAATTGATCATTAGGGTTGCCTTAATGAAAATGATTATCTTTTTCTACTATCTATAAACCATGAGATCCATTTTATTAATAGAAGACAATACGGAAGTAAGGGAAAATACAGCAGAGATTTTGCAACTTGCCAGCTATCGCGTCTTTACTGCGCCAAATGGAAAGGCAGGCGTAGAGATCGCCAAAGCAGAAAAACCTGATCTGATTATTTGCGATATTATGATGCCTGAACTGGATGGATATGGGGTATTGCATTTGTTGAGCAGAGATCCTAATACAGCTGGGATACCTTTCATATTTCTGACTGCCAAGACAGAAAAAGAAGACTTTCGTAAAGGAATGAATCTAGGAGCAGATGACTATCTGACTAAACCTTTTGATGATCTTACTTTATTGGATGCCATCGAGATGCGTTTAAGAAAAACAGATACACTAAGAAAGACATTTCAGAAAGATGCAGAAGGACTCACCGAATTTATCAATGAAGCAAAAAGTACCGGTGATCTTAATCAATTATTGAATGGTGATCGGAAAGTAATACGATTGAAGAAAAAGCAATTATTGTTCTCGGAAGGGGATTATCCGAGTGCATTATACTTTATTAGCAAGGGAAAAGTAAAAACATATAAGACAAATGAAGAAGGAAGAGAGTATATAACGGCTCTTCATAGTGAAGGTGATTTTGTGGGGTATACAGATTTGCTAGAAGAATCACAATACAATGAGTCGGCAGCGGCTCTGGATGATGCCGAAATTATAGTCGTTAACAGACAGGACTTCTTTACATTATTGTATCAAAACAGAGAAGTCGCCAATAAGTTTATCAAGATGTTATCCAATGATGTGATTGAGAAAGAGGAGAGGTTATTGAAACTTGCGTATAATTCTGTTCGAAAACGAGTTGCTGAATCATTATTAATGATCTATGACAGGTATACAAAAGAAGGGCAAAACGCTCCTGAGATTCCTGTATCCCGTGAAGATCTGTCGAGTCTGGCAGGAGCCTCGAAGGAAACTGTCATTCGTACATTATCAGACTTCAAAGATGAAAAGCTTATTGATATCAGTGGAAAGCATATACGACTGCTAAATTTGGCAAAGCTGAAAAATATGAGGAACTAAACAAAACGCCTGTACTACTACAGGCGTTTTGTTTTTGCATACATGATTACATCCATTGGTTTATTTTCTTTCATTACATAATTGTGAAGTGTTCCTTCAGCCACGAATCCATTTTTCTCAAGAACCTTGCCCGATGCTGGATTGTGTGGAAATATGGGTGCTTCAAGTCGCCAGAGTCCAAAACGTTGGAAGCCCCAGTTACTTACTACCTCTACGACTCTGGTCATAATGCCTTGCCCTCTATATGGAGCTGCCAGCCAGTAACCAAGCTCATCTTTATGTGAATACTTACCATATATTCTGGAAAAGCCAACACAACCAATCATCTCTCCTGTATAGTTTCGGATTGCCCATTCTGTAGGTTGGGCATGCTCCTTACGCATTAATCGTACATAATGCAGAAAGTCACGTGCATGCTCTATTTTGTAAGGAAATGGGATACGAAGTGTATTTTGATAAATGACTTCATCATTCAGCCACTTTACCATGGCAGAATCATCTCCTTTTGTGAGTTCAGAGATGTAAACCGAAGAATCTATGGCAATCATAAGTAGTTTTGTATTTGGAGGTTGCTAAGTATAATTACTAAAGATGCCTTTGGTACTTTTAATAGGTATCTCAACAACTTCTTGGCTAAAATATAAAAGAATAACACAGGTTTAGAAATTTATAGCAGTTATATTACACTATGAGTCTGACATCTTCTATTGGTTACAAGCCAATAGAAGGTTAATGGAGAATGGTCGGGTGAGGGATCAATGACAACGAGTGAGAAAAAATCCGAAGATTAAAAAACAGAGATGGGAATTTTATAAAATATATTATCTGGTAAAATATAAAAACAATGAGTGGAGACTGGAGAGATAGATGAACGGATGGTAAATCTAGCACTCCTTTTTTCGAAATGACATTGACAAAAAATAATCTATCAATGCTGTTACAGAACTTTGGGAAAGCGACAAAACAGCATAATAATTGTCAATACTCATTTATTGGTTATGTGGTTTGTTATTTTTTCGTTTTCTGGATAAGGGGAGTTTAACAAAGGGCATATTCCTTTCCCAGCGTCGGGTATTATTGTCAACTGAAGTAAAAAGTATTGTATCCTTGTCTATCAGTCCGGAAAAGTCAACAGTTTGTTTGCCTTCTCCCCAATGAGGCTTAGTTTTCAATCGGATACGTTTGCCTATTACTTCATACGTTCCCTGAAACATACCTTCGACTTCTGCATCTCGTATCATCCACTCTGCCAGGTTGTCTGCCGTAGTTATTTTTTCATGAGGTTCCAGGTAAATAAGAGAGTCCAGAAATGTGCCATCTTTATAAAATCGGAATACCTGATGGCGGAAGTTATAGAAGCCAGATAACATATATGTTTTCAACTAGTATTTGACCAATACAGATGGTAGTCAAATCATCTGTATTGGCTTATTAAACTTAGACCGCTTCCCGCTGAAACCCAATTACACGGAAAGGTTCTTTAGATCTGAACTTCTTAGCCTGTGGATTGGTAATTTCGGCAATGGTCATTGGTTCTGAAATCAATCGATTATGACCCAGGTGTTCTGATAACGCACGTGATTTCTCTACTGACAATTTATTGAACTCATATTTAGCGATCAAGCGTCCTTCCCGAAGAAGAGCATTATCAACTACTGAAAGTGCACTGTTAAATGTGCAGATAATCTGAACATTCAGGCAATCTGCCAATAATCCATCTGTCAGATTCAACAAATTAGATACGGCTGAATTGCTGTCTGCCTGACGATCCTTGATTACATTTTCTGCATCTTCAATGATGAGTACACAATCCGGATTGTCAATCAACATATCAATAAGTTCCGGATTGACAATGTTTGTTGCTACGTCTGGTGAAACAAAGATTACTTTTTTCTTGAGTTTGCCAATCAGATAACGCAGATAGGTTGTTTTACCTGTTCCTGGTAAGCCATGCAATAATACAATTCCTTTGTCTTTCTGCTTGTTTAACCGTTTGCGAATATGTTCATCTATTTCCTGAAAATCATCTTCATAATACAAACCCAGATTGAGGCGGGTCTTCTTTACTTCCATACTTTTCAGTTCAAGCCCATAGCTGCCCCGCACTATAATATTGATTTCAAACTCAGATTTCTTTTCAACCTCCTTGAATTTACTCAACTCCTGAACCAACTGATGTGCTACCTCCTGGTTTTCTGTTAAGTACAGTACCTTACAATAGTTATTATACAACTCAACAATGCATTTTGTTGAAAGTACAATAAACGTCTCACTATGCTCAACCTTCTTTTTTTGATGATTAAAGCCACTGTATTGAAACGTATCCTGTATCAGGTCTTTGTATATTTCCTGAATATAGGCATAGGCCTTTTCAACATTGATCTGATTAAGCCAGATAATGCAGGGAATCTTCTGGAAAGTATGTAAAAAAAATGTACGGCTTTCCAGGTAGCGATTTCCGAATACATTGTCTGTATCCTGTATCTTTACTTGCATAGTGTGTTAGATTTTGGGTTGTAAGAATACTTTACGAAAAGATTCAATAGTTGTTTCCTTTTCTGAACGATCCCAGACTGCAAATAGTATTTTTTCAAAAACATTCTGAAATACTGGATTGTCCATTAGATGATACCGAAAATATTCGGCTACATCTGCCGGGTTATTTCTAAATACTCCACAGCCCCATGCTCCCAATACAAGTGCCCGATAACCATGAACCATAGCTAATGAGAGCACCTTTTCTGTACGGGCTAACATCACAGATGGGATAGCTTCCTGGTCGTCTTTGTTGGAGCGCTGCATCACAACACCCGCATTGACTGCTGGTGCAGTAATAAATGAAACTGTATAAGGTGTATCCAGTAACTCATCTTCATCATCCCGAAAAACTGGAACATCGGGAGAGTAAATCATATGGTCGGTATACAGGCATGACTCCAGACCCCGATTTATCTCATACATATCCCAATGTGCTGTTTGTGTCAGATATAATCCTGATGCTCTTGCCAGACTTTCTTCCTGTGCCTGTGCACCATTCTGAAAACCTCCACCTGGATTTTTAGCTGATGCAAAATTCAGCGCCAGTACTTTTTCAAATCCCTCATTTTTGAGCGCTTGTGCTGCATACAGAGTAGCCTCATTGATTACTTCGATTGCTGTTTGTTTCTCTTCACGACGCACTATCTGATTCCGTTTGTTAAATACCTCAGCAAACATCTCTGGCTTGTAATGTAAAGAATCTTTGACCGCTTTCTGCTGTATGGCTGCTATGGATACTTTTTGACTTTTCTTATTTATATAGAATCCCTGATCCAGAATACGTAGCGTATCTCTGGCAGTGGATGCGTTTTTACTTTTCTTGCTCATATAGTTTAAGGAGTGTTAAAAGCATACGGATCTTTTATATTGCATACCTTTATAGTGATGTATTTTTTCTCTTACTCTTCTTTCCAGATGGCCAGACATTTCTTTTCTTACCAGAATTGTTCGAGTGTCAGGGTAGGAGATAGGGTACATTGAATATGTAAAGGACTTAGACAAATACTGATGACATGTGAAGCATGAACCAATGTCTACAATTTCAGTGCCGGATAATTGCAAATGGTTTTATTTCAGATACTCCATAATAGCTGTCACCTAAAGATCTACGCCTGTAGTTGCTTCTACGTGTGGGTTACGAAGCTTTCTGCAAGGTCTTCCAGATGATTTTGAAAGTGTGCCGCATAACTCTGCTAGTATATTTTCTCAAAAGCTTCTTTTTGATTGATAAACTTTCCATCCAGGCTATAATCAGTGTCCCTGTTTCCTTCTCCATATTTTTTATCTCATTCACGTTGGTGGGCCAGTCGTTGTTTTACACTTCCGGCCCTACCAATTTTACGTTCAATAACTGTCCACATTATTGGGGCAAAATAATATAGTCAACGGGTACTTCATCGGTTAACCATACGCCATTTGCCGATTTATAGAATACCTTTCCATCCTGATGCATTTCCAATGCTTTAATAGGTAATACTACAGGAACACCATGTCGGGCACCTACATTTTTAGCCGTATCTACATCTGGTGATAAATGCACATGATGTCGACTACGTTTCGCCAGACCTGATTTTCGAATAGAGGGCAGATTAGAAGCTGCTGTGCCATGATACAGAAACTCAGGTGGTGTCTGTGCCTCATACCCCAGATCAACTTGTATCGAATGTCCCTGACTAGCCCGAATCATCGATCCATCTGTACTAAAGGCAAAACGTTGCTTGTCGTTGTTGGCTACTACTTGCTTTAGTTTTTCGAGCGTTAGTTTGATCTGACTGTAGGCATTGAACTGATGAATCAGTTCGTCTACTCCTACATAACCATTTTCGTCAAGAATGATACCTATCTCATCTGGACGGTGTCTCAGTACATAACTGAGTGTTTTACTTATTTTAAATTCTTCTTTAGATGACATAATTGTATAATGTTAGTATTACTTACCTCTTTATAAACCAGAGGCATTATTTATTTGAGTCTGTTTATACCGGAATCTTTCGCATTTCCCTGACTTCTGACAATTGTTGCCGATAATCATACAGACCTTGATTAAGCTGCCCACGTGTTTGTGAGTTAGCTATATAAGTATAGTACTTAAGATTGTGTACTACATCTTGTACCTGATAGCACCAGTAAATAGACATCAGTGAATTAATCCAGAGTTCACTACCGCTGGTACGGAGGGTGCGGTGGAAGTCTCCGAATTTTCCTTCTATGGCACTAACGATAGAGTTAGATACAATACTCTGACGTTCCATGTGCTGATTAACATAGTTAACAGCAGACATATACTTTTCAACTTCCGGCATAGTAGGTAGCAAATGAAAACTTCCCAGAAAACCTCCTTCCGCCAGTATCTTCGAGGTGTTTTCCAGAAAGCGGAAGTGTGAAACGCCATGAAACCGATCTACTCCAAAGCCCAGACAAACCAGTAGTTTATTTTTAACAGACGTTTTATTAACTGCTACCAGTGAACAACTATCTTCCAGAGGTGTACCCAGTTCTTCTTCATCTCCAAACATCAAACTGTCGGTTCCTCCATCTATCAGAATCACTGTATCGATGGAATGTCTTTCTATAATCTGATCATAGATTTTCTTGGTTGGTTGCACACCTGAAAGCTCAAATGCATAGATGTTAACCTGTTCTTGTTGTTCAGTTAAAAACCAGTCTGCCAGGTATTTTTCAGGAAAGTAGTTGATCTGGTGGTTGTTCTTATCACCTGCCTTAACCAGATAACACTGATCAAATACTTTCTCAGAGTTGGTCATCGGTAAATATGTAAATGACAGGTTAGCCAGATGCACTTCCTTTCCCATTGCTTTCAAAGCAAAATAAAGTGGCAAACCACAGTATATATCATATCCGCCTCCAGCTCCGGCAAGTAAGATACTTTTGGAGTTTTCAAGCGTTTTAAAAAGAGGTATTTCTGAAAGTTTGAACATAGTTGTCGTATTTAAGAATAGTTACAAAAAATGAAGGAATATACTATCATAAATGGATTCCGTTGTCTGAATCCATTTGTCAGGAATGGCTTGCTTACCAGCTGATAATGACACAATACTCCCTACTATCGCACAAGTGGTATCTCGATCTCCCAATCCATTCACTGTAGTCCAGATAGCTTCTTCGTAATTATAAAGATGATGTGCTACCACCCAAAGTGTAAAGGGAACAGTACGTTGAGCTGTAATATCTGAACCGTTGCCAAGTACATCTACAATGGTTTGTATGTTTGTATTGGGCGATAGATGAATACCTCTTCTACTTCTGGATAATGTTTCACCTTCTGGTATATACTCACATACTTTTTCGATAAACTCCTGAGGCGATAATTGTACCTGAAACAACGATATCTGACAGGCTAAGGCGGCTGCAATAGCTATTGCAATGGCACCTGCCTGCCCCTCTGGATGAAAATGTGTTACTTCTGCGGAGAGACATGCCTGTTCTGCTGCTTTGGGTAAATCATCATAAAAGTAGGCACCAATTAAACCTGCACGCATTGCTGCTCCATTTCCCATTGAGCCCATTCCATCAAATACAGAGGAAGAAACAATTTGCCAGTCACTACCTGCACCTATTTGCCGTAATATACTATGGGCTGTTCCTCCATATCCTCGTCTATCATCTTTCTGGTAGTTATCTGCAAAAGTTTGGGCAAGGACATCCTGATTAATCTCTCCATACTGTTGCAGACTGGCATATACTCCCATTGCCATAACGGTATCATCCGTAAAATGCCAGGGTGCGGAAGGCATCCACCGATTAGTCAAATAAGTTTCAAGTTGACCAGGAGGTAGGAAAAACTTTTCTCCAAATGCATCTCCAACTGCCAGACCCAATAAGGATTGTTCTGCCAGTTGAAGTCGGTGGGTATGTGTTGTTCTCATAGTTATAGCTGTAAATTACGAAAAATCCGATCATTCAGGTTATTGACCCGAATGACCGGATAGATTATCCTTCCCAACCTTTGGTACGTTTATCCGGATCTGCCATACGTACGATCTTAGGTGTGAACCGAGCAAGTACTTCAACCAGATCATTTTGATAACTCATAACCTGATTAATGTCCTTATACACCATAGGTGCTTCATCCAGATCTCCTCCAATCAATGTGACTCCTTTATCAGTCAGTACTTGTTTGAGTTCTGGTCTGGTAATCGTTTTTAAGGCTTTGGAACGGGATAACAGTCTGCCTGCACCATGTGAAGCAGAACAGATCGATGAAGAATCCCCCTTGCCACGTACTACAAAACCGGGTTGTGTCATCGAACCAGGTATAATACCCATTACACCTTTACCTGCTGGGGTAGCTCCTTTGCGATGTACCATTACTTCCCGGCCATCTGCCAGGGTCTCTTTCCATGCAAAGTTGTGATGGTTCTCAACCATCGCTACAGGTTTACTGCCAATAGCCTGTGCTAGCCGGCGATGGATCTGATGATGACATGCAGAGGCATATTCACCTGCCAGATTCATTCCAATCCAGTATTCCTGCCCTTCTTCGGTATTCAGATCTAGCCAGGCCAGATGTTGTGCTTCTCGGGGAAGTTTCGTCTTTTCTGTTGCAATCTTTGAGTAGTGAGTAGCAATATTAGCCCCAAATCCTCTTGATCCCGAATGACTTAGTAACGCCAGATACTTGCCCTTCGGTAACTTCAATTCTGGTGTTTGCTCTGTAATATCCAGAATACCCAATTCCACAAAGTGATTGCCAGTACCTGAGGTGCCTAATTGTTTTTCTGCCTTGTAACGCAACTGTCTGATCTGAGCAGTTGATTTCCATTCAGGTAAATCGAAAATGGTATCTGATAACTGGTCTCTATTTTCTCCATCCAGGCCAAAGTAGGTATGATCTAACAGATGTTGTTTCAGTAGTTTTGTTTTCTGATCCAGAAAAATAGCATTGATGTCAAACACAGACAGACACATTCTACAGGCAATATCAACTCCTACTGCATAAGGAATGATGATATTAGGTTCTGTAGCTAGTACTCCTCCAATAGGCAGTCCATATCCTGAGTGCGCATCAGGCATTAGGGCTCCTGCTACTGCTACTGGTAGTTGCATAGCTGCATTCATCTGATGTTTGGCGTCATCTGATATGTGCTCAGTTCCATAAATTGGATAAGCCAAGGGATCAGTCCGTAACTCAAACGATTGGACAATGGCCTGGGATTTTTTGAACAAAGATGCCCTGCTTTTTACTTCCTCTGCCAGTTCGGCAAACAATTCATTGGAGGTATAGCTATCCGGATTCTTTAATAATTCTTTATAAAAAGCCAGTAAAGCTTCTTTTGTATAGGTTTTATTTTTAATCAGACTTTTGGCTAATCTGCCTGCCAGTTCCAGCAAGGCTTCATCTTTAATACCAATTGCCTTTAATTCGTTATTATTTAATTTATTGCTCATAAGATTACATGAGCGAATCTGTTTTTTTTATTCGCTCAACGGTTTTATATCAGGCTCAACCCATTCCTTTCGGGCTTGTACTGAAAATACCTGCTCCCGACTGTAATAGTTAAGTGGGAGAGATGTTGGATATTTTTCTTCTACAAGTTGATTGGCCAGAGCTTCGATAGAGGTTTCTAAAATATGTTTTTCCAGGAATTTTGCTACTACAGAAATCCAGAAAAGGGTTAGCGTTTCATGGTAGCCGGACGTATCAGTATTCTGACCTCCGGATGCTATATTGTATTTCTGTATACCTTCACAAATTCTGGGAATCGCCTCGTTGCTGGAGTAAGACCACAGATACCACAATGCCATCAGCAAGTGTGCTTCGTGTGTCCACTTTTCTTTCGGAAGCGTTCCACTCTCAAAGCCGTAAATCAACTCCCTGATATCTGCGGCGGTTATTTGTGCTATACCTTCTGTGGTCATTGTGAAATAAATGTTTTGCAGGTTTATGTATAATTAAATTGTGATGTACATTGGTTACCCCGGAATGATTCGAACATTCATTTGTCGGGTAGAAGCCGACCGTCCTATCCCTTGGACGACAGGGCAATGGTTTGAATTAGCTTAATGTAATCCCTGCTACACTAAGTAGCAGGGAATTTAATTATTCTGTTGATACAGGCATTAATAAGTTTTGCAGAAAGGCCCGATCCTGAGTAAAAATTGGAACATCACTTACAGTCCATCGATTGCGTAAAGCACCTTGTTTTTCAAAGGATTCTTTGGAGATGATGCGTCCTCTTTTGTATCGGGGAGCATAGTTATTCCAGTTGATGCCTTTCTGAAAAATCAACTCCTGTTTTTGATCGCTGCTCTTATTGGTCAACTCTTTGTGGGTATACAATGACTGAGCTACATTAGAGATGGAGTTTCGGGTAGCATCCTGTTGTCTCCAGATAAAGTAGTTTTCAACTTCTATCTGAAATGGAATAGTAAATACCCGACTGTCAAAATATGCCAGTTTCCCTGGTCTCAATTCATTGAACTTCGCTGTCGCCAGACTAGCAGAGATGGAAACCATTTTCTGAATATTGCCATCAAACCAGGCAGCAGTAGTGAGTTTATCAAAATCAGTTAGAGCAATAGAAATCTCATCTGATTGCACATACGCAAAGCGAGCTCCCTGAATATTGGCACATAAAAAGCTGGCAGTTGTATCCATATCCTGCATAAACTGATCATCAAAAGGGCGGACTAATCCACGGGTATAGGTGTGAAATGCCTTTCCATCTATTCTGATAATGGTATAGGTACGTCTGGGTAAGGCAAACCGGGTTCTGTCTTCATAGTACATTTTCATCCGGTCGCCTAAAGTATCTTTCATAGTTGTAGTTATTAAAATTGATTGCTAATTCCAGAGCATTCCAGCCGGATTGAGTTCTATCTGGAATTTCTGAGCATCACCAAAGTTGTCAAGCTTTCTTTTCTTCTGAAGGATAATATCTTCATAAGCATAAAACATCTGACGGGCAGCTATCCTATAAGGCATTTTACCCACTCCGGTACAAAGTCCGGGAATGGCTACCGTTGCTATATCAGGATGAGATGTTGTGGCAACTAAGATTGCCTTCATTGCCAGATATGCATTCAAAGAAGCATGGATCATGAAATCCATTGGTACTCGCATGGTAGGTGCCGAAATCAGATAAGGGATTTTTGAATCAAAGGTTGGGATCACCAACGCCTTGCCTATCAGCAATTCTCGTTCTGGCAATTCCGAGATCTCTTTTTGTACTCTGTCCTGCAAATCCCAGCCAAACCGCTCAGAAAGTAGATAATCTAAGCCTCCATCCATAAATCCAAACGAGTTTGCCGGACTCACAATGGCATCACAACTAAGTTGTGTGATATCCGTGTTAAGGATTTGGACATCGGGCTGATCCCGGAAGTATTCTCTCCAGGCTTCGCCCAGTCCCTGTTCTTTATAAGCTAATAAAAGTTTCATAGTTGTAGTTGTTAAGGTTGGAAAACCTTATTGTTTTACCCACTGTATAGCGAAGTCAATAAATGCTTCACGCACAAAAGGAAACACAGTGACATTGGGGATATGATTTACTTCCAGAAGATACTTCTTTCCATCAATACCTATCATATAGTCAATGCCTACTATCTGAAAATGGAAGTAGTTTGCTAAACGTTTTGCATCTTCTTCCAGGTCTGAATCAACAAGCATTTGAGCTGCATCCGGGTGATGAATAGACTTGAGCCAGTCTTCCCCTTTCAGGTGAATTTGCCAGACTTTATCACCAATAAGCATAATCCGAACAGCGTCGCCTTCTATAAAAGGTTCGTAAACTGTTATTTCATCCGGAGATGTCCATGTATCCTGAATACGTGCTTTGTTTTCTCCACAGTGCCAGTTACTCCATTTCGCTACAGTAGGTTGCTGAGCATGCCATTCACCTGAAGTAAGAGACATTCCTCTTGGAATATCTCCAAATTTCGTAACACGTAGTGCTCTTACCAGTCCAGAATGTCGAAGTCGGCAATCCATCATACCTCCGGCGTCTGGAAGGCAAGGCCCATTCCATAGAGCTAATAGTGTTAGAAAATCAAAATCATTTTCGAAGATACCATGGTAGATTACTTTGTCTACCTTTAGGAAAGTACCAGGATGTAAACGACTCTCCACATACAAGTTGCCATCAACCAGCTTACTCAGTGGCAGGTGTTCATAAACAACTGTCAGGCAGTCGAGTTGACTGGTAATTGCGGTAACTTCCGGCGGTTCAAGGCCAACCAGAAGTAATCGTGGTTTCGGACTAAGCATAATTTCATAGTTGTAGATTCATTTTTTACATTTTATTCAGTACATCCAGTAAAGCCTGAGTTTTCATCTCATAAAGATAGGTTTTCACAGAATGCACTTTTTGATCCCGTAACTGAAAGAATACACCTGGAATTTTGGTGCTACTGGCACTAATACCAAAGGTTTTTCTATCCTCAATATCTTTGATCTGATTCCAATGAGTCTCCAATTCATAAATTAGGGCATCATATTTCAATTTTAGTTTCTGATAAGGCTCTGTATATTCCTTCATATAAGAGAGAAACTCTGAACCTTCATTGGTTTTGATAATTTCCAGCAGATACCGATGAGTAGTTTTGTCTTCAATCCCTCTCAGGAATCCTATACTTATATATTGCAGAGATTTTATTTTAACCCGGTTAAAGTTTGCATCACATACTACAAAGCCTTCCTGTTTCATGGGATTCAGCTGCTTGCCAGCTTCCAATACTTCTTCAAGTTTGGTTAACGGAAAGGACGGGACGGCATCCCATTTGTATTTTACTGCTACTGTTTCCGGAAATTCTTCCTGCAGGGTTTTCGTATTTCTGGCACCTAACAGAGCCAGATTGTTTTCTGTATAAGGCACTACTATTTGTGTATAGGGAGAGGTAAGCTCGAACACATAACACCAATCTGTTTCAGTAGGTAGTTTATATCCCTTACTTTTCCATGTGTTCCAGAACAATTCACTCATGGTAAAAGTCTGGTCTCTGATCAGCCCTGAGGCATCGGGTAAACTGGCAGAGGCTATATGCCAGGCTCCATTATAAAAATAGAGTGTCATAATAGACCCATCTATCTTTTCATATACCCGTGCCTGAGTCCAATCTATAGTGGATGCATAAAACTCATCGTAATTGAAAAACTTTTTGAAAGGAAAAGATACAATCTCCCAATTGTTTGACTCATCCAGAATAATCCCCCGACATTCCTGAACCACAGGTTCACGCATAGGGGACTCAAGCTGATCATATTTTAATTGTACCAGATGAGGATACTGCTTATGTCTGTTGACCCGTATCCCATATTGTGTAGTCAGGTCATTCAGAGACTTGCTCCGTAAGAATGTTTGTACCTGTAATTCCATATCTCTAAAGAGGGATTTTCGTTTGAATCAATTTATTCGTATTTCAATAAGAATTCCGGATTGATGGCTTTAAAAGATACTCTACCTAGTGTACCCACCTTTTCTGTCAGAGGCCTGATAACAATACCTTCCCGCCAGACAGCTGGATTCAATACGGACTTTGCTTTTGATTTTTCAACCAGTGCCTGGATATCATTGCTAAGAGCAAAGTCAGTTTCCAGAACAGGTACGGGTGTCAGACCCAACTGAGTTATCGTTTTCTGAAAGCCTTCGAAATCGAGGTACTTATACTGATCAATGTCAAATACATTGAAGAATTGTACTGTCTGACCTTTTAATTTGTACAGGTTACCCTGAATGCCTTCCCCAATGATCTCACCTTGCAGCGCAAAGTTTCCATTCAGGCTTCTCAGTTTTTCTTCGATTTTTAATGTTCTGGCTACTTTCCATAAGGAGTTATCTGGTGTTTCGAACAATTCCAGGTTTCTGCTGCATACACCAAATTCTCCATTTCTGAGGTAGTACGTTACAGAAGATCCATCCAATTTTTCTGTGACGTAACATGTGTCACCCTGACAGGCATCCAATAGTTCCTGAAGTACCTGCACTCTGGTTTCATCTGTTTTTGGAATAAAACTGGGAAACAGGCCTTTGGCTATTCCTGCCAATTGAGCAGGTACAGGTGGTTCATATTTGATAATGCCCAAAATATCCGTTACATCCAGATCCTCAGTGATAGGTGTATCTTTTGGCAGAATATGTAATGGAAAACAAATACCCTGAGAAACCTGACCTCTCAGCCGTACTGTACGTATTCTCATACCCCTGGCTTTAAGAAATTCAAACTCAGGTTTTTCAGGCAGCAGACTGTCGATTTCACAGTATACACAGAGGTCGCCAACGGCAAATTCGCCTTTTTTGACCACCAGTTGCCAGCCAAGGACAGTTGCCTTTTCAATGGCGTCTGCTTCTGGAATAGGCTCCAGATTTTTGATTCGTTGAATCGATGCTAATTTTCTCATAGTCGTAGTGTAGTATTGATTGATACCATTAATTGAATAAAAACTAAAAGGGTAACTGGCAATCAGAGTCTTATTACGGGCTTTTACCGCATCTTCCTGTTTACACAGGACGCTTTGTCTCGATTAAGCTATAGCATACAAGGGTATGATAGAAGTACCTCTGATTTACGACACCTTTTATATAGGAATAAATTCAGAAAGTTGTTACTACATTGAGGAGTGACAGGCAAAAAGAGCACATTTCTCTACCATTGAGCTATCCTGCCTAAGCAGAAGCAGGAATCGAACCTGCAACCTTTCAATTTTGAATCGAACGAAGTATCTCTTTTTTACGACATCCCATGTAGTACACTCCCTTGGTTGCTTCGAAACGAGTCGAACGTTTATCTGCTGGTTCGTAGCCAGCTGTCCTATCCTTTGAACGACGAAGCAATAGTATTTTTAGGTTCGCCCGATGGGATTTGAACCCATGACTCCCTCATTAAAAGTGAGGTACTCTAGCCACTGAGTTACGGGCGAATAAAAAGAGGCGATAAGCGAAGAATCAAATAATCAATTTTAGATCCGTAGTCTAACGAAGTAACATTTTCCAACGGCACTCTTTGGTTGCGGAAGCGGGACTCGAACCCGCGAGGCACAAGGCGGAGGCTTATGAGACCTCTCAGATACCAGCTACTGTCATTCCGCAATCATGTGTTTTCTGTTTGAGTCAAGAAGAATTGGGGTAACTAACGAAAAGAGACTATTACATTGCTCTACCACTGAGCTACTCTATCATAAATAGTGATAAAGGCAGGATTCGAACCTGCGACCCATGGCGTTAAAGGCGAAGTAACTCTTCTCTACGACACCCAATATTTTAGAGGAGAGTGTTAGTTTACAATCGTACACTAACACTCCTTACACTCTTTATTCTTTTACAGTCCAGTAGAACTTGACACAAGAGGACTTAATGGTAATGCCACGTTGTTGTTCTTCGGGCATACTATCTGTAACTGTATTGCCACCATCTACGCTACCACGCCGATGAATGGCTTCTGCTAAGAAGAGTATTTCTTCCGAGAGTGTGGTTTTACCAGAGTCGACATGGGCAATAAAGCCGATATTGCGGAGGTTTTGTAAATCTTTCATAGTTTTCAAGTTGTAGTTTTCAATAATTGTAAAAATTTATAAGTGAAAAGAATCTTTTCCGATTACGACTCTATACGATGAGGTACAGTCATCAGTCAAGTATTTCTTTTCTACAATACCTTTCTTGTAATCAATTTTGTCTAAGCTTATTTTTTTCCTTCCGCCAGCGATAAAGTAGTTCTGCTTTTCTCTGTCTTTGTGTATCCACTTGAATTGAATTAATGTCTGCAATCCTATAACATGCCAGACCATTATCTTCTCCAAGTGTACCAATAGAGTGAATAATCACACAATCATCGCCAGTTTCGCGTACAAAGCCTGTTTCAAGTGTATCGTTAACTTCAAGAGAAATCAGCTTTTCCAGAAATTGCTTAAGTACATTCATTGGCCATTCGTTGATAAGAGAGCTTTCCAGTTCCTGCACTGTCTGTGTCTCCAGTAGCTGGCTATTTTGAATCAAGTGGTCAAAGGATCTTGTATAGTCATTTGTAAATTCTACTCTTTCAATGTTATAGGTCTTTATTACAATGATTCCATCCGGTTTCCCAAGAGTGCTAAAGTGTTGAAGGTCTATGGTTTCTGAGGTATAGTTTAGGATATAGCCCAACCAGAATTTGCTATCTCCCCGTAAATAGATAGAGAGTAACTTTTTCTGTGTTTTCGAAATCTCAAATAGTTTTTCCATTGGGAGTGAGAAGTCTGTTAAAACTCTATTTACAAGCAGGTTGAGTAATGCATCATCTCAACCTGCTATTCGAATATTAAAGGATAATCTTTTCAATCTCAGCTACTGCATTGCTGCCATTTTCAATGGCCTCCAGTATATCAAATACTTTGTCTGACCAACCTGCAATCATGAATACATCATTACTTTCAGTCCGTAGTGGCATTTGTCCGTAGCCTGCCAGATCAAAAAGGTAGATTTTAGCATTGGGAGCAATCTGTTTGTATTTGCCCCATAGTTTGGCAATGTTGTTGCCATCACCTTTGCTATTCCATAGCTGACAATCTGTGAAGAACATGACTTTGTCCACTACTTGGCCTTTGTCAATCAGATCCTGTATCACCAGATGACCATTCGTTGCGTATCCTACTTCACCTTCCCGTCTGCGTAATTCAGTGGTGTTAGCCAGAATATGGTTGCTTGCCAGATTGACTACTTTCCACCGATCACCGAAGAAACCTGAAATTACTGATTTGCTACGGGATTGTAGAAGCATAGCCAGGATCAGACCGATATCATAGTTTTGTATTCGGCTACGTGGTGAGATAAAGGTTTGCATAGAACCTGAAACATCACACGCAAGCAATACTTTTGTATTAATATCAAATCCTTTGATATTAGCTGCACTAACTTTTACCGCATCTTCCAGTGCATTTAGTATCAGTGAAGTGTATACTGTGTTCACTTCTTTCAGTTCCCGGTATGCTGCCAGAAATCGGAATGGAAGCTGTTTTGAATTTTTAACTTCTCTCTCATTGGCCAGTCGGTCTGCAACCCGATTTATATGTTGTTCACTAACTGTTGCCTGTAGGATATTTCGCAGGTTTCGTAGCAATGCCATATAACCCAGTTTACCAGAATCAATCAGTTCTTCCCATTTTGCTTTAACTGCTGCCTGACGAGTTGCTTCATTTTCAAAGGATTGCTGACCTAGTGCAGATAGTTCAACCTCCCATGTGTAAGGTACTGTCAGTCCATCATTCACGATTTTATCGAAGAGCAGTTGTTGGGTTTCATCTTTTGCTTTTGGGTGTACCAGAAACAATGCATCTCGTAGTTTCACTTCTGCCTCACGGTTGTATTTTGCAAACTGGTATTCGTCAAATTTATTGAAGGCCAGTGCAATACCTCTCTGTAGTTGTTTAGAAAGTTTTCCCAGTTTTTTGATTCCATCCCTACGGTTAGCTGCCTGGTAATAAGCTAGCAGTTCGGTAATTTCATCTGCACGTTGGATAATCCGGCTTACCATTTTGGATACCAGTTGGTCTCCTGAGTGTACCCGGACTAGCTCAACTGCCAATACCAGAGGTATAGAACGCAGATGCATTCGTTCCCTAGCATATACAGCAAGTTGTGCCACAAATACCGGATCAACCTTCTGGATCAGGATTCGGATGCGATCTATTTTCTGATCTGCCTTTTCATAGAACTGATCAGAAAGTGAAGAGGTTACTACTGCTGAATATAGTTCCAGTTCTGAAGTGATTGTATAGGCAGGTGCACCTTCATGGTTTACAATCTGGTTTTTGTTTTTAGTAAGAATATTAAATTTCATAGTTGTAGTAATTGGTTAAAGGTGATTAACGACACTTTTTAATGGTAATGCATAGTTTATAGATTGAGGCAACAGACGAAAAGTGACTTTTAAAATTGCACCATCACACCAACGTGTGAGCAGGATTTACACCTGCAAGCTCCGACTTCCAAAGTCAGCGTGTCGAAGTAACACTTTTCTACGGCACTCATAGTGGAAGCAGTAGGATTCGAACCTACTCAGCCCGAAGGCAACTGATTTACAGTCAGCTCCAACTCTCCATCTTTGGCGTACTTCCAGATTACATACAAGAGGCAACAAGCAAAAAGTCTTCTATGGGCTCTATCGAGTTACCTGTGTTCTGAAATATTAAACTATCCTGATCATTCAGGAACAGGGGTTACACCTGTACAACAGATTGGAACGAAGTATGACTTTTTTACGACACTCTTTTGTCGGGGTGGCAGGATTCGAACCTGCGGCCTCCACATCCCAAATGTGGCGCGCTAACCTGACTACGCTACACCCCGAGACCTTGGTGGAGAAGGTGGGACTCGAACCCACAATACGCTTTGACACGTACGACAGTTTAGCAAACTGCTCCGTTAACCATTCTGGCACCTCTCCATTTTTTACTTAAAAAAAGGCTACAAGCGGGAAGAGATCTGGCTTTTCGCCGTCGTCCTTATCCTGCGTATAGGACAGTGGACACGCCTTCGACATCCCAACGGGTGGGACTTGCACCTTTACAGGCATTGGCTTCGCTCTATCGGTTACCCGATATACGCTACCTTAGGACCATTATAGTATGAAGTAACTCTTCCCTACGGCACTTTTTGTTTCATTGATATTTTTTTTGCTTTCAGTGTGTCCTTTTTGAACGCTCCCGTTTGCAAACAGGAGTGGTTGGATTAACCACATCTCACTTCTGCGAATGAGGCCCACTAAGAAGGCAGGCACTACTTTGGGGGTTTATAACCCTGGAGATTTATCAGGGAATTGAACCCTTGCCATCTGCCAATAGCAGATATAATCAGCCATGATTTGATAAACCAAAAAGAAGGCAATCGGCATTATACAAATTAGCTTTACTGAAAAGAACGTCTTGCCAATTGCCTTTTGCTAATCTGTATGCTGAGGTTATATGCTGCAAGAGTCTTTCTCTCAGAATGTACTTCTGGAGTATCCGGATCTATCTGTTTTGCAGACAGTCCGGTTTTGGAATCGAACCAATATAACCGAAGTAACTCTTGCATACGACACTCATTTTGTGGCAGCCTGCCTTGGACTCCTTACAGGAATTAAACCTGTATCTCCGCATAGAAAATGCAGTGACTTTTTCCTTAGTCCAAAGGAGTAGGGGTGATAAACGAAAAATGTACATTTTGCTGCTCTAACCACTGAGCTACCATACCTGAGTATGAGAAGGATTCGAACCTCCAACCTGCCGATTATCATTCGAAGTAACATTTTTCTACGACACCCAATATCCTTATCTGAAGTGTGTCTTCAGACTTGTTTGTTGCTCCGGGACGATTCGAACGTCCATCTTCCAGTTCAAAGCCGGAAATCTTCAGCCCTTAGACGACAGAGCAGAGTGCGCCATGATTTCAAAGAACATTTCCCGATCATTATCGAGACGAATTCAGAACTTTCGAATGTTCTGAATAAATTGAAATTTGTTAACTATAAGCTTTCGCTTGTTTTCTAGCCGTTTTTCCGCTTTAGAAGCTGAAATCGTGAATTGAAAAGGGATAGAAAATAAAAAACCCGAACTTTTTGGGTTCGGGCTGTATATCTGTGTGTTGATTACTAAAGAAACCTATGGTTGGTTATTTAGAGGGTCACACTTACATACGCCCGAATATACCTCGCCTACACGGCTGTCATTACTTCTTCCGAAGTTTATCAGCATAGCCGGCTTGGTTGAACGATATGTAATGTGCTGTAACATTTCTTTGTAGTTATTTACTGGTTAATACCAAATGTGATACAAAGGTAAGCGAGATGAAATCACATTTGCAAATTTTCAATTGGAATATTTTTTTAGGAAATTACCTTATTGGGATGTTTCTTTTCAGGAAAAGAATAAAAAATACAAACTGGAAAAGCTATTATATACTTAATATACTGCGATGGGTTAAAGAGAGGAGATTTCTAGGAAAAGTGCAAGAAAAAATATTTTTAAATTTTTTCTTAAAGAGAGCGGGAGACGGGGTTCGAACCCGCGACCTCGACCTTGGCAAGGTCGCGCTCTACCAGCTGAGCTACTCCCGCTTTTGTGCCACAAATATATAAACAAAAAGTTAATTGTCAATAACTGTAGCTATACGTAACAAATCATTAGTCGCTTTTAAGCGATGTTGTTCCAACGAAAGTTTGTGTAATTCCAGTCGTAACTTATTATTTGTGTCTTTACTAAAGCATAATGTACTTCCTTTACAGGAGTTGTCGGATTTCTCGCCAATAAGTAATACCGGAAGCTTAGTTGCATTAGTGATAATTGGCTGCATCGCCTGGGTTTCTTTCGTTGAAAAGTATAGTATGTGATAATTTTCGATTACACCTACAGCATGACTGGCTGCTATCTTCTTTACTATAGTTGTTCTGCCGTTAGTGGCAGTAGTATTGGATATCATCTTATCCAGTTCACCTGCAATAGAATTGTCTCCTACAATACCTATCACAAAATCACCTTTAGGGGCACTTTCCGGCCAGTTGATATTCTTGGCAATGTTATAAATAAATATTGCTCGCATTTTGCTTTCGATATCTTGAGCAAAAAGTTGACAGTGGCTTAAGAAAATAAAAATAATTGCCAGATGACAGGTTTTTACAGAATAGAGAGACATATGTCTTTTCATGCTTGTGATTGAGTTTAGAGGCACATATAGTGGCACACAATAATATTCTGCATACGCTAGATTACTACTGCTAATGCCAAAAGCTCAGAAGATGCTTTAAGTTTATGGCTTTCCAGCATCTTTTTGTTGAGTTCCAGTTTGATCTGATCCGTTTCTTCGTCTATATATATACTTATGGTACTGCCTTTGTTGGCCATACCCATACCTTCACTAACTAGTAGAGTAGATGAGCTGCTTAGTGTATTGCTCAACTCTTTAAGTGTTTTGCTTTCTTTTTTAGATATATACAAAATATGGCAAGTTTGTAAAGTACTTGCGTTGGCATCTGAGCTAAATTTTTTGACGGCAATGTTTCGTACGCCATTAACTTTTAGTTTGGACGTTAATTTTTGTAGTTCAGCCTCTACTGGACTATCACCCAAAACTCCAATCACAAAGTCACCACTTTCTGTGTTGGGAGGCCATTTAATGTACTTGGTAAAGTTGTAAATGAAAATGCAGGTTAGTTTGCTGTCTACCTGTTGAGCTGAAGCTTGTAATACAGGTAGTACGAGACTGAATACTACTATATAAATCAGGGAATAATATTGTTTCATATTCTACAAAATAGAGATTAATTAGTTTGTTTCAACGTATAGGAAACACGAATCAGAAACTCTCGTGATGGACCTGGTAGGGGAGCATGACCGCCATTATAAGGTTGAATAAATGCAAACTTTTGGTTTAGTATATCATAGATGCCTAATCCGACTTCAAGACCTGAAGTTAGAAGGTTTTGTTTGCGAATAAACGTATTCAATAAGGCGGCAGGGGTAAATTTTCCAACTGTTTCCGGTGCAATATAGCCGTACCTGTTACTTAGTAAAGTACCAGAAAGACTCGCAGACCAGTCTGAGCCCAGGTGTACATTGCTGTTTATGCCTATCTGATGAGCAGGATTTCCAAGCGTGACATTATTTTTACCTGGTACACTATAAAGAGAAATAGTTTCTTTCTTCCATGAAGTAGTATAAAAAGCATAACTTACTGTCAGGAATCCCCAGCGCTCTTTTAGTTTGTATTCCATTTCCAAACCGCTACTGCCACTTCTGGGAAAGTTTTGATAGGAATCACCCTCTTCAAAATTGTAGACAATAGGATCTTTAGTGGTTATATCAAAAAGGTTTATTGTCAGGAAAGAATTTTTACCAATCTGGTAGCCAGCTTCCATTTCCAGGACACTGCTTTTTTCGGGGTTAATATGATTGTCAATACTAAAATTGATATTTTCAATTCCAGGGGCACGGAATGAATTGGAATATAATACTTTAAGATGAAGTTTATCAAACTTACGGGTAATACCTAAACGAGGAACAAACGCAGATCCAAAGGCATCATTGTGATCATAGCGCATTCCTATTGTAATATGTGCTAAAGAGAATTTAAGTAAAGTTTGAGCAAACAGAGCTTTATTATTGAAACTAACATGTCTGCTTCCATTATAAAACAATGTATCACCTTCCTTAGAGAAGTTATATCCTCTGTCATTAAAAAATTCTCCACCACCTATAATGTTGACACGGCGTGATAGATCATAGGTAATGGTGATGCTTCCCCGACTACGATCTGCCTGTTTGTTATAAGAAGAGTATTCATCTGCATTACCTATATATTGCCAGGGAAGTTGGCGTTTGAAACTCAGACGTGGAGTTATAGTAAGTTTGCTGTTAATTTCCCATTTGTATTTGATTTCCCCCAGCCATGACTTGAAATTATTGGGATATGCCCGACTCAAACTGACATCATACCCATCTCGAATAGTGGCTTGGTAGTCATCATAAATTCCCCGGAATGTCCAGTTTTTGTATGTTATACCAAGATTTACATTGGTTGGATTCAGTGCCGAATTATTTTTCATGGAATACGTCTGTGGCACATAGGAAGTATCAATACGCTGGATTTCCTGCCCATTATATACTGTATCTATGCGACTTATTCCCTGATAAAATGAAGTGAAAGGTTGATCACTACGCTGGCCTTGTCCTGCAAATACTGCAAGAGAAAGTCCCCAGTTTCCTATTTTCTGACCAGCAGAAATACTGATATTGCGTCGGGCATAGGCATGCTCCATAGTTCCATAGGTACCTGTAATCTGTAGTCCTTTCAGGTCGTCATAGCTTTTGGTGATGATACTGATTACTGCATATTCTGCATAGCCACCATAAATAGCAGAACCGGGCCCTCGGATTATTTCAATCCGTTTTATCTGACTTACATCGAAGTGGTTGCCAAATTGTAAGGTACTGTACATTGTTTCATTCATCTCTTGTCCATCCAGCAGTAATAGTACTTTCCCTTCATGTGCCCAGTTTCCTCTTATACTAAGGCCTGTAACGCCTTGGGTATCCATACCAAATTGAAAGCCAGGCACCATACGTAAGACATCTATCAGGTCTCGGGCTCCTGAAGATTTGATGTCTTCTTCTGTAATGAGTGAAACAATACTTGGTGATTTTCGGGAAGACTGGGCTTTTTGTGAGGCAACCCCAATCAAGGAATTTATTAACTTCTCAAGTTCACTTGACATAGTCACTCCGGAAGCTTTTAACTTCAGCAGTTCTTCCAGTGACATAGAATAATAGTCATATGTAGTAGTTGTATCAATCTCGGCTTGGGCTGTTTGCTGGGCGCTTACTGAAATGAATGTACCAAGGATTAGGAATCCTGTTAAAATAGAATAGTGACCTATTTGTTTTAACAAAATAGTGAATGATTTATACATGGATATCCCGACAATAAAGTAAGTATGTTGTAGTATAAGAGAATGGTTGTATTGTAACTGTTATACTTTTTAGTGAAATGTTGCTTGATTATCAAATAGATAAAGCAAAACTCGTATAAGATATGCGTAGGAAAAACACAATTATACACTACTGCTTTTTGTGTAATATATTTGCAGAAATGAATGTTTTAGAATACTTCTATCAGGTTGAAAAGAGCTATGGATAGTTTATGCTATGCATTGAGAGTTATTTTTTGTTGTTCCCATACTATTTTTTTACTGTATTTATAGTGTCCAGATATATTGATTTTTAGTAACTTGAGAATAATTCTGAGGCATTTAAGAAAGATTATTACATGATAGGTTCTAAGTTACCGAGGAAATTCCTGTAAACTCGAATAAAAAGGATATTTCACAGAATATTGTGGTATTGAATCAAGATAGGTAGCAAATAAAATATTGTTATAGATCTCAAAGGAAAAATATAGTAAGTTTTATTTGGAGAAAAAGAAAATACTCCAGAAATTAGCAGCGTTTTTACAGTACTTTACTAAGTGAAAATACTCATTCAACATATTATTTTGGTGGTGGTGCTACTCTCTCTTATTAGTGGGTGAGAAAGGCATTGCATATCTGAAAAAGACCTTTCTCACCGTAGGAAGGTCTTTTTTTTATCACTACAACCCAAAAAATATGAAAAGCGCAACAATAAAATCGTATCAATCTCAGGATGCTGCCAAATGCAGCAATCGGACATAAACATATGCCTGACAGCCTTTCATGCTCTTATGTGTGAAAGGCTGTTTTGTTTGTTAGAATCTAGCTTTTGAAAAACCTATTTATTACTATTTCGATTAAAAAGAATGAACGAGCCACTGAATAAATATTCGCGCACATTAACACAAGAAGTGACAAATCCTGCTGCTCAGGCTATGTTGTATGGTATCGGTTTAACAGAAACTGATATGAGTAAAGCTCAAATTGGTATTGCCAGCACAGGATATGAAGGTAATCCATGTAATATGCACCTGAATGGGCTATCTGTATATGTAAAGAAAGGCATTCAGGAAAATGGAATGGTAGGATTGATATTCAATACTATTGGTGTTTCAGATGGTATGACCAATGGAAATGATGGTATGTCCTATTCATTGCCTAGCCGGGATATTATTGCTGATTCAATTGAAACAGTTGTAAGTGCTCAGTGGTATGATGGAGTTATTGCTGTAGTAGGTTGTGATAAAAATATGCCAGGTGCTATGATGGCTATGGGGAGGTTGAATCGTCCGGCAATTATGGTATATGGTGGAACTATCCGTTCTGGTAATTACAATGGAAAGAAGCTGGATATTGTTTCTGCCTTTGAAGCACTGGGTCGCAAGTTTGCTAATAATATATCCGACGAAGAGTATAAAGGTGTTATTCAGAACTCTATTCCTGGACAAGGAGCGTGTGGAGGGATGTACACTGCCAATACAATGGCTTCCAGTCTGGAAGCTATGGGTATGAGTTTACCTAATAGCTCTACCTATCCGGCTACACACGAAGGCAAGCTGCAGGAATGTGTACACATTGGGGCTGCTATGAAAAATCTCCTTGAAAAACAGATCCTGCCAAGAGATATTATGACACGTAAAGCGTTTGAGAATGCTTTGACTGTAGTAATGGCTACAGGTGGATCTACCAATGCTGTGTTGCACTATCTGGCTATTGCACATGCCGTAGGAATTACCTTTACTCTGCAGGATGTACAGGCTATCAGTGATCGTACACCGTATCTGGCAGATCTGAAACCTAGTGGAAAGTACTTTATGGAAGATGTATTATCTATTGGGGGTGTACCTGCTATCATGAAATATTTGTATCAGCAAGGATTGCTTCATGGAGACTGTATAACTGTAACAGGAAAAACGGTTGCTGAGAATCTGGCAGACGTACCTGACCTGGATTTTGAAACGCAATCTATTATTCGTCCCATTTCTAATCCGATCAAGAAAAGCGGACATATTCAGATATTGTTTGGTAACCTGGCTCCGGAAGGTGCAGTGGCAAAGATTACAGGTAAAGAAGGGGAGTTTTTTGAAGGTATAGCGAAAGTATGTGAAAACGAGGAAGCATTGATTGAGTTTGCTTCTAAAGGTGAAATTAAACCTGGACATGTAGTTGTAATTCGCAATGAAGGACCAAAAGGAGGACCTGGTATGCCTGAAATGCTAAAACCTACTTCTGCTATTATGGGTGCTGGATTAGGAGATAAAGTTGCTATGATCACAGATGGACGTTTCTCCGGAGGTACACATGGTTTTGTGGTAGGACATGTTACACCTGAAGCACAGGAAGGTGGCCCTATTGCATTAATTAAAGATGGAGATACTATACGTATTGATGCAATAAATAATACAATTGACGTTCTTATTTCAGATGAAGAAATGGCATCCCGTAGAGCTGCATGGGTACAACCTGCTTATAAAGCCACTCAGGGTATCCTGAAAAAATACATTAAAAGTGTATCTTCTGCATCACAGGGATGTGTGACAGATTTATAAGACATCAGGATGAGAAGGTACAATAGATAGGTTGTGGAGAGCTCAGACTGAAAGACTAATAGCGTACATTTTTATATTTATACAACTATGCTTACAAAAGAAATCGCAACTGAATTCGCCCATGATTGGGTAGATTCCTGGAACAAACACGATCTGGATCGGGTGTTAGATCATTACACAGATGACTTTGAAATGACTACACCTTTGATTGTGAGTCTGATGAACGAACCTTCTGGTACTTTAAGTGGAAAGGATCGAGTCAGAAACTATTGGGAAAAAGGATTAGAGAAGTATCCGGATCTGCATTTTCAGATTATTGATGTTCTCAGCAGCGTTTCTTCTGTAACCATTTATTATACGTCAGTACTGAATAAAAAAGCAGTGGAATTTTTTCTGTTTAATGAACAGGGAAAAGTGTACAAAGCAATTGCTCACTATGACTAGTGATTGAATATATCTATTTATCTTACCATTTAATTTATTTGAGAATTTCTGCAAGCAGTTAACTCTCATTAACGAATAAATTGATCATCAACTGATAAACATATGCAGACATTACAAGCAAAGAGTGATAAAGAAACCAGTGTAAAACAAGATCCTATTTCCGGGTCAGAAGCTGTATTACGTTGTCTGATTGAAGAAGGCGTTGAAACGATTTTTGGCTATCCGGGAGGTGCTATCATGCCTATTTATGACGCTTTATATGGATATGCAGATAAGCTGACTCACATACTGGTTCGCCATGAGCAGGGAGCTATTCATGCTGCTCAGGGGTATTCCCGTGTAACAGGTCGTGTAGGAGTTTGTTTTGCCACATCAGGGCCTGGTGCTACCAACCTGATTACTGGTATTGCTGATGCACAAATTGATTCTACACCTTTGGTATGTGTAACAGGTCAGGTTGCCTCTCCTTTACTGGGAACAGATGCTTTCCAGGAAACAGATGTGATTGGTATCTCTATGCCTGTAACGAAATGGAATTATCAGATCACGAATGTAGACGAAATTCCTGCTGTATTTGCCAAAGCATTCTTTATTGCTAAATCCGGACGTCCGGGACCTGTTCTGATTGATATTACGAAAGATGTTCAGAATGCTATGATGCAGTTCTCTTACAAAAAATGTGAGAAGATTCGTAGCTATGCGCCTTATCCAAAGCCTACTCAACAGAGCTTACAGGATGCAGCTGAATTAATTAATACTGCTAAGAAGCCTTATATTCTGGTAGGGCACGGCATATTGCTTTCAGGTGCCCAGAAAGAGATTGTGGAATTTGCTGAGAAAGCCGATATCCCTGTTGCTTCTACCTTGATGGGCCTATCTGCATTTCCTACTGACCATCCATTGTATGTAGGCTATCTGGGAATGCACGGAAACTATGGTCCTAATATCAAGACGAATGAGTGTGATGTGTTGATTGCGATTGGAATGCGTTTTGACGACCGGGTGACTGGTAATCTGAAGACGTATGCCCGTCAGGCAAAAGTAATTCACATCGAAATCGACCCGGCTGAGATTGATAAGAATGTAAAGACGGCGGTAGCTATTAATTCAGATGCAAAAGAGGCTTTACATGAACTAACTCCATTGATCAAAAAACAGAGTCATACAGAGTGGATACAGGAGTTCAGAGATTGTGATAAGATAGAACATGATAAAGTTATCCAACATGCACTATATCCTGAGACTGGTAAGTTGAAGATGTCTGAAGTAGTGAATGTAATTTCTGAAATGACAAATGGAGAAGCTATTGTGGTAACCGATGTAGGTCAGCATCAGATGGCAACTTCCCGTTATTACAAATTTAAAGTAACAGATAGTAATGTGACTTCTGGTGGTTTGGGGACTATGGGCTTTGCTCTGCCAGCTTCTATGGGTGCCAAATTAGGTAAACCAGACCGTCAGGTAATTGCTGTGATTGGAGATGGTGGGTATCAGATGACAGTACAGGAGTTGGGAACTATCATGCAGTATAACATCGGGGTGAAGATTGTGGTATTGAATAACAGCTTCCTGGGTATGGTACGCCAGTGGCAACAACTGTTCCATGAAAAACGGTATTCTTTCACAGAAATGACCAATCCCAACTTTATCAAGCTGGCTGAGGCCTATTCAATTCCTGCAGAGAAAGTTGAGCAGCGTGAAAACCTGAAAGCAGCTGTTCAGAAGATGCTGGATGCCAAAGGTCCTTATTTTATGGAAGTAATTGTAGAGACAGAAGAGAACGTATTCCCAATGGTACCTGCCGGAGCATCCGTAACGGATATTCGTTTAGAGTGATTTAGTGAAAGTATCCGTAAAGTTTTAGCCTGCTATGGGAAAACTTTACGGATCGTTATCGAATTTTACATAAAAATAAAAGATGCCCTATGCCTAATCCTCAGAATGAGACTCAGCAGTGGAATGCACAGTTTTATGATACAAAACATGCCTTTGTGTTTCAGTATGGTGAAGATGTGATTAACCTATTGAATCCACAAGCAGGTGAGCGTATTCTGGACTTAGGTGCAGGAACAGGACATCTGGCTAAGAAAATTGCCGGTTATGGTTGTGAAGTGATAGGTATTGACAATTCGCCGGAAATGGTTGCGAAGGCTCAGAATGCTTATCCGGAAATTGCTTTTTTTCAGAAGAGTGGTGCTGACTTCTGGTTTGCTGAACCATTTGATGCTGTGTTTTCCAACGCTACATTGCATTGGATACACACTCCTGAAAAAGTAATCGAGTGTGTATACAAAGCGCTAAAACCAGGAGGTAGATTTGTGGCTGAATTTGGTGGAAAAGGAAATGTGCAGCGTATCTTGGTTGCTTTAGCTGAAGCTTTACGAGCTAAAGGAATGAACACAGATGTGCATACGAATTATTTTCCAAGTATCGGAGAGTATACACCGTTGCTCGAAAGAAGTGGCTTCCGTGTGACATTTGCTGCTCATTTTGATCGTGACACCGAACTGGATGATCCTGAAAATGGCGTTATTGACTGGATTCAGATGTTTAGAGGATTTGCATTGAAGGAATTATCAGAAACAGCTAAGACTGAAGTCTTTGCCCAGATTAAAGAGTCTTTGAGATCAACCAACTTTCATGATGGAAAGTGGTTTGCAGACTACAAACGTTTACGTTTTGTGGCCATCAAAGAGTAGTATAACTAAATAAATTTTGACACTAAGGTTTAGTCCATAATCAGACGTATTTATGAATACTCCACAACCGGATAATGAACGGACGTTTATCATCTCCGTTCTGACTGAAAACAAAAGCGGGTTGCTTAATGCAATTACCATTATCTTTACGCGCCGGAAGATAAACATTGAGAGTATCAATGTCTCAGAATCAGAAGTGGCAGGTGTGAGCCGTTATACGATTGTTGTGAAGCTTACTCGTGAAAGAGCTGAAAAGCTGGTAAAACAGATTCGTAAACTGATTGAAGTATTAGGTGCCTTTCTGTATGAAGAGGAAGATACTCATTACCAGGAGCTTGCATTGTATAAAGTTCCTCTGGAACCCTTCCTGAATGATAGTCAGAATACTATTGAAAATCTGATACGTCAGCATTTTGCACGTATTCTGATGGTAGAACGTGAATATATTATTATTGAAAAAACTGGTAGAAAGAGCGAAACCCAACAGTTGTTCGAAGAACTAAAAGCATTTGGTGTTTCTGAATTTGTTCGTTCTGCCCGAATCTCAATATCTAAGTCCAAGCGTCGTACAGAGCGATTCCTGGAAGAGCTGGAAGAACTTAGTGCCAGAACATCTAAAAAAGTTGAGTATCAGGATTAATTCTATAGTTCTGAAACATATGTTCTGATTTTAACCTGTAGAACAAACTAAAAGTCTGTCATTATAAAGTAAATTAACCTTAACCTTTATTTAATTAACAATTCAAGTATCATGGCAAAAATTAACTTTGGCGGAACCGTAGAAGATGTGGTAACCCGTGAAGAGTTCCCAATGGAAAAAGCAAGAGAAGTTCTGAAAAGCGAAACCATTGCAATCATTGGGTATGGCGTACAAGGCCCAGGACAAGCGTTGAATCTTCGTGATAATGGCTTTAACGTAATCATTGGACAACGTAAAAACTCTAAAACATGGGATAAAGCAGTTGCTGACGGTTGGGTGCCAGGACAAACTTTGTTTGAGATCGAAGAAGCTGCTGAAAAAGGAACTATCATTCAATTCTTGCTTTCTGATGCAGGACAAATCACTCTTTGGCCAACTATTCAGAAATATTTATCTCCAGGCAAAGCGCTGTATTTTTCACATGGTTTTGGTATTACTTTCAATGAGCAAACGGGTATTATCCCTCCAAAAGATGTAGATGTAATCCTGGTTGCTCCTAAAGGTTCTGGTACTTCATTACGTCGCTTATTCCTGGCTGGTAAAGGCTTGAACTCGAGCTTCGCTATCTATCAGGATGCTACAGGTCGTGCGAAAGACCGTGTAGTAGCTTTAGGTATTGGAGTAGGATCTGGTTATTTATTTGAAACAGATTTCAAAAAAGAAGTTTACTCTGACTTAACGGGTGAGCGTGGTACATTGATGGGTGCTATCCAGGGTATATTTGCCGCTCAGTATGAGATCCTGCGTAAAAACGGACACTCTCCATCTGAAGCCTTCAACGAAACAGTAGAAGAATTAACTCAGTCTCTGATGCCATTGGTTGCAGAAAATGGTATGGACTGGATGTATGCCAACTGCTCTACAACTGCACAACGTGGTGCATTGGATTGGTGGAAAAAATTCAAAGAAGCTACTTTACCTGTTTTTGATGAGTTGTATAACTCCGTAAAAGATGGCAAAGAATCTCAGCGTTCTATTGATAGCAATAGTCAGTCTGACTACCGTGTGAAACTGGAAGCTGAATTGAAAGAATTGCGTGAGTCTGAAATGTGGCAGGCAGGTGCTGCTGTACGTCAGTTGCGTCCTGAGAATAAATAAGGAGTTTACTCTGTTTGCAGGGTTGTCAGGGTATTATTATCCTGATAACCCTGCAATTTTGTTTTTAAGACAGGTATTCAATATTTTTATATTCCAGATAAATCAAGTATTCTACAAGATTTATACTCAGTGAAGTAAGAATTACATATTTTTTGCTCATGCGTTTCTGTGTCATACTTACACTATTGCTTGTCATGTCTTGTAAAGGCAGTACAGAACATTATGACTGGAAAGTATCAAAATATAAATATGTTAAGGCTTATGTGATCCCGGATCATTTAGCATGTCTGTGTTTTGTAGATGAAATGCGAAAAAAAGAGTTCATTGCCAGACTGGATAGCACACAGAATAAACTATTGCCAGATAAAATATTATCTGAAAAACAGATACGAGAGATAGAAACTTTGTTTACAAAAACAAGTGAAGATGATATGTATGGGATGGGAGCAGATTGTTTTAATCCCAGACATGCTATTGTTTACTATGATGACCAACATCGTCCTACAAATGCATTATTAGTCTGTTTTGAATGTGGCAGAATAGAAGCCTTTCCTAACACACAGGAAAATTTGAATTTTTACACTGATAATTTTCGTTCTTTCTTTGAGAAACTAGGATTGCCTGTATTTGATAATCCAATTGAATATGAGGCTTATATTGATTCGTTGAAAACATTGAAGAAAACCAAAAAGTAATATGTCACAGAAACCCCAAACCTTGTTTGATAAAATCTGGGATAGCCATGTCGTAAAGCGGCAGGAAGGACACCCAGATGTAGTGTTTATTGATCGTCATTTTATCCATGAGGTTACCAGTCCACAAGCCTTTAATGGCCTGCGTCAACGTGGTATTCCTGTTTTCAACCCACAGAGAACTACGGCGGTACCTGATCACAATGTACCTACCAAAGATCAGTTGCTTCCTATCAAAGATGCCTTGTCTCGTCATCAGGTAGATACACTACGTAAAAACTGTGCAGATTTCGGAATTGAATTGTATGACTTAGGCCATCCTTATCAGGGCATTGTACACATTATAGGACCAGAGTTAGGATTAACCTTACCTGGAATGACTATCGTGTGTGGTGATTCTCATACAAGTACTCACGGGGCTTTTGGAAACATTTCTTTCGGTATTGGTACCAGTGAAGTGGAAATGGTATTGTCTGCTCAGTGTATTATGCAGTATAAGCCTAAAAAGATGCTGATTGAAATCAATGGCCAATTAGGAAAAGGAGTGCTTTCTAAAGATATTATCCTGTACATTATTGCTAAGATTTCCGCAGGTGGTGCTACCGGATACTTTGTGGAATATGCAGGTGATACCATCCGCAATCTGAGTATGGAAGCCCGTATGACCATCTGCAACATGAGTATTGAAATGGGAGCACGGGGTGGTATGATTGCTCCGGATGAAACAACCTTTAACTACATCAAAGGCAGAAAATTTGCTCCTCAGGGAGAAGAATGGGAAAAGCAACTGGCTTACTGGAAAACATTGAAAACAGATGAGGGTGCTGAATATGATACTGTATTAAGATTCAATGCAGAAGACATTGAGCCTATGATTACCTATGGAACCAATCCTGGTATGGGTATCAAAGTAACAGATCGTATTCCTACACTGGCTGAACTGAAGGATATTGCTGAACAGACTTCTTTCAAAAAATCGCTGGAGTATATGGGACTTGAAGCAGGTGCTCAACTTCTTGGTAAGCCTGTAGACTATGTATTTATCGGAAGCTGTACCAATGCCCGTATCGAAGATCTGCGCCTGGTTGCAGACTTTGTGAAAGGCAAGAGAAAGGCAGATAACGTAGAAGTATGGATTATTCCAGGTAGTAACCAGGTGGCAACGCAAGCTAAAGCAGAAGGACTTGATAAGATCTTTGCAGAAGCGGGTTTTGAGTTGCGTGATCCAGGGTGTTCTGCTTGTCTGGGTATGAACGAAGACAAAGTGCCTGCTGGTAAATACTGTGTTTCTACCTCTAACCGTAACTTTGAAGGACGTCAGGGGCCTCAGAGCCGTACCTTCCTGGCAAGTCCGCTTACAGCTGCTGTAGCTGCTGTGACAGGTAAAGTAACAGATATCCGGGAGTTTGTATAACGAATCATTCCAATAGATTTTATTACATAAAGGATTGACAATCTTTATAGGCGCAACAAAGTCTGGTATGGCATTGTTGGAAGTCTGTGGAGGATGTCAATCCTTTCTTTTTTAACAGGTTAGTGGTAGGGTATATTTTTTCTACATGCCATACACGTAAATAGGGACTATCTTCTGATTGGTGAAAAATGGGCTGAAATAGCTCTGCATATTGCTTATTGTGTCAGTAGCACCTGTGTTACAAAATTCTTTGCCAGAGTATAAAATCAGACTAGCAGTTACTGTTTTGCCTCCATTGCAAGAAACTAGGAAATCGTTTACCATATAATTTTTCTGTATATGTTCCGCGTTGCTTTTATCATACTTGTGTTTTTTACTTGTGCAGGATTCACGAGAGCACAAATTTCTGCAAATCAACTGGTTGGAAAATATTGGTTGTATTTAAAAGAAGCCAATCAGAAGACAGATGAGTTTTTTGAGATTAAGCCAGGAGAAGGACAGAACTATGTATTTATCTGGCCTGATCAGTCTTCTTGCAAACTGATTCCTGAATCCGCTTCTTCGTATCGTCTGGATTGTAAGGATGAAAAGTTGCAGGTTACATTTGAAACAGATGGTAGTAAAATAAAAGGATTTACGCTACATTCAGCAAGTAGCCCTATGTACGGTCTTAAAAGCGAATAAAGCTTTTACTATAGAAAAAGGCTGTAGTCAGCGTTATAGAAGTGTATTGGAAACTTCAGGTAAATAAGTACCTTGCTTTCCACTTGTCTATATCATAAACTGACTGCAACCTATGTCTGATTCCTCTTTAACAAAAGATCGTGCTTCCATGCCTTCCGGTACAGCACCTGTACTGGATCGTCGTACTCTCAAAAATAGCAATCGCAATCTGTTATCTTTAGTGAAGCCAGGACTTACTGTGCTTGATGTAGGTTGTGGTACAGGAGCAATCACCAAAGATATTGCCGGATTAGTTGGTACGAATGGAAGCGTTGTAGGGATTGATCTGAGTGAAGAGTTGATTAACGCTGCAAAAACAAATCATACCTCTGTCAGTAATCTCTCCTTTCAGGTACAGGATATTTTTACCTATGAATCAGATTTGCGTTTCGATCTGATCACAACTGCCCGCACCCTCCAATGGATGAATCGTCCTAAAGAAGCTCTTCTGAAGATGAAAAGTCTGCTTGTGAATGGAGGATGTATTTCGGTATTGGATTACAATCATACTAAGATTGAATGGTTGCCGGCTCCTCCTGCCAGTATGCAACAATTCTATGAATCCTTTCTTCGGTGGCGTGCTGATGCTGGCATGGATAACAAGATCGCCGATAATTTACAGGCTATATTTTCGGAAATTGGATTAAAAAACACTACTATTACCAACGAATCGGAATTCTATCATAATAAAGAATCTGATTTTTATGATACAGCTGGCATCTGGAACAAAGTAGCTGAAACCAGAGGAAATCAACTGGTAAAAGATGGTTACATTACAGAGTCTCAGCGCATCAGCGCGATACAAGATTATGATAAATGGTTAAAAAATGACGCAATTTCTATAAAGCTGTATCTACTGGGAGTTACCGGATATTTGTAAAATTATTGAGGGCCTTACAGAATTAAAAGCCCTTTGTGTCCGTTACAGTGGATATCTTCTATAGACTTTAGGCATGCATACAATAGTAGGTATTCTATTTGTATGTTATTGCAGTTATACATTTATCTTCGGTTTTGCATGATTCAGATTATTCCGGCTATTTCTATTTACCAGGGGAAATGTGTGAAAGTTCCACCTGGTGATTTTGAGAATCCTATTATATATGGCGACAGTCCTGTAGAAGTCGCACAACTATTTGAAGAACATGGCATTCGTCGTGTTCATTTGGTAGATCTGGATGGTGCAAAAAAGGGCACGGTAGTGAACTTTAGCGTGCTGCGTATGATTTCTGGTTATACCAGTTTGTCCATTGACTTTAGTGGGGGTATTCATACCAGTGAAGATGTACAACTTTCTTTACAGAATGGCGCCACCTATGTAGCTGCGGCCAGTATTGCCGTTACCAATCGGAAAGAGTTTAGTTCATGGATAGATACCTATGGAAAAGATCGTATCATTCTGACTGCCGACTCCCGAAATGGCAAGATTATTACAGATGGATGGCGACAAAGTACACAAATAGATCTGTTTGAGCTGATTGGCTACTATCATAGCCTGGGAATAAAATACGTGAAATGTACAGATGTAGGGAGAGATGGTACTATGGAAGGACCTGCTATCGATCTGTACAAGCAACTGTTAAAAGAGTTTCCGGATTTGTGTTTATTAGCAAGTGGAGGGGTGAGGTCTGTTGCGGATATTGATAAGCTGGCTGTAGCAGGAGTGTATGGGGTGATTTTTGGGAAGGCCTATTACGAAGGAAAAATAAAACTCTCAGATCTGAGGCATTATCTTGGGTAAGAGGTTTCTATAGTATACCACTTCATAGCAACTTTTATCTCGCTATATGGAATTCTTGCAAACTTTGTTCATGTCTTTTTTCAATGTAGTACCCACACTTTTTCAAATAGGAATCTGTATTTACTACTATTCAAAGAATCGTTCTACGGATGGCATTCTTCTTATAATAGGGTCAGGCATTCATTTACTGACATCTTTTATGTATGTTGCTATTCCATTTATTATGCAAAGCAATAACCTGCCTGTTTCCAACGTTTCTTCTATCTATCAGATAGTTGGTGGATTTAATTTTATTGGTACTATAGCCTTCCTGGCTGGTTTATTTATGCTTATTCAAAAGATGGTAGCTCATAAAGAATCTACTGATAATGCACCAAAATGGTAGCGCAGAACATAAATCTGCGTTACCATTTCAGAATCTATCTATTAATGATGATCTGAATTTCCATCTGAATGTGCTGTTTTCTTGCAACAATCTTCCAACTGATTATATGCTTTCTCTTCAGCAGGAACATTATCCGCATCATATCCTGTTTTAGCTACTGCTTTACGAATTTGATCAGGATTAGTCTTCTTTGGATTATAGGCTACAGTCAATACTTTACTATCTACATCCAGGTTTGATGACTGAACACCTTTTTCATAAGAAAGAGATGTTTCAAGCGTCTTTTTACACATTTTGCACACGGCAGACGTTTTGATCTTAACTTCTGCATTTTTTGATTGTGCCATTGCAGATCCTGCTATAAACACACTCACGAAAAGGAATAAAAGCACATTTTTCATGGTACTAAGAGATTTTGGGTAAAACAAAATAAACTGATATAATGAGTAAATAGATTTGTATTTATTTGATTCTGAATCGGAAACCGGTGTAGATCATTCGTCCTACGATTGGTCCCCATACTAAGGATGCATCAAAATATTGACCAAAAGGGTCGTTAGCTGCAATGATTGGGTTTGACTGACGGAAGTTTCCGAGATTTTCGCCACCTATATACCAATCCAGATTTTTGAATGACCGGGTAACCTGTGCATTGAAAATCAGATAAGAAGGGGAATTTTTCTCCTGTTGATACTCAGATGGACTTACCTGAGTGTCCGGAATTCGTTTGCTTCCTATCCATTGAGTAGTAAAGTCAAATTTCCATTTGTCCTTCTTGGTTGCATAGGCCACATTAAACAGCGCTCTGTCTCTACTTACCAATGGTCGGCGACGTAGTTGCTGATTAATAGTGGTACGAACATCATACAACTTATACGCTAACTTAACATCCAGTCGTTTGATGGGCTGATAGTTGAGTTCAACCTGAGCGGTGTTTGCAAAGGAACGTCCCTCTAGGTTATAGAATCGGATTTGTTGCGGATTTGCATCCAGATCTGTTACTACCTGATTGCTAAACTCTGTGCGGTACAGATCTATCAATAAGGAACCGTATCTGCCAAATAGCCGAAAGTCATGCGACAGATTGATACCATAATTCCAGGCTTTCTCTGGGTTTAGCCGTTGTGTAACTACTAGTTGCCGTGAGCTTACCAGTACAGCCGTATTTTCTGCAATAGGATTGGCAACCCGGAAGCCTCTACCTGCTGAAGCCCGCAGAGATGTATGTCGTCCTACATCATACTTCAGGTGCAGACGTGGTGTTACAATGGTGCCAAACAGATTGTGGAAATCTGTCCTCAACCCTGCCACAGCTGTAAATTTATTGGGGATTGTATACGTATACTCCCCAAAAATGCCTGGAACCGATTCGGTTCGGGCAAATGAAGAGTCTCTGTATCTCTCATTGTATTTATCCATCATATAGCTCATACCCATACGTATTGCATGATTGGTATTGCCAATAATGGTCTGATAAATCAGATTGGCATATAATGTCTGTTCCTGGCCTTTGTAGGTATTAGTGCCAAAGAAGGCATTGGTTTCATGATCAACGCCAGAGACAATGATACCTAATCCCCTGTAAGGCGCTTCCGGGAAAATAATCCCTAGCTTTCCAAATACTTCATTACGGCGTGTGGTAGTACCTGTACCATAAGGAGTTTTATGCTGATAATTTGGATCAGGCATAGAATGACCCATATCCGGATCATAAATCATGGGTATTTCCTCATGGGAGGGATCGTAATAGGAAAGTTGTCCTCCTCTGCGATTATCGTAGAGAGTTTTGATACCAAATTGACCTTTTACTCTTTCCCCGTCATATTTCCATCTGTTCAAGGCATTAAATTGTTTGAACATCGGCAGATCCAGAAATCCGTCTTTGTTACGATCCATCTGGTCCATAAAGGATTCTCCCAGTGCGCTACCGTGTAGTAAAAGCCCTGTACTCCATTTTTTACCTACCTTCTGAGCTGATTGTATGTTTAATTCTCCTCGTCCCATCTGATTCAGGTAGCCATTCACAAATAGTCGTTCACTCGCTTCTGGTTTTTGTAACTCTACATTAATCTGACCTGTAATGGATTCATAGCCGTTCACTACCGAACCTGCTCCCTTACCAACATCTATAGAGCTTACCCAGGTACCCGGAGTATGATTAAGACCATATATAGCATTCAATCCACGTATAGATGGAATGTTCTCTGTCTGCATTTGGACATAGACACCATCCAGCCCCAGCATTTGTATTTGTTTGGTTCCTGAGATAGCATCACTGAATGACACATCTACAGATGCATTGGTCTCAAAACTTTCAGATAAGTTACAGCAGGCAGCTTTCTGCAGCTCTTTGGTCGTGATCTTTTCTGTCCGTATCGGATTTAAGGGGTCAATAAACGAACTGGCTCGACTATCTTCTATGACAACTTCTTTGAGGGTTTGTCCAGGCTTTAGTGTTACAAGGATTTCCTGCTCTGAAGAATGGACATGAATCGTATCATTCGTATATCCCACAAAGCTGATAATAAGCGCATGCGCATTGGTTGGTTGGTTAATGACAAACTTTCCATTGGCATCTGTAGTGGTACCTATAGTAGTTCCCTGCCAGAATATACTGGCTCCTACGAGAGGAGATGCTTGCTGCATACTTCCATCCTGTATAGTTCCGCGTACAGTTTGTGACTGAGCAGCTACAGAATGTATAATTAGATAAACTGCTAAAAGCAGAAAAGCTTTTTCTGAAAAAAGACTGAAAGAACGAATGTGTAGCTGAAAAGCATCTATAGGTATGGATACTATAGCTTCATGCCTATTCATCCTGTCAGGTCTGACAAAGATGTTCATTGTAGAGTAGAGTGAATATGAAATAAACAGATAATACCCATCCTGAACTATCAGGATGTGAGAGCCTATTACTTCATTCTACTAAATCTGGAGAGTTCTCTTTTTGGTCAGGGTATCCCTGCCAGTTTGTGGGGGTGAGGTATTGGTATATCCACAAGCTTCTTCTTCACTGATTACAAGCTTGTGTACAAGGGTAAAGAAGTTCTGAACAACAGCCGTAAAAGCCAGACTGATAAATTTAGTCAGCTTTTGGGAGTATCCAGCTAGATCAATATGCAGGTAAACTGTTTTGTCTTCACAGCAGGCCGGCTTTTTAAAAGTTGTCTGTGATTGAGAGGTTGGTTGCTCACAGCTTGTTTTAGCAGAACAACAGCTTTTCTTCTTGGATAAAACAATAACTTTCTCTTCTTTCATCTGGCAGGAGTGCTCAATAAAGCCCATGCCAGTGCTGACAGTGAAAATCACTCCCAGCATAAAGAAAGCCACTATTTTATGGATAAGAAGACGCATACTTACAAATATAAGCCTATAGATAGTTAAAAAACAAATTTTTATTGTTTTTTAACATTTGTTTAGTATGAATGTCTTCCCATCCAGACAAAATAGAGAAATATGATGCTGTTGATGCAGGAGAGATATGTATAGATAGTTTCTACAACCACAAATACTACTCACCTGTTTATAGGTAGTTGATTTTATGTTTGCAATATGTTTGCACCCATAATACAAGCTTTAGTGGGTCTGGAATACGAATACGTTCCTGCATAATCTGAGAAGCAGGCAATCGTTTGATCTTTTTAAAGAGAGCCTTATAATAAATGTAAGCAAGGTAGACACCCCATTTTGCACCGCTGGGCAACTGCTTAATGCCTTCGTAAGCAGCATCAAAATCAGCCTGTATATCTGCTTCTATGGTATCTTTGGCTTTGCCATTAAATATAGTAAAGTCAATTCCGGGGAAATAAACCCGTCCGCGGTCGATATAATCACTCTTCAGATCTCTCAAAAAGTTTACTTTCTGGAAGGCTGCTCCCAGTCGTTGCGCGGAGGATTTCAATTGTTGGTATTTTTCTTTGTCGTTTTTGCAAAAGATATGAAGACACATTAATCCTACTACTTCTGCCGAACCATAAATATACTCTTCATAGCCTTGCCGTGTGTAAGAGGTTTCGTACAGATCCATTTCCATACTTTTAAGAAAGGCATCAATCAGGTTATATTCTATACCGTATTCATGTACCACTGTCTGAAAAGAGTGTAATACAGGATTCAGACTGATTTTTTCTTCTAGTGCTCTATAGGTGTCCGCTTTGAACCGTTCAAGTAAGGATTTCTTATCAAAGCCATGAAAGGTATCTACGATTTCATCCGCATACCGGACAAAACCATAAATAGCATAGATAGGAAGATGAAATTCCTTATCCAGGGTTTTTATACCTAAAGTGAAGGAAGTGCTGTAACACTTAGTGATTAGCTTACTGCACTCAAAAGTTGTTTGATCGTAAAGTTGCATAAATTCAAGTAAGTGTTTGATAGGGAAGTAGTGGAATCAGGATTTTTCAATGGATGAATTAGCCAAATTCTCTGACGACCTCCGAAGCGACTACCTGACCTGATATCAACGAAGGTGGTACCCCTGGACCTGGCACTGTAAGCTGACCTGTATAATACCAGTTCTGGATGTTTTTATTTTTAAGGACAGGTTTCAAAAACGCAGTTTGCATAAGTGTATTCGCTAGTCCATATGCATTGCCCCGAAAGGCATGGTAATCATTTTTGAAGTCGCTATGGGCATAGCTTCTTTTGAAAATAACTGATTCACGTATGGCACAGCCTGTATACTTTTCCAGTCTATCCATGACCATATGATAATATTTTTCACGGATATCTTCAGTATCAGCCAAATCAGGCGCTACAGGAATGAGAACGAAAAGATTTTCGTATCCTTCCGGAGCTACTGTAGGATCAGTTTTGCTGGGTGCCGAAACATAAAATAAAGGTTTACTTGGCCATTGGGGTTCTGTATAAATCTCGTGCGCATGAACTGTAAAATCCTCATCAAAAAACAGATTATGATGCTGTAATCGTGGAATGCGTTTATTGATTCCCAGATAAAACAACAAAGAAGAGGGAGCCATAACACGTTGCTTCCAGTAACTCTCGTCGTAATTACGCATACCTGGTCCCAACACATCTGCGTCTATATGATGGTAATCTGCTCCTGCCACTACCACATCTGCTTCATGTGTATTGGATTGAGTAATTACCCGACTTACATTTTTGTTTTCTACTACAACCTGCTGTACGTTCTCATTAAAAAGGAATTTAACCCCTTTCTCCTCTGCCAGTTTGACCATGCCTTTGACGATTTCATGCATGCCTCCCATAGGATACCAGGTACCCATACTGATTTCTGCGTAGTTCATCAGACTATACATAGCCGGCGTGTTCTGTGGAATAGCTCCCAGAAAAAGAATCGGAAACTCCATCAGCTTCAGTATTTTCTCATTTTGAAAATACTTCCGGATATGCGTATGAAACGATTGAAGCACATCCAGCTTAATTACATCAATGAGTAATTTCATACTGAGAAACTCACTAATGCTTTTACTGGGTTTCCAGACAAACTGATTCATTCCTACCTGATACTTATAGGCCGCCTGTTCCAGAAATTCTTTGAGCCGCTTCCCACTACCCGGTTCCATCATCTCAAATAGCTGAGCTATTTTGTCAGTGCCAGCAGGTAGGTTAATAACATCATTCTCAGAAAAAATAACAGAATATGATGGATCAAGGCGTATTAATTGATAATAATCAGATGTTTTTTTCCCAAAGCGCTGGAAGTATCCTTCAAATACATCTGGCATCCAGTACCAGCTGGGACCCATATCAAATGTAAAGCCTTCTGCCTGAAAAATACGTGCTCTGCCACCAGGAGTGCTGTTTTTTTCAAGCACAGTCACTTCAAAACCGTCGTTTGCAAGACATGTCGCAGCCGAAATACCTGCAAAGCCAGCCCCGATGACAATTACTTTCTTCATACTCAATGAAAAATGATTGGAATATTGAACAGGTAAACCAATGTAATGCTAAAACTCAAATTACACCAGAAAGTTTAAAAAAAGATATTTCTCTAACTATATAAAGCTTACACAAAGTAAACCCAGGTTTCTACCCTGGGTTTATCAGTTTACTATTGGTAAGCGTATACTTTCAGGTGGTCCTTGAGTTCCTTGCGTGCAATATGTATACGATTCTTTACTGTACCTATTGGAATCTGCAGTTTTTCTGCAATCTCATGATACTTGAACCCTTTAAAATACATAATGAACGGCGTTCGATAGGTTTCATCCACTAGTTGTAATGCCCGATTGATGTCTTCTAGTGCAAATGAAGAGTAGGCTAGATTGTAAGTGGTTGCGTTTGTTGAATTAATGTAATGAAGATTGTTTGTATTGTCGATGAATGTATTCCTCTTTACAATACGCTGATAGTTTGTAATAAAGGTATTTTTCATAATCGTGAATAGCCAGGCTTTCAGGTTTGTACCCTCTGCAAACTTCTCACGATTGATATATGCTTTTAGCAAAGTTTCCTGCAAAAGGTCATTTGCATCTTCAACATCTTTGGTTAATCGTACAGCAAAAGGCTTAAGTGATTTAGCCATTTTACCAATGGAACAGGAAAACTCTAAGGCAGTCATAGGGCTTCGAGTTAAAGGTGAGAAAAAAGTTTTGTTTAACAAATATAAATCAACATTAAACAAAATAACAAGATAATGTGATATTTTTTTATTATAAGACCTTATTTGCTTTCTATTTTGTTTAACTATATTCTTATTTTACTTTAACAAAAATCGTTCCCTGTACGCCAATAAGATAGATACGTAAGGTGGTATATATCGGATTTGGAAAAATAGGATAAAGAAAGTACTGAATTACAGCGCTATCAGATAGATAGGGTAGAGGATTCGTTACACTTGGTTACACAGGGTTACAGTTATAGGCACACTACTAAATGATTGTAAGTGAAGAGGGTTACACGAGTTACATTGATTTCTTCTATACACGTGTTTTAGTATAGTATAATACTATATATAAAGGGGGTATAGCTATTGCTCTATTCTTCTTAGGGACTTCTGCGAAAAATGGCAAAACTGTGTATCCGGTGTTACTTTTTTCATTATCAGTTTGTTATACTGTAACCACAAGTGTAGCCAGGTGTAGAAAGAGTAACAGGTCTTTAACTGTAGTAGTTTTTAAGGGATTGAGGAATCCAGTACTAGTAAAGTAAGAAAGTTCTTCTCTTCTATTTGTATTCATTTTTGCTCCTTTGGAAAGAATTATTTTCTTCTTTCTGTGCTCTAGGAAGGATCTTCCTGCTACAGCGAGACAGGTATAATAAAAATGAGATCTTTCTTTTGGAAGGTATTTTTTCTCTCAAAAACCAAACATAATTCTATTTGTCACAAGATTCTTTCAGAAGGACAGAGAGGGTAAGATCCTTATAGGAGAACAGTAAGGAGTCTTTATTTACAGAGCTCTTTCCAGAAAAGTTATAAGAATGCCATTCTATCAAATGCGGGTCAGAAGGGCCAGAAGCGGGTAGGTTGCGGGTTAGATCTAAGTAGTTGATAATCAGTTAGGGTAAGAAGGGGTAAGAATATTTTCTATACTACGTGTGTTATATATATAATATAAAAAGAAAATAATAAATATAGAATATACTAACCCTTTCTGCTCCCATTCTTCTGCTACCGTTTAGCCCTAAACATCTTACCCTTCTTACCCTAGCTGATTATCAACTACTTAGATCTAACCCGCAACTAACCCGCTTCTTACCCTTCTGACCCCTTATAAATAGGCTATGCGATTGCCCTTGAACCCAGAAAGGAAATATTAGTAAGTAAAACAGATCCTAAAAACTTTTGTCTCCCTAAAAGGATTTTCTACCATGTCGAAATAGGGATGACAAGGCTGGCAACTTCTGGAATTGGATCTTTTGAGCATAACTAACTTCAGGTTTTTAGTTTGCGCATAGTTCATGGCAAAATCTCTTTTGATAAAAGCAAGATTGTGCCATTGCTTAGTGAACAAATTGTGTGTAGTTCCAATCACTTTTTCGTTTGCGCATAACTCACGGCAAATTATTTTTTGATCGGAATTCTGATCATTTTTTCTGTTGCGCATAGTTCACCGCAAAAACAAAATCTGATCGGAATTCAACGCAAAACTGTTTTTGTATAGAACTATGTACAACAAAATTTTTGCCCTGCTTTGCCATACATGCATTTCTATATATTAAAAGGTTAAATCTATCGGGATTTCCCTTATAAGAATAAAAAATGCCCGACTTTGTTGCCGGGCATTTAAGTTTATGTGCTTGATGATATATTATCTTTTCGTTGTATCCTTTGTAGAAGTCCCTTTGTTAAATAATGACTTCAGTTTATTTTTAGCTTCCTCTTCTGCTTTTTTCTTTGCAGCCGCCGCTTTTTCTTCCAGTTCCTTTTTCTGCTTGGCTATCTCTGCATTAATCTTATCCTGTTCAGCTTTCAGTTTCGCTTCAGCTTCAGCCTTGGCTTTTTGTTCCAGTTCTGCCTTTTTCTTCTCCAGTTCGGCTTGAGCTTGCGCTTTTGCTTTGTCTACTTCTGCATTGGCTTTATCTGTCAACGCACTTTTTAGTTGCCCTGTAGCACTGCTACCCAAAATTTTAATCTGAGGTTTGTTGAATGTTCCACCTACACCCAGATCCAACTGAATCTTTTCAGGATTAGTAACAGGTGTCTTTAATTGAGAACTTAAGAATGATGTAACCTGAGCTCCTACCTTTCCTGTAGGAACATCCACTTTCACTTTATAATCCAGTGAACCATCTAATCCGTTACTTCCTGAAACATTGGCTGCATAGTCTTTCAATTTTACATCAAAAGGCTGATAGGAAACACGGCCATTTTCAATCTTTGCAGATAAAATTACATCCTTCAGTTCTGCAGGTGTGATATTACTCAATTTAGTTACTGCTGCAAAACCTTGTGTTACCGGAGATTCTTTCAGTGTAGCTTGTACCAGTTTCAGGATACCTCCACCTGTTACGGTTGCCATATCAGGCATCATATCCTGTTTCAGTAAACCTTTGATTGAGAACTCCGGTACATTTACAGATCCACCTATGTATTGTGCCATCGGCATCATCGTTTTTACTGTATTGAATGTCTGATATGCTTCGGCTATAGCTAAGTTGTTGATCTTTAAGTTGAAATCGTAAGCAGGTTTCTTAATATCCCGTGAGTCATACCCACCAGTAGCGATAAAGCTGCCTCCCAATGTATTAAATGCCAGATTTTCCATCCGAACTGTTCCATCTTTCACAATGATAGTTCCTACCATATCTTTCAGGTTCATGTTGTCATATAATACTTCTTTAAGAGATGACACCAGTCGGAAATCAATGTTTTTAGGAATTTCAACTACAGTCAATGGTGTATCTTCTGTAGCAGGTTTGTTAGGATCATCTACCATCCACTCATTCACATCAAATTTAGTAGATGAAAAAGACATGTTTCCTTTTATAACCGCATTCTCATGCAATACATAGTTGATATAGTTGGAGATAGAACCTGTAGCAGCTACATCACTTTTACCCAGGAACCCATTAAATGTTGTAAGATTAATTTCCTGAGGAGTAAAGCTCATTTCTGCTTTGGTGATTTTAACAGTCGGCATATCCTTTGTCGAGTAGGTAAAGTTTGTCAACTGAGCAGAACCACTGGTAGGCAGTTTATCATAACGTTGTGCATCTACATCCGACATCTTTCCTTTGGTTTCAATGTCTGCATATACTCTACCTGTAAGAGTCATTCCTTCTATAGGATAAATTTTTGTCATTTTGGTCAGATCAGCTCCACCTTTAACCTTGATATCCCATGTATAATCATCCAGATTTTCTACATATGCCTTTGCTTCCAATGGTTCGCCCTCCAGAATCATCCGGAAGTTACTTACGTTAATCTTGGTGTCTCTCATCTGACCTGTACTATTATTAATAGTAGCATTGACATTCATTTGTTCAAGAGGAGCAGGAAACTGGCTGGTTTTTACATACCCGTTGGTCAGGCTCATAGCAGCTGTAACAGCAGGCATACGTTTAGCTAATGTATCATATACCCCTTTAGCTTTTACATCTATTGCATACAACCCTTTCAGTGTCATGCCATCAATAGGAAACATCTGAATCAGTTCCGCCAGATTTAATTGAGCCTTGATCTGCGTATCAATATCATATTTAGACAACCCTTTCAGTTTAAAGCGTCCATCAACCGGATTTTTACCCAGATCCAGGTGGAATTTTTGAATGTCTACCAGAATATCCTCCAGGTTACCACTGGCATCATCTACTTTCATGTCTACATTAATATTATTGACAGTAGTAGGAAGTGCTGAATATTTCATACTACCATTGGATATTTTAGTGTTCAAGCCAAAGCCAGGCATCTGTACCCCATTAAAGGTTCCTTTTACATATCCATCGAATGCTATATCTCCTTTTGCTTCCAGATCTTTAAAGCTTTCAGTATATACACCTGGCACCATGGAAAGCAGACTTTTAAATGTATTGTCTTTGCTTTTGAAGGTGATATCCATTGTGTAGTTAGTGTCTGGCATGGCAAACCATCCATCAAAACCTAACGCAAAATCATTGAGTTTAACATTATTCTCTTTGAATGTATATTTAGAGTTTTTCAGATCCATGCTTAATGTAATGTCAGCATCTACCTTTTTCTTTGACAAATATTCCACTCCATCAAAATTTATTGTCAGAGAGTCAATAGAAGTCTGACTATTCATATCAAATACTTCCTTCTCAAAGTCTCCACTACCTGTATGGTTCAGATTTACCACTTTGGTATATACAGGAATACTGCGGTCATCATATATAATATGTCCATTGGTGACAGACCAGCTATCAATACCAACTGCCACATTAGATTGACTTGTATCTACTTCTTCTGTTTGAGTCGTATCCGCTATATAGATGTCCCAGTTGGCCTTACCATCTTTCAATACTTTGGCTAAAATGCGGGGAGATTCCAGGTCTACCGCCTTTACTTTGATCTTATCGCCACTGATGACAGACATAATATCAACAGTCACCTGAAATTTAGGAACTGCCAATAAAGTGTCACTACGAAATACATCCTTACCGACTACTCCAAAATCTTCCAGAGAGGCTGTAATATTGGGAAAATGCTTGAAAAGGCTCACGCTAAAGCCTTCTGCATCGAAATATACTTTGGCATTCACTTTCTTTGCAATCTCTTGCTCAAGCTTAGCCTTAATTTCATCTTTATAAATAATAGGTAGAATAAAGGCTGCTCCCAATAGCAGTACAATTACGCCTAAAAAAATAAGGACAACTTTTTTCATGATATAGATTATGGTATGATATGGTTCAGCGAATGTAATGGAAAATAGTATGGCGAAAAAAATCAAACTAATTGAAAATCTGACATTTTCCTTACACACGATATTTTACATAATATAATGTAGCTTAGTGCCATAACGAAAGAAATAAAGAAAAGTAGATAAAAAAGTTGAAATTATTTGGAGAAAAGGATTGGGGTATATACTTTTGTAACCCTGCTCGCAAACAAAGAGTCAAAGACGAGCAGAACAAGAAAAAAAGAAGAAAATAAATTTTAGTTTTTTCTTGCAGTAATCAAAAACAACTTCTACTTTTGCATCCCGATTCGCTGACAAGGCGAAGAAAGAAATAAAAAACAGAAGAAGTAGAATAAAGTAAAGGATAGAGGCGATAAGGAAGTCAAGTAGTGAAAAGTAAAAAAAATAAATTTTCACAAAACACTTGACAAAGAATAAAAAGAAACGTACCTTTGCATCCCGATTCTGAAAGAAGAAAAGACAAGAGTGGTAAAGTAAAAGTAAGAGTCCAAAATAAGAAAACCAAATTTTATACAGGTTTTTTTGAGAGTGAACAAGAAGTA
>NZ_JASJOU010000015.1 GCF_030068605.1 Xanthocytophaga agilis
TTTGCTCGAAAAGTTTATAAACAAATAGTAAAAGATGGCTTAAAAGAGAAAAGGAAGAATGAAAAGCGATTTGACTCCCGACTCCCTTTCGAGATCCTTTTTACTTCTTAGCCTGACGGCTATGTCATCTCTGAACCTGTAGCGTTGTACGTCGGCTTGCCCGGACGTGAAAAAATGAATATTACCCCATTGACAACTAATTGTATCAGATTTGTTGACCATTGTCTATTACTTTAGAGATGAACTCAAAGGAGCATATACACTCTGTCCATCATCTACTTAAATCCTTACCGGAATTACATCTTCTTTGCTGCCAATTTCTGTGCTACTAATTTCCATCAACTGGATCTGGCTCATGAACTCTACTACGACATCGCGGAGATGCACCCTTTGATCGACAGACCCAACAGAATGCCCAGGCATTTATAGGAATAATTGTAGAAAGTCGCATCTGTGATGCCCATGGTCTCATATAGACGTTAGACGTTCCGACAGACTTCTCTGACTGAGATTCCTGCTAGTCGCCCAGATGCTTGGCTTGAGTCAAGGTTAGAACCGATGTTACAGCATCTCTGCGATGTCGTAGTAGGTTGCAATCTACGCCTCGGGAAACTTACTTTTTCATGGCTATTTTTTTAGTTAATTGAAACTAGGTAAAATCACCGATCTTTTCTACTTCACTATGGTCCACTTCACTACGGTCCACTTTTACAGGGGCAGTCAAGTGTTCATTAGAAGTAAATCTGTATGAGGTAACTGGATTTGGAAGCCCCCGACGTGAGAAGTGTGATTTACTCCCTGCCGACACGAATACTGATATTATGAAATGCTTTTATGGCACCATTGGGGGTATATAGACTAAAGGCTTCGTAAGTATTATTTTCTTGGAATAGGATTTTGTCTTCATAAAAGAAGGTCGGCGATACAACTCTATCAAAGCTATATGTAAAAATGAGTTTCCCACTCCTTTCATGTAGTCCAATATTATATGTTGGTTTGCTTTGAAACATACCCGTATAAGGAGGTGCATAGAGGTACATGTTCAGTTCTCCTGAAAACAAGAAATTTCCGCCTGGAAGACTCGTGTTTTTTAGCAAAGTACCCGATGTCCAATGAGTACCTAATGTATCGAAGGCAATGTACTCACCTGCTGTGTTTATTTTGAAAACGCTAGATGATGAATATATCAATTGATCACCGAAGAAATTAACTGCCAGCCTTTTATCTGAAAGAGTCCATTGTTTTATGAAGTCTGTATTATATGACTCTACAGTACCATTTCTGAGGAGCACAATAAATCTATCTCCATGAGTTGAAACGATGTCGGAGATCTCTGACTGAAAATTTAACGAACACATTTTTTTTAGATCATGAGAAAATATTTGAATAGTAGAGTCATAGTAAAGAATAAATTTGCTTGTGTTTTTCAAAAATAAAATATGCTGTTGGATGCTTTTAGGTAAAAGATCCTGATGGGTAAGCACATTACATTTTGAATTTAACAGATAGATGCCTTTAAGTGTGGCTACAATAACTGAATCTTTGCCGGGAATTGCGGACACATTTAAAATTGAAGAATCCAGTGTAATCGAATTGATAAGCCCATTGGTTTCAAAGGTCTGGAAAAGATCGTAATCGTCGTTCCACGATGCAAAGCAGTTCCCCTTATTGATTGGAACAATCTGACTTTGACACTCTGAGCTGAAAAGGTGATTTCTATTTTTGAGATTAAACGTATAAAAAGATTTTTCCCGCGATGTCAATAGAAGCATCCCTGTTAATTCATCGATTGTAGCACCAGAGAAATTGTAGTCCTTTTCTAGCAGCAATTGGATGGCAAGATTGTCATCGAACAAATATCCCTTTCCGTCAACGTCCTCGATTAAAAATAAGGTTCTCCGTTCTGATTCTTTAACCGAAACCAAATTTTGACGCATTTCCTTTCTTCTAAGAAGGTCCAAGTTTTCGTCTAAAACTTCTATGCTATTCTTTTTTATCAAAATCATCATTTTTGTAGAATCGATGAATGCTCCGTCGAGGATGTCTGAACTCAATCCTATCTGCTTAGGACCTTTTTGCGTCAACGAAAAAAGAAACACACTATCTTTGAATGGTTTATAAAAAAAGGCTTTGCCATCTCTGGCATAGTGAAAAACCGGAAAATCATTTGCTATCGGCCCTTTGGTAAGATCAACCGGCCCATCTGGTGAGTTTTCTTCGGGCCGGAGTCGATGTTGCGAAGCGACACCTAACTTGTTATTGTAAATCACCAGAAACTCAGTGTCATAAAAATATAACTCATCTGTTTCATTATTATGATATACATTAAAACTTGAGATTGTGTCAATCGATAAGGTATCATGCTTTATGATTTGTCCGTGGATGTCGAGGCAGCTGATAATTATTGAGTTGTATTCCGCCGCGGAAGCATTTTCTGTTGTCACTATTAGAAATTGTGAAGAACTTGTCGAGTAATCAACGTAGTGTACACTGCGACTTCTGAGGATACTATTGAAACCCGCATCATTTTCCGAAAGGACGAGATTTTTATTTGCATCAAATATTTTCAATGGGCCCCGAAAGATGTAGTAGTAGAACCAGGATGTGTTTCCCACAAAGCCAGCATGCTGGATGATTCCCTCGGTTTTAAATTCTGTTTTAGTTAGATTTGCATCCCAGTAGACGAGCATTGAATCGGCAGTCGTAAGTAGGGCTCCAGTAGCGTTATCACGATAGATTCCTCTCGCTGTGCTACCCGACAGATAAAGAATATCCTGAGCAAAGGGTGAAATGAAGCAAGGGCTCAAGTTAAGTAACTTTACGATGTTATTCATCACCCCGGCTTGATTGGGATCTAATGAGTACGCTTCTTTTAGGATTAGAAGTTTTTCACTTGGTGAATTACCATCAATAGAAGAGTTCAAAAGCGCAGCCTGTGCAGTCAAGTTAGTCTTGTAGTTAATGAAGGCTACTGCTCCAAAACTGAGAAGTAGGACCATCGTTATTATACTTACGGCCAGTCGTTGAGTTCTAATTTGCTGAAAACTGCGAGCAAGGAATAATGACTCCTTTTTTGTAAGAAAGGTATCTTCGAAGCTTTTTGGAGATGGAACGCCTGCAAAAAATACATTTGTTAAAATTTTGTGGAACAGATCTGGTTTTCGTATAGTATTTAAATCATCTATTATGACTGAAAGATGCTGGCCCTTTTTCCATAGGGTATTTGTCTTTCTTTTTGAAGAAAAGTCCCAACTGCGTACATCTTCTGCTAAGCGCTTATAAGTTTCAACCTTTTCTTTGCTCTCTGCTATCCATTGAACTAAATGGCTCCACGAAGTGACTACATAGTCATGTGCTGGCTCGTAATAGATTCTTTCTTGAGTTTGCCTTAACACATTCGCATTCGTACTAATCAATCTTGAATCTAGAAGTTTCTCTAGTAATTCCTTCGCTCTTTTCCGCTTACTGTCACTTACAAAATCAAGATCAGAATCATATGCTTTTTTCTTTGAGACAACAGAATCAGTGATGGAAACCATTCTGATGAGTATGTTCTTCAATACTTCCTTGCTTTGCGAATCCAGTTTGGTGTCAAATCTTGCCATTATTTTTCCCAACGTTCCTGTGACCCCACCAAGATCAAGATATATTTGTTCTGGCAAAAGCCGTTCACCCGTATTTGCAACAGATTGAATGTACCATTCTTCTAATGCGTAGGACAGTAAGGGCAAACTGCTTTGTGATTGAAATGCTTCATCCACAATCCTGCTTATAAATTTATTGTCTGCGATATCGTTATTTTCGATAGATTTAATCTGGATGGCATATTGGGATGCTGGTTGAACAATTGCAGCTTCAATTTCATCTCGTTGGAATGGAGGAACAATGTATCGATCATATTTCTTAAAAACTTCGTTAAGGAGGTCTTCTATTTGTACCTCTAAGTCAATTCTAACACCAATCAGAAACTTAGCGGATGGGAATTCATTGATTATATGTTGAATGAGTTGAGTCCAAACCAACTGCTCTGAAGCATCACATACCTGGGTAATTTCTTCGAATTGATCGATGAAAAGAATTATTTTTCCAGCCCCTGTGATAGCCGAAAGTATTTCCTCCCTAATGTCTGGATTATCTTTTATCCTACCAGGGTGTGTGGAGACAAAACAGGAAAAGTCATTCATTACACGTGGTTTCAATCCGGCGTTAATCAATGAAGATTTTCCAATTCCGGAAGCACCGGTTACTACGATAACACGATTTGATGAGTTTTTGAGTTTAGTTACCAATATGTCGATAACTCGATCTCTTCCAAAAAACAGGTGGGCATCCGAGGACGAATATGCTGATAGTCCCCTGTAGGGATTGTCACCACTAAGATCAGGCAAAGATGCTAATGCACCAGGGCGCACAAAAATAAACTGCCCTTTTTTGTGTTGCTTTAGTTGAAAGTAGGATGGGGATTGAACATGCTCGACCCCATGCTTTTCGAGATACCGATTTAATTGTGTTTCTAAACAATGATACAGTCCAATAGTTGTTATGATTCCATCTGGAAAAATCACCTTGTCGTAAGGTGATTTTTCCAGAATACTGATCAATATTTCAGCAAATGGAGAGTTGTGCTCTTCGACATTGTCTCGATATCCTAATCGCAAGATTCGATCAATAGCTTTTTCGTTAGCAGAACAGGATGTTATGACTTGCCAGGAGACATCGTTTACATAGCGATCAAACTTCTGGCGATACAACTTCCTTACTATTTCTTCTCCAATGCCGCGGTACCTCTCAGCAGCCCATCTAACGGTCCCGGCAAAACAACAATCAAGGATGAGCAAAAAATGCCGACATGTCAGATGAGAAAACTGTTCCATAAGCCAGTCCATGTCGATAAAACTGTCGACAGTCCCTGCTGCGTCAACGGGCAATAGAAATCCCTTAGGCTGTTCCCCCTCGTGTGCTACTCCGTGCCCGGCAAAGTAGAACAGTACCCGTTCGTTTGTTGAAACGTCACGCCTCATTTCTTCAATCAGGGCCTCGAACTCAGTCTTGTTAACATCTATTCTTGTGACAATGTCTTCACGTAGGAACTCGTGTTTGGTCAAGGCTGCCGCGAGCTTTTTTATATCGTTTGCAGGTGTGTAAAGACGTGACTCAGTATAATTTTCGACGCCGACCAAATAGGCTTTGCTTTTTGAAAAATAATCTGCTAATTGAGACATGGTAACGCGATTCAGAATGCGTGTCGATTAATTACAAGTTAAAAAGAATGCTCCAGAAATACAGCTTCGAATTCTGTAATTATTCATTGCCGGTCTTCTACGATCCTGAGCCTAGTCCCATAGTGCTCACAATGCTAGTTGCCGGTAATAATAGCTACTAGTCAATGCTCAAGCTATCAAATGAAATTTATCGGTATTTGTATTGGGCTATTTGTTGATCGGAATAAAATGATAAAGCTGATTGTGGTGAATCTGATCAATATTGCTTAACTGAATTTTGGATATAGTTTCCCGCATAATTAACTTAAAGCAACTTCTGAACCTTTTCACTTATTGATCATAACCTTATTAAGAGCCCAGCATTGCTATTGAAGGCAACAATGGGTGGTGCCACAAAAAATGCCAACTCTCCACGCACTCCTTGTAGGTATCAATGGATACCCAGTCAAGCCACTTCAAGGCTGTATCAATGATGTTAATGCGGTAAAGAAATACCTGATCGACTCAACCACCGCTGTCGGCATTCCTTTAAAGCTGAAGATACTGACTGACAACGAAGAAGTCAAACCGACGCGTGATAATCTTATTAGTTCTTTTGCTTGCTTTAAAGACGCTGAAGATGATGACGTATGTCTGTTTTATTATAGTGGTCATGGATCGTTTTCGCCTGCGCCGCCAGAATTCTGGACAGAGACCGACGGCTTAAATGAATCACTGGTTTGCATTGATAGCCGGCAGTCTGGCGGACGTGATTTGATGGATAAAGAGCTTAGCGTGTTGATCTGGCAAGCTATGATTGGGAAACCGAATGTAACTTTTGTCGTTATTACCGACTGTTGCCATTCTGGAACTATCACAAAAAACATCTTTGATAGTGATGTTGTCGAAAGAATGGCTTCCCCCAATACTATTCCTCAGACTTTCAATGAATACTATGGATACGACCTTATCATTGAGGGGCAACATGCATTTGAAAAGTCAGTAGGCCAGAGTGGCAGGGAGCAATACAACGTTGCGCGTGGACGACATATTCATCTGGGAGCATCGAGAGACCACCAGACGTCAAAAGAACTAAAAATCGAGGGTGAGCAAAGAGGGGTATTTACTTACTCATTGATCAAAGAGCTGACACGATGTGAAGGCCGCATCAGTTATCGCGAATTGATTGATCTTGCAAGGATCTCTGTGAAGCACCTCGTTTCAGACCAAGACCCGACCTTAAATATAGATGGAGGGCTCTCGCAGCTAGATGAGAATAAGATATTCCTGACAGATAGTTTTCTCAAATCCGATGGCAAACGATTGGTATACCATTCAACGCAAGATAATCAATGGTATCTGAAAGGGGGGAAGTTTCATGGTATAAGAAAAGGCGACAAAATATTAATAGACGGAATTGGAGAAACAAAGGTCATTGCTGATCCAACACCTGACGAATCCTTGATTGAGGCGATCGAAGGGATGGTTACCGTGCAGCCGTATTCAGCAATAGTCAAGAGAGCTCAAGCCAGACCGATAAAGATTGGCTTACATTTCTCTATTCCCCAGAAAATAAAAGAATTATTACTGGATACTGAACGTATGATGCAACCGGACCAGTTTGCATTTACAGAGTTTGATGGACAATATATAGTGGGTTATAAAAATGGAACCATCGCTCTGTTCGCAAAGGGATCTGAAAAGCCTATATTTAAACCTTTATTATTGGATATAGATGCTCAGAGAATACAATTTATTGGACAAATTGAACGATTCTGCAAGTGGATCCACCTTCTCGAATTACAAAACACAACTACGGTTATCACAAATAACGATTATTTAATTAGTTTGTATTTATCCCCAACCAATAGCAGGAGCGCCGTTGACTTCATAGAACAACAAGATCTTGCTGCTATCACAGATTTGCATTATAAATTCATCAACCAGACATGGACGCAACCGTCGATTATGGTGAAGATAAAAAATATGTCTAATGTGACACTCTTCTTTTCACCCGTCTATTTGAGCATGAACTTCGGAATACAAGGTACGCTGCTCAATCAATTGGAGCTTAAGCCTGGAAAGGAAGCCTGGTTGACATGGAATAAAGGGATGAGACAGGTAGAGGTAATACCACTAATTATTGAGAAAAAGGAATATCTTGATTTAGGGTACAATTCTATTATAGAATACATTAAAATATTGATTAGTACATCTCCAATTAAGACAAGCGACATCGATCAGCCAGGAATTGAACTACCAAACCTTTTGACCAAGAATCTAAAGAGTAAAAGCACTGCTAAACGTGGAATTTCGTGCGAAGTTGTCGAGCTGGCTGACTCACAAGTAGAGTGGAAGACGGAAACTATCGGCCTTCGAATAACTAGACCTTTGGATATAGTTGAGATTGGACCGCACAAGGAAACCCAGATTGCGGGGATCGTTATCGAGGGTCACGAATTGGTAGCAAAAGTCAATCTGTCAAGTTCAAGTTTGACCTCCAAGGTGGCAGACTCGATCCTCCCTCCTCATCAGGCTAACCATAATTCAGCACTAGTGCCGATTGATTTGGCTGGCGGAACAACACGCACTGAGGTAGTGATGGATGTTATAGAACTGCAAGATGTGAAAAACATCGATTCCGTTTCTCCACAAAACCCATTAAAAATCAGGCTTTCAGAAGTCGAAAACTCCGACGAAAGCATCCTGCCCATTGGATACAATGCAGAGACCGGACTGTATTTTCCGCTAGGATACTTCCATGATGGTAAGGTAATCATTGAAACACTTTCATCTGAAACGCCTACTGACGCGACGATTACGAAAAAGAGTTTTCTTGGTTCGATCAAGATCTATTTTCAGAAGGTGATCGGTAAAAAGATCGGACTAAGGTTTAACTATCCGAGGTTAGCCATACCGACTGTGGTTGATGGTAACGTAGAATATAACAACGATGTTCCCACAATCGCAGCAAAGGTCAAAGAAGCAACATCAATTGCTGTATTTGTTCATGGAATAATCGGTGATACGGAAGGAATGGCCCAAAGCGCTGCAATGGTGTTTAGTGAATTTGGTTCGATCAACAAACAATTCGGACTTGTACTCACCTTTGACTATGAAAATCTTGACACATCCATAGAAGACAATGGCTCAATGCTTGGTGAGAAGCTTGCAGATGTGGGGTTGGCACCCGGACATGGTAAGGAGTTGATAATCATTGCGCACTCGATGGGAGGTTTGGTATCACGCTGGTTCATTGAACAAAAGAAGGGTAACAAAGTCGTGTCTAAATTATTCATGCTTGGCACACCTAACAATGGCAGCGCCTGGTCTGATGTTCGCGACATGGCAGAATCACTGATCACAATGGCGATCAATGGAGTCGCTTTTCTAAAGCCTTGGACATTGGCAATCTCTCTCTTTGGTAAGGCGGTTCGAGGAACACAGAACTCGTTAAAGCAAATGCATAGTGATTCTCCGTTCTATAAAGCATTGAATAATGGAACGGACCCAAAAATACCTTATATCGTAGTCGCAGGCAATACACAACTGATTAGTCCAAAAATTGATGATACCGCCACAAAACTAATGAAGCTATTTACAATAGTCCGTAAGCGGGGTGCATATCTGGCACTTGACACATTGATATTCAAGAATCCCAATGACATCGCAGTTACCGTCAGAAGCATCGAGCAGTTAGACTCTTCTACCTGGAAGAAGAAGCCTGAAATCTATTATGTTGCTTGTGATCACCTAAATTACTTCAATAATGAAGAAGCAATGAGAATCGTTCTCAGTAGTAAGTAAAGTAGTTTAGTTACTCTATATACTGTAGATTTTGGTATTTCTTATACATCCATGTAGAACGTGAAAACTCGCTTTCTTTTCCAACTCCATATTTTAATGGACTAGACCGAGTAATCTTCTACCTTTGTTTTAAATCCGTTGTTAGGGGGCAATTCGTGTTGAAGAAACTTCATCTAGGATTGCTTTAGGCGTATACAATACATGAATTGTTCCGTTTGCCGTACTGATGAGTATTCTTTTGCCGTCAGGGGAAAATACTACGCTATTGAATGCACCAGGGTACGTATAGTTAGCTAACAGTTCTCCTTGTGAGTTGCATAGTGTAACTATTTCAGCCCACGACGTGAGTAGTACATACTTCCCATCAAGAGAAAAAGCCACATTTCTAGTCGAGCCGGACTGGGCGAAAGTCAATAAAGAATCTCCCTTTAAATTACACAATTTACTCATTCCACTTCTGGTGGACTTAATCAACTGTTGCCCATCGGGAGAAAACACAGCGATATTGATTGCTTCTGCATGATTATAACTGCTTATGGAATCACCTTTTGAATTCCAGATGCGAACGGTACCGTTTATTGAAGTTGTAATAACCTGCCTCCCGTCAGATGTGAAGGTTGCGCCATGAATTTTAAAACCTGCATATTCGAGGCTGTCTATGGCGTCTCCTTTTAAATTCCATAATCTAACCGTCTTTCAAAATCCTTAGTATCAGATCGCCCGAGGGAGAAAACATTGTGTTAGTGACTTCTCGGACATGATCAAAACGTAACAGAGAATCTCCCTTCAAAGTCCATAACCGGGCCGAACCGTCGGCAGATGTAGTAAGTACCTGCTTGGTTGAAAATGCCACACAGTTAACAGCTCCCTGGTGCTTGAAGATGTGTAATACGTTCCCGTTAAGATCGAGCAGTCTGGCATTGCGATCAGCAGATGCTACCAGTAGTTGTTAACCACTAGGCGAGAATACAGCTTGTTTAATTTTTCCTAAGCCCTTGAAACTATACGAGAAATCTCCTTGTACACCATACAAAAGGGCCGTCCCTTCCTCTGACGCGGTCAGTACTTGTTGTCCGCAGGGAGAGGAGTTTGCGATTCTCATCTTCTAACTGACGAAGTCGTTGCATCTCATCGGAGCAGAGATACTCCAATCTGCATGCCACCGTATTGCAGATGCTTTAGTGCAGGCGGTTTCCGCTGGCTCCCGATCACAGGCCTGGATCAGGCAAAACCAACCATTTCTTCTGCCAGTGAGAAGCTTAAAATACTTCCGGCTCTGAATGAAAAACTATGGCAAAAGTTAGGCTGCCCTCCCCTATCGGATTCCATTGCCGCTTGCCTTAATTTATCTGAAAAGGATCTGGTTGGAGAACAATGGAAACCCATTCAGGACTATGAAACACTGTATGAAATTTCGAGTCTGGAACGAGTTCGTAAAAAAGCTGCATGGAATTCGGCTGCAGGAAGAAAGATCTGGCTTCCTACTCAGATTATGCATCTTAAATATGAACGAGGATCTTTGTCAGTAGGTGTGACTCAAAGTAAAACAAAGCGTTTTATTTCTATCACAAGGCTTGTCTATTCTCATTTTGTGGAAGCATTTGATATTACAGACAGACACATTTTGATACTAGGAGGCAATGATCCATTACAGTTTTCAGCCAGTCAACTTAGACGGGTTACAGCCAAGGAGCATAAACAGCAGGTGCATAAAAATCGAAAAAAACTCAAGCAATAGATGCCTTTTGACGATCTGCTTTCTTAGGCACTTCAACATCAGTTGGCGTCATTCCAAACCGGAACGTACCGGCATTAACTGCTGCTAAAATCCGGTTGACACTTTCTTGTGAATAGTCATCTTCCCGGTTCTGAAACAGGCTTTTGTTGGTTTTGATCTGAGACAAAGGCACGTTTACCACACCCGCAGGCATGGGAGCCTGTGTAGGGGCTGGCAAGGGATCATACTCAAGGGCAATGATCCGGATGCGCTACGCCTGAGCTAGGGCTTGAGCCTTGGCAATAGCCATTGTAGTAGCCATGCTGCTTAGCTTCGGCGTTTGGAAGATGTTTTTTTCCGGGGAGCCGCTTTCTTTTTTCGCTTCCGGGTAAACCCATCCATGGCACTGGAGGTGTGATGGGTGCGAGCGGATTTAAACCAGGTCATTTCTGTTTCGACCAGATCCCCTTTGGAGTTGAGGTAATACAGATGACCAGTTTTCTTTTTGATGCCGAGTTTGGCAATGACCTTTCCCATTTTGGGGACTGTTTAGTATGAATGGCCAAAACTATCAAGGGTCAAATGCACACTTTCAGAATGATGATACTAAATGAGTTATAATGGATTGTAAGGAGATTTATTATTCCTTATAGGCTACCTTATAACACAAAAATACCTCAAATGAGGTATTGACAAATCTGTAATCTACTTTGTATTTGCACCTTGATACAATCTACAAAAGTAGCCATTCAATCAGTGTATTTTGTAAAAAATAATTTAACCATTTTAAAACACAAGTGTCTGTTTATGAACTAGTTGAATAGTTTTTTTTCATCGCTTTGAAACACAGGTGTCATTTTGTCGCATTGTTTCAAGCGAGCCCAAAGGTTCACATATTTACGAGTTATGGGCAATGCTATTTAACGACAGCGCTAATTTGAAATGGACAAACTTACACCAAACAGACAACAACAGACTTGACCATTGGGCAAACATATAAATACAACCAGTCCAGACAACTTCGGCTGACTTGCCAATGCTACAGATCAGTGCTTGGTGTTTAATATTATTAACTATGCACAAAATATTATGAAATTTTTTGTCAGCCTGCAAACAGCACATTTGCAAGCGTACAGGTCAACCCAAAATCCAAGCTTGAAAAATAGCCGTTTATAAAACTCATAACATCAAAAGATATGAAATTCAAGTTTAACAGCAGAGGAAAAAACTTTGTAAAAAGGAACCTCATAAAAAAAGATGAAGGCAAACTAACTTACGTGCAGTTGTTCGGATTCCTTTTGATAACACTTGGTATCACCTACTTTGCATCATTTCTTTTACCAAGTGGAATCATTGACATTTTTCCTTTCCTCAAACTTGATGAACATCCTGAATCAACTGAAGTCCCAATTGCATTTTTCACAATAATGTTAGGGGTAGCATTTGCGTTTCCTGACATGTTGAAGGGGCAGACAAAGGATATAAGCACAATGCGAATAGTTGTGTTCATGTTTGCTAATGTAATTTGTATGTTAATTCTTAAAGTGGGTTGGGATAAACATTCACTTACTGAAATTGGATTAGATGGTTTTTGGATAGGAGTTATTGCGTTTTTGTTCGGAGCAAAAGCAACACAAGCATATTTTGAAAATGCAAAATCATTTTCTCCTAATTCAATAACAACGCCAGATATCAACGACAATGCTTTAACCAAAGCAGAAATATCACGACTTGCAGTAATTCAAAACAGAGATGTATTACTTGTAAAATACCCTAACATTGAAAGCGTGAGCGATACTTTAAAGAAAGGTGACAGCTGCGTTACTATCTATGTAAAGGACAATCAAACCGCAAGTATTCCAAAGGAAGTAGACGTAACTTTAAAAAGTGGTTCAGTTTTAAAAGTTCCAACAGAAATTGTTGCTGATACAGGCATAGCCAAACCCCATATTGGACAAGCCACAGATGAGTTAAGCGATTCAAACAGTCCAGACTATTTTGGCTCAATTTGTTGTATTGTTGAATCAACAACAAATAATAATTTTAAAGGTGTTGTAACCGCAGGTCATGTGTTTACTTATGGCGACTATTTCAATTACGGAGGAGTATTAGGACAAAATCAAAAAAGAGATGTTTTGTTAAATGGCAACCCCAAAGCAACGCTTTTCTTTCAACAAATGAAATTCAATCAGGATATTGCTATTGCTGAACTTGAAGATAAATCAAACCTTCTCAACAACTACATTTCATTTGGTAATGTTTTTTATAAAGTATCGGAGAATGACTTGAATTCAGCAACGCCAAACGCTACGATTGCATCAAGACAAAATAATAAGCGTGATGTTTTTATTTTGGACTTTAATGTTTCGTTTGAAATAAAGTATTTCAACTTACCACGATATATTAGAGATATTATTTTAATCGGAAGCACAAATGACAGAACCACATCACAAACAGTTTCAGTTGGTGGTGATTCAGGAAGCTGTGTTTACCACAAAGCAACTGGTAAACTAATCGGCTTGCTCCTAGGGGGTAACAACAAGTTTACTTTTGTTTTACCAATTCAAGAAACACTCAATTCTTTCAACTTTAGAACTGTGTAAAAATGAAAAAAATAATACTGGTTCCGCTTTTATTAATTTCTGCGTTTGCCTTTTCACAAGGTTCAAATGTGTCATTTAAAATGGTTAACAGTAGCCCATCTACAAGTGACCAACTCACAAATTTAACCACTCCTATTGAAATTAGTTTTACCACTGACTTCAATGGAAAAGAGTTATTGTTAAAAAACAAAGCCGACAATCAAAAAATAAATGAACATCAGGTTTTTGGAACCGGTGAGTTAAAATTTCATGCATCTGACCCATTTATTTATAAGTTAGAAGATAATCAAGGTAGGATTCAAACAAATCCTGGAGAAAATAATATTCCTTCAAATGAAATCGTGCTCACAATTGCAGGTAAAGATTTTATTCTGACAATTAAGCAAAATGATGCTAGTAGTTCCGGTAGTCCTGCAAAAGACGAAGGATATGTAGCAGGGTATATTTACTATGATGTGATGAAACTTCTTGACATAAAGACTATCCCTCAAACAAAGCAGAAAATTCTAACTGCATACGGGGTTACAAAAGATAACCTTAAAGATAATCCATATTTATATGATATTTTTGGAAAGGAATCAGAAAAAGAAAATTTACCTCAAGGGGGTGAAGTTGCATCCTTATTAGGCTCCCTTGGCAATACAGATGTCACATACTTCGCAGCAGGGTTGGCAAGGTTCCTGGCCGAAAGAACAAAAGAAGAATTAAACGAAGCTTTTTTCAGTAAAATGAAAGAACAGCTAAATGCTTATCCCGAATTAAAAACTGCATTCCCAAAGACAGCTTCTTTCTTAGATATTATTGAAACCTACTCTTACGCTTCTGTGATTCAGGTATTAAAGGAAGCATTTGAAACTGATGTTCACAATCTTCCTGAAAATTTATACAAAATTAAAAGGTTAACAGATAGCGATTGTGATAAAATTGCAATTTGCGGTAAGGATGAAGAATGCAGAAAATATACTGCATGTCAGATAAGGTTAAAAAAACTTGCAGATTTTTTTGTTACGCAAGATGGAAAATGGGTTGCATTAGGAATGTTCTCAGTTAAGGAAGGATTTCAGTCTACCAATCCAGCTGACCTTATGAATACAGTTGTTTCATCAACGGAATTTTCCGACTTAAAAACGAGCTCTGCCAATAAATATGAAGATTATAATATTGTATCCTCGATTGAACTTAGCAATTTTATTTCTCAAAGTTTAATCAGCAAAGAAGATAACCAAGTGTGGGTTTCATCAACGCAATTGAACTCTCTTTTTAACACAAAAGATGCATTCAAAGTTTATTTAGGATTATTACTTTCGTTTGAAATTAGAGAAAAAGACAAAAAAGTTATTGACTTCTATAAGCCAGACAACAGTAAAATTTCTTTTGGCAATATTTTAAAAGAAGTACACAAGAACTACCCAAAGTTTGAGCCGCAAGTTAGTAGCTTGATTAAAAACTCATATGCTGTTTACAACGCTGCAAATAATGCTGTAAAGAAAATGATTGCCGCCTCAGAAAAATCTGTAGACGTAGCCCCACAATCACTGTATGATTACTACAGAAGTTTTACTTCGTCATTGAAGCAAGTTGCATATAGCCCACTTTTCAGAGAAATAACTGGAAAAAATGTTGGTGCTGCATATGACAAAGTGGAACAATTCTTGAATCCATCTGTTGACATTGCTTATCACATCACTACAAAAAAATATTCCGCTGCGATTTATGATGCTTCGATTCTACTAGGTGCAATAAGCGAGCATAAATTTCCTGTGTTAGAAAAAGACGGAAATCAAGAAAAGGATACGAAAGGAAATCCAAAAGAAGAAAAATATGAAGGATTAATAAATGTTTCAAAATCTTTTGTGAAATATGGGACTTTAATTTCAACAGTTGCCAATGCACAATCATCTGACGAAGTGAAACAAGCATTGGATGCCTCTGTGTTACCAGTTGGAAGTTATTCTATAAAAAGGAAAACCAACTGGAGTATGAGTATCAACTCTTATGTAGGAGCATTTTGGAGTTATTCCAATACAGCAGTTTCCAAAGATTATTTGCCTTCTTTAGGCTTATCCGCTCCAATTGGATTCAACATTTCAAAGGGTTTTTCAAAAACTGGAAAGGGTGGAGGGCTGAGTTTAAATTTGCACATACTTGATATAGGTGCTTTGGTAAATTATTATTTACTAAAAGGAGACACCGCTTCTATTCCAAATGACTTCAAGGTACGGTTGTCAAACATTTTTTCTCCCGGATTCAATTTAAGTTACAATATTCCAAAGACACCACTTTCTCTAGCTTGGGGTGGACAATACATTCCAACTCTATACAAATACGAGCAAATTAATGGAGTGAATGAATTGACACCTACTAACGCTTGGCGTTGGCAATTATCATTGCTGATAGATATTCCAATGTATAATTTAAAGGTTTGGGATTTTAATAAATAACTACCTGTGTGCTTCCCTATAAAGTGAGCTGGTAGTTATTAGAGCCTAGATTTGCTTAGTAGAGGCTTTGGGATGAATGAATAATGAATTCCATACCATCGGTGTTTGGCAATAAAGAAATTAGACTGCTTCTAACTTATGTCCTACAAAAAGGTAAAGCTTTTCATAGAGCATAACATATCAGGTTTGTAAGAGAATTAGGAAGTTTTTACAGATAACATTTTTTCAGGCAAAATATCCTAATATTACTAGGTATATGCTAGATTAACAGAAGGGTATATCCTAAAGTGTATTAAGATAATTGTTTGTGAAAAATGCATAAAATTCCGGAATTTTATGCATTTTTTTGCTCATGAGTATATCATGATAATTAGTTATTTATTTTGATACAAAATACCTCAAATGAGGTATTGACATATACCCGCCAGTTGGCTACACTTAGCTATCAATATCTTTCTAGTCTATTGTCGTAATTTTAACCTAGAAAAACTTAATAACTATTAGATAGCTAACAACTTAAACGATTTAATTATGTTCTGTAATGACAAACTGGTTAACCTTTTAAAATCCAATGGCTACAACCTGGTTCGTTTACCTCGGGTAGATATTCACCTCTTACAACTCTTGATTAGGAACGGGAATAGTTTTAACCGCTTGGGGGACTTATCCACCGTGATGACCAGTGGTGGTTCCAAAGAACTTCCGCCCATCTTACCGGATAATCAAGTGGCCAGTATCAGTGAACAATCTTCCAGTGACCTGAAAATTGGACTGGATACGGAATACAAGCAAGCGAGTTTGATTTCCTTTGAGTTTTTGGATGTGATGGAAAACCGGATCGAGCTAACCAAACTCGATCAGTTTTTAACTGACGCCGACATTGATTCGTTTTCTACTTATGTTTCCGAATTGATGCTGGCCGATGACCTGTACATAATCACAGAAGTGATTAAGTCCAATAAGTTTACGGTAGAGACGAAAGGAAGTTCTTCTACCAAGGTGGACTTAAGTGTACCTGCCATTCAACAAGTGGTAGGGGCCAATGTGAAAGTGGAAGCAGATCAGGAAAAGAGTTCCAAGATCAGTTATGAGGGTAAGTAACTACTTGTATTTGGATTCAAGGCGGTGCGATTATACTACGATCAGGGAAAATACTCTGCTTTTAAACCTGCTCCTGATGAGTTTACAATGAAAGCAGTTGGCCCGAAGAATGTAGAAAGTCTGACTGTGGAGTCTCGTTTTTTAAATATTCCCTAATAAGGATTCTTACAGGTTGATTTTCACTTTTCCTGCCCTTTTTTATTGTTATTCTAAGTTCTTGCTATCCTAGCTGTTAGACTGTTACACATTCTCCTATATATTTTATGAATGCACATGCACTACTGATTGGTATTGCCAACTATGAATTTATCACTGAACTTCCTCAAACAGTTATTGATGATGTCAATGATATTTTTCAGGTATTGATTACACCTCAGCAAAGTGCTTACGCAACAGATAATGTAACATTGCTATTGAATGAGAATGCCACCAAACAAGGCATTGAACAGGCATTACAGACTCTGGTAAACAAAGTTGGGTCAGAGGATACTGTTCTTATTTACTATTCCGGTCATGGGGGAAGGCTGACCGGGCCAGTCATTCAGGGGGAGTATTTACTTTCGGTGGACAGCAACTATGACTCTGATGCAGACTTAGCCCGAACAGCTATCTCAGGAGCAGATTTCTCTTCTTATGTTCACTCGCTGAAAGCCCGACGGATTGTCATCGTGTTTGATTGCTGTCATGCGGCAGGGATTACCAAATCAGGTGTGCCCGCAAAAAAAGCACTTTCAAAAACTGGGCTTTCAGAATCGTATCTTCAACAGCTTCAGTCTGGTCGGGGACGGGTGATCATTGCCGCTTCGCGGGATACGGAAGTATCTCATATTATGCCTGGAGCCAGAAATAGTCTTTTTACACAGTATTTACTGGAAGGCTTGAATGGAGCTGTTATCTCAGCAGACGGATGGATTCGTATCTGTGATCTATTTCACTACCTGCAACCCAAAGTAACAGCAGCTCAGGCCGATCAGCATCCAGTTTTCAAAGCGGAGATTGAAGAGAATTTTCCCATTGCCATCGCTGTCAATGGAAAGACGACAAGTATGACCTTAACAATTGCTCCATCGGATGGATTCGAATATGATGTCTTTGTGAGTTATGATAAATCAGACAAAAGTTGGGTTAAAACTGTTCTGATTCCCGCATTGGAAAATCAACGATTGAAAATATGTGTGGATTATAAATCCTTCGGCTTGAGTAAGCCTATCATAACTGAGATGGAAAGAGCAGTTACACAGAGCCGATACACTTTGGCCATTCTCACTCCTTCATATTTGAAAAATGGATTTACAGAATTTGAAGGCCTGATGGCAACCTATTTGGGGCTAGAAGAAAGAAAGCGCCGTTTTCTGGCTATTCTAAAAGAGGATTGCAAGCCAGGTCTGAATATCAGAGCTCGCATGTGGCTGGACATGAGTGATGTAAGTGAGTTTGAAGACAACATTACCCGTCTGGTCTATGAGATCAAGCAACCTACCCACTTATAATCTCCACTGATGAAAGAACAAACTCCTTTAGCTTCTGTTCCAAAAGGACAATACAAGTATGATGCATTTGTCTATTATGCCAAACAAGACCAGGCTTGGGTAAAAGGCTATTTACTGGATGCTTTGAAAAACGCTCAGATAAGCTATTGTATTGAAGATGATTTGCCTAAAGGCATGCCGCAAATTGTGTTGATAGAAGAGGCGATCAAGGATAGCGAACGGGTAATACTGGTTCTTTCTAAAGCGTATCAAGCAGATTTTCACAATCAGTTTGTCAGTTTATTGACTCAAAGCTATGATCTACTGACGGAACAGTGGCGCATCATTCCTATTCATCTAGACCCCGTTTCTTTGCCTATTAGTCTTTCCATGCTTAAAGGGCTAGAAGCAAGTAAACATGAAGATTGGGAAGAAGTAGCACTACAAATTGTCCAAACATTTGAAAGGAAAATAGCCAATAAAATTCCAAATCTTGTCTGTCCTTATCCAGGAATGCGTCCTTTCAGTGAGAAGCAGTCCGCTTATTTTTTTGGAAGAGAAAACGAAATAAATGTCTTGTGTCATCGGCTTGAGCATCAGCATCGGCTTTTTATCATTGGCTCTTCAGGCTCAGGTAAATCTTCATTAATAGATGCGGGCTTACTACCCAAATTAAACTCAAAACGCCAAAAATGGGAAGTTAAGAAACTACGAATTGGAGAGAAAACAGCACAAGAATGGAAAATATCGATTGAAAACGCAATTGCAGAATACAGATTTTTAACAGCTACAACTAATCGAAGTCAAGATACAAAACTAGTTTTAGTGATCGATCAGTTTGAAGAGTTATTTAGTTTTCCCAAACAAGATCGCTCGGAACTACATAAATTTTTACAATCACAACCGAAGGAAATAACTCGTTTAGTTTTTGTCATGCGGGCGGATTACTACGCCGATTTGATGTATAGTGACTTCTGGCCCATTGACTCTTCAGAACGACTAGAGATAACACCACTGCGAGAAAGCAATCTTCGAATTGCTGTTGAAAGACCCTCTAAAAAAATAGGTGTTTATATTGATGCTGTATTAATAGAAAGATTGATTAATGACGCTGCTAACGAACCCGGTATATTGCCTTTAATACAAGAAACCATGCGATTATTGTGGGATAGAAGAGTAAGGCAATTAATTCCTCTTCATACCTATGAAAGCCTAGGTAGAAATAATCGCAGTGGTTTAGCCGAAGCGTTAGCAATCATAGCCGATTCAACTTATGCCAATCTTTCCCATAGCCAAAAACTCATTGCTCGTCGTATCTTTCTTCGCTTAGTTCAGTTTAATGAAGGCAGATCCCATACTCGAAGACAACAGAAAAAGCAAAGCCTGCAAAATACAATAGAGTCTATTGAAGATTTTAATAAGTGCATTGATCAACTATCAAATAATAGACTTTTGACATTGAGTGGTGATGACAAAAACGAAACAGTAGATCTTTCTCATGAAATATTAATAGTTGCCTGGCCAAAGTATCAACAATGGACTTTAGAAGCCAAAGAATCAGAACAAACCAGAAGAGGATTAGAAGATAAAGCAGATGAATGGTATCGCCGAAAAGAGCGAGGAGAAGAAGCGAGTTTGTTAGACGAAGTAGAACTAAAAGAAGCAGAGCGCTGGATTGCTAGCTCAGACGCAATGGAATTAGGGACTAGCCCAAAAATAATGGCTCTCATCAATGCAAGTAAACAGGCCGTAGATACGCTTAAAAGAGTCAAAAAAAACAGACGAAAAATCCTAACAATGATCGTATCTGTTGCTTTAATCGGATTATCAATACTAGCATTTATTGCAAATGATAATGCAAAAAAAGCTCAGCAACAATTAGCTACAACCTATTGGAGTATGGCTGATAAGGCAAGATCCGAAAATGAATTAATTAAGTATTCCTATTTGATAGGCTCTGCTCTAGAAAATAATCAAGATGATGGATATGCGAAATTTTTATTAACAGATATTCATTTAGCCCTCACTACTAACGTCATTTCGAGTCAGATTTTATCCGATAAATATATCGATAATGCTGTCTTCAGCCAAGATGGCAGCAAACTTCTTTTTTGGGATAGGGCAATGGATGGTGATCTATGGCTGTATGATATAGCCAGCAAGACTACCATTAAGGTATCCAATAAGATGATTCGTGATGCTGTCTTCAGCCAAGATGGCAGCAAACTTCTTTTTTGGGATAGGGCAATGGATGGTGATCTATGGCTGTATGATATAGCCAGCAAGACTACCATTAAGGTATCTGGTAAAGATATCTATACTGCCGTTTTCAGCCCGGACGGAAGTAAGATTGTTTTTAGTACGGGTATTGATGGTCTATGGCTGTATGATATAGCCAGCAAGGCTACCATCCAGATATCCAATAAGATGATTCGTGATGCTGTCTTCAGCCAAGATGGCAGCAAACTTCTTTTTTGGGCAGAGGGAATGAAAGGTGGTCTATGGCTGTATGATGTAGCCAGCAAGACTAACATCCAGATATCCGGTAAAAATAAGTTCAGGCCCTCTATCAGTAAAGACGGCAGCAAACTTCTTTTTTGGGCAGGAGCAGGAGTTGGTGGTATGTGGCTGTATGATATAGCCAGCAAGACTACCATTAAGGTATCCGATAAGGTGATTTATGATGCTGTTTTCAGCCCGGACGGGAGTAAGATTGCTTTTGCGGATAACGATGGTCTATGGCTGTATGATATAGCCAGCAAGACTACCATTAAGGTATCTGGTAAAGATATCTATACTGCCGTTTTCAGCCAAGACGGAAGTAAAATTGCTTTTTGGGCAGGCGATGGTGGTATGTGGCTGTATGATGTAGTACGTAAAAATACCATCCAGATATCCGGTAAAGATATCTATACTGCTGTTTTCAGCCCGGACGGAAGTAAGATTGTTTTTAGTGCGGGTATTGATGGTCTATGGCTGTATGATATAGCCAGCAAGGCTACTACCCTTTCCAATAAGGTGATTCATAATGCTGTTCTCACTAAAGACGGCAGCAAACTTCTTTTTTGGGCAGGAGCAGGAGTTGGTGGTATGTGGCTGTATGATGTAGTACGTGAAAATACCATCCAGGTGTCCGATAAGGCGATTTATGGCGCACTTTTCACTAAAGACGGAAGTAAAATTGCTTTTTGGGCAGGCGATGGTGGTATGTGGCTGTATGATGTAGTACGTAAAAATACCATCCAGATATCCGGTAAAGATATCTATACTGCTGTTTTCAGCCCGGACGGAAGTAAGATTGTTTTTAGTACGGGTATTGATGGTCTATGGCTGTATGATGTAGCCAGCAAGACTACCATTAAGGTATCTGGTAAAGATATCTATACTGCCGTTTTCAGCCCGGACGGAAACAAACTTCTTTTTCGGGATAACAAAGGTGTGTGGCTGTATGATGTAGTACGTGAAAATACCATCCAGGTGTCCGATAAGGTGATTGAGAAAGTTGTCTCCACTAAAGACGGAAGTAAGATTGCTTTTTGGGCAGAGGGAATGAAAGTTGGTATGTGGCTGTATGATATAGCCAGCAAGACTACCATTAAGGTATCCGATAAGGTGATTTATGATGCTGTTTTCAGCCCGGACGGGAGTAAGATTGCTTTTGCGGATAACGATGGTCTATGGCTGTATGATATAGCCAGCAAGACTACCATTAAGGTATCCGATAAAAATAAGTTCAGGTACTCTTTCAGCCAAGACGGAAGTAAGATTGTTTTTAGTACGGGTATTGATGGTCTATGGCTGTATGATGTAGCCAGCAAGACTACCATTAAGGTATCCGGTAAAGATATCTATACTGCCGTTTTCAGCCAAGACGGAAGTAAGATTGTTTTTAGTACGGGTATTGATGGTCTATGGCTGTATGATGTAACCAACAAAGCTACTAACCAGATCTCTGATAAGGCGATTTATGGCACATTTTTCACTAAAGATGGCAGCAAACTTCTTTGGTGGGGGGCAAATGACGGATTACAGTTATATGACATGAATGTCGATTTAGACTTACCTAGCGATTTGTTGTTGAAACAGATTGAAGTGTTTAGTGGAACGACTTTTAACCTTACTGATCAGGAGATTCATACCCTTTCTTTCAATGAATGGGATAAGAAGAAACAAGAATATGAGAAAATGGCAAAAGAACATTACAAAGCTTGTAAATATCCTAAAAGTAATGTTTGGCGGCAGAATCATTTACAAGAAGCAGAAATTGTGCGTTCTAACATACAATAAAAATACGCCTTGTCTTGGATATCTAACATCTTTTAAAACAATATATCTGTTCTTCTTTACGACTGCGATTAAATAAACGGCAAATTATATAGATTGTACTGCCTTGCTGATCGTTATCCAAGTTTTTCTGTGATCCAACCTTCTTCGCAAACAGTAATGTAAATGCTATTCTGTTATAAAACATCTACCTTTGTATCTGAATTTATTAATACTAACAATTTTCAGGCGTTTAATGGTCATTTCTTTATTTTTAAAGGCTTCTTAAAAGTTGTATGGAGAATTCGGTTGGAACAAAAAGCTGTTCTGCTCTCTGAATCGGCTTCTTCAATTTCAACTCCATTTATGTTAAATACAATATCGTTTAGGCTTAAACAAAGAAATCCTTAATCCATTAAATAACCATATTTAATATAGTTGTTAAGTAATTAATAAAAGCTTCTAAATGAGGTTAAAAACTTCATTCAAATTTAAAAAATGATTCAAAAAGCTATATGGTATAAGGGAACTGTTGTCATGTATCTAGGGAGTAAAGTTTAAAAGTGAACCATCAGTTTACTTTTGGCGATAAGTTATCTAAGTTACTTCTTAAACCAAATAGAAAATTGTAGGGAAACTTGTACAAGCTGACAAGTAATGCACAAATAAAAAGGCACTTATGAATTTATTTCATAAGTACCTGATTTTCAGGAGCCCCCTGCCGGGATCGAACCAGCGACCTACTGATTACAAGTCAGTTTCCCACTAAAGGTATGTTTTAAGTACTATACAATCCAGCTCCTAAATGATTAAAGTCAAAGCATTTCATCAAATAAATGTAAGCAATACTGAGCGCCATCCAGAAAATAGATTCCAACTACATATTCTATTTACTTTGTCAACCTTGTTTAACACTTAATCAATCACCAGGCTTGTGTTTGTGACGTTTGAGAGGAGGATAATCATCCTTTTTTTCCGGAGTAACCCGCCTTCTTTTATCTAAAGATCCATCCTCTTTTTTAGGCTTTGGACCAGGTTTAATTCCCTGATATATTTTCATATTACTTAAGTTTAAAATGAGTTAAAGAACAGAACATGAAACTTATCTTCGAAATTTCTTATACAATCAATGTACATTTTTTTCTAAACAAGATCAACAGAAAGACTTCTGAATTTCATACAACTATTAAAAAGAAACCAGATTCTCCACAAACTAGACCTTTTACAGCTACCATTAGCTCTGTTCCACCCAGTTGTCCACTTTGAAATGAACTAATTTTTCATCTGTTACAAATCACAAACGACCGTTTATGATTTGTAACACTCCATATTTTCACCTACTTTTGCCTGCCAGTATGGCAGACTTTGGGTAAACGATCTGAGTAAGTACGTAAAAAATTAAAACTGTAGGAAAAAGATAAAATCACAAGGTTGCTTTACCAGATTTTGTAACTAAGCACTATCATTAAGCTAGATCATAACGTTAGGCTCCAAGACTATACTACTAAGACTATACTACTATGCTATTTTCCAAAACCTATGTTGCCTATTACCGGGTCTCCACCCAAAAGCAGGGACAATCGGGCCTAGGACTGGAAGCCCAGAAAAGAACGGTTGAAAAATTCTGTGAAGGTGGGCAGATCCTGGCTGAATATACCGATATCGAAAGTGGCAAGAATAACAACCGACCCGAACTTTTGAAAGCCATCGCCTATGCCAAAAGCAAAGATGCCTTGCTGGTGATCGCCAAACTCGATCGCCTTTCACGGAACGTGTATTTTATTTCTTCACTATTAGAATCCAGAGTGTATTTTAAAGCCTGTGATCTGCCGGAAGCGGATCACTTTACAGTTCATCTGTTTGCGGCTCTGGCAGAGAAGGAACGAAAGATGATTTCGGAAAGAACCAAAGCTGCACTGCAGAGTAAAAAAGAAAAGGGATTCAAATTAGGTACTCCTGCTAACCTGAATGATCAAGCCAGAAAGAAAGCCATTGAGACTATTCAGAAAAATGCTCAGCTTAATGAACATAATATTAAAGCAAAAGCAATGGCTCTGCTCCTAAAAAAAGAAGCGTTATCTCTGAGGCAGATTGCGGCTCGCTTGAATGAACTGGGGTATGTAACCCGTTATGGAAAACCGTTTCAGGCTACTAGTGTAAAACGGCTTGTTGATAAAGCTTAATTTGAAAAACAATTTAAATTCTCTTTTTTTAAATTTGTTTGAAAACAGGGAGCCGCCAGTATTATATCTAGCGATCAGGTGCAACTCAACCTCTTTGATGAGATAGCCCGAAGCAAGCAGGAAAAACTAATGCAGGCAGTGGATAAAGTTAACAATAAGATGGGTATGTAGGCATCCCTATAAAGTGAGCCAGTGAAAAATAAAGAAAAATGATTTTTTTCACTTTAAATCACTGGGCACATGAAAAAAATGCGTTTTACAGAATCACAGATTATTTCTATTCTCAAACAACAGGAAAAAGGTCAAACAGTTGCTCAAATAGCCAGAGAATATGGTACCTATGAGCCGTATATGGTTCACTAAGCCACTTTCCATAATTGCAAAACCTGTCAAGCCAACGGCATGAAGAAGTATGGAGGCATGGAAGCTGGAGCATCTTTGCTCCAATGATTTAAAACGAGTCAAAGAATTAGAGGAAGAAAATCGTAGATTGAAAAAGATGTTTGCTGACCAATCGTATCTGATTAGCAAGTATTGAGAATGAAATACTTAAAGAGATCAACTCAATCCCATGCGGTAGCCATTAAAAGTGGTATCTGGACCAGAGATGGTCCACCTGTCCAACGGCGCAAGTTGGCTCATTGGTTGGTCAAAGAGAAAAAGCTTAGTCAACGTAAAGCAGCTCATATGGCAGGTATTTCCAGGCGGATGCTATTGTATCAATCTAAAAAAGATCCACAAGGCCAGTTGCAAATTCAGATTCTGAGTATTGTTGACTGACATCCCTATTGGGGCTTTTGGAAAATATATCATTGTTTATCCAAAAAACAGAAATCAAATCAGAAAGTAAATCATAAGTGGGTTTGGCGTTTGTATTGCCAATTACAACTGAATTTACCCAGAAAGCAAAAGAAACGTCTACCAGAACGAATCCAGCAGCCATTAATCCAATTGAAAAAGAGGAATCAAATTTGGACTATTGACCGTATCTGGTCAATAAGACTTTATGAGTGACGCCCTTACAGACGGTCGTAGCTTTCGCACTTTGAATATTGATCTGATACGTGTGCAACATCGGCTTGATGAATATAACAGAGAATGCCTAGCCATTGAAGCCGATACTGCGCACGTAGCTGGTGTAGATTTTTAGGGTTTAATAAAAAGATAATTTAACATATAGATTGAGTGACCTATCACTGTTACTATTTATCTATAAAAAAATTGTATAAATTGTAGTAGTCAGGATTTAATCGGACAGAGAGCAAAAAATACCCTGTCAGCTGAGCTCAGTGACAGTACCTTGGGCGTCTAACTCAGAAGGCTTTTTTTTCTGCCAATCCTCCTGTGGGTTGGTGAAGGAGGAATTGGCAGAAAAAATGGAATCACGATAATACTCAATTAACTTCTCTTTTGCTAGTGGCACGCTCTCCAAAAACGTTTGCATGGGTGTTCTGCCAAAACAATATTTGCCCGAATGGGTGCGCTTAATATTATACTCATTGATCCACACATCCAGATCGGTTTGCAGTTCTTCGATTGTCCGGTAAACCTTCTTGCGAAACGCAACAGAATAGAACTCCTCTTTTACCGTTTTATGAAAACGCTCACAGATGCCATTAGTCTGCGGACTGTATGCTTTGGTCTTGGAATGATCAATGTCCTCAATGGCCAGATACAGTTGATACTCGTGATGCTCCCTGGCTCCACAATATTCGCTACCCCGGTCAGTCAGTACTCTGAGTAATCGCAAGCCATGCTGCTCATAAAACGGAACTACCCGATCATTCAGTAAATCGGCCGCTACCAAAGCATTTTTGCGATCATACAGCTTGGTGAAGGCAACTTTGCTGTAGGTATCGATAAAGGTCTGCTGATAAATATGGCCCACACCTTTGATGTTGCCTACATAATAAGTGTCCTGGGCTCCCAGATAACAGGGATGATGGGTTTCAATCTCACCGTGGGCCTGCTTTTCGAGCTTGGCTTTTTCCAATGCGGCCAACTGGGCTTCGGTTAGAACAACACCTTCCTGGGCGGATTTGACTTCCAGGGCTTTTAGCCGCTTACTCATTGTTTCCAGATTGTGTCTGAGCCAGATGCTTCGTACTCCTCCTGGTGAGATGAGAATGCCTTGTTTTTTCAATTCATTGCTGGCCCGCAGTTGGCCAAAGGCAGGTTGATCAATGGCCAGTTGGGTGACAGCCTGTTCAATGTGAGCTTCAACTCGATTCTTCAGGATAGGTTTTCTGCGGCTGATCTCTTGCAAGGCAACCGCGCCGCCTTTTTCGTAGAGTTCTTTGAAGCGATAAAAGCTGTCCCGGCTGTAGCCCATCACTTTACAGGCTTTGGAGACATTACCTAAAAGGGAGGCCAGTTCAAGCACTCCCACCTTGTTTTTGATGATCTTTTCTTGAGTTGTCATCGGCTTAATCGTTTGTAGAAGTTACTATTTTTTTTCAGTAACTGTCCGATTAAGTCTTGACTAGTTCATATAAATATATCTAATTGAAGTAAATTGGGATGTTCTAACCCTATTTTGTAGAATATCTTTTATCCTTTCAAAAATTTATTCTAATACATGGAAAGACTACCAATTTCTTATTAGAACTTTTAACTACATTTTTTTGGCCAGCTTAAAATTTATCTGCGAGTAAAGATCCGAGTTTTCAGAATTGCAATTTTCCACTTATAAGATGATCCTTGTAATGGATATTGTTTCTTTTTAAGAATTTTGGACAATCCTTCTTTTCGAAATTTATCAATCCATTCTGAATATAGTTTATCTATCTCGTTCATTTTCTCCTCTGTTCGATCATATCTCATAGTGTATGATTCGAATCGAACAATCCTTAACGTATCATCTACGCCAAAGTGCCTTCCAGAACGATTATAGATTGCATCCAAATCATAAATTCCATATTTATCTGCACTATCATTTGAGACTAAATAGCCTACAAATCCACGATGCCATTTTGATTTGATTAATTGGGAGTCATTGTTAGTTATAATAAGCCAAATCCAAAAATATGCTTTCAGTTTTAGGGAGGTGTAAGGCTCAGAAATGGGAGGATAGGATTTTTCTTGCCGTGACAAGCTATCTATATCTTCACTTGTATACCATGCATCGGTTTGAGGTTTATAGAACTTTTGAGCAAAAACCATAAGTTGATCTATAGTTGCTTCTCTACCATATCTTATTAACAACGACTTTATTGAGTCTGATTCTAAAGCGGCTCTAATTATGTTTTCATCACTTTGAGCAATAACACTCAAAGTGATGAAATTCACAAACAACAAACTAAATATCTTTTTCATTTAATCACCAGTTATTTTTTGTCTGATTTTTCAAATTGTTCATTGGAGACTTCTTTTATTCCTGAAGCTTTTGTTCCTGTCTTGCTAGCTTGGTAAGACCCATTATTTTCTTTAACAACCATATGAGGGCTTTCCTTTCGAAGTACAGAATATTTCTTATCCATATAATTCGCCTTTGTATGTGGTTTAGTAAGACCAGGATCCTTCGCGGTACCACCTTTGGAATTAACTGTATTACTGTCCATATATTTTTCAAAATGTACACTTTGACCCGCTTTATTTTTGTATGCTCCTACATCTCCAGCTTTGGGTTCCTTACCAGATGATAAAGTTCTATAATCATCATCATTTTGAATAGTTTCATCAAAGTCTAATGTTGACATATTTAACTCCTCACCTCCAACTACATTACCTGTACAGTCACGAGAGCAATCGCCTGTTCTTTCTAAAGAAACCGGGGCACTTATTTCATTACTACCATTATATCTCTTAACTTCATAAAGTTTTGCATTTCCTCCTTCTGTAGCTCTATACGCCTCTATTTCAGTGCCTTTATCTGTAAGGATTTTACCTTTGTCACCATAAAAAACTTCATAAGCAGTGTATGATCCTTTTGAATCAGTCCCTTCTCTAGTCCTCCCAGTTGGAACAAGGGTATTTTTCTCTGTAACCGTAAATATAATTTTACCATTTGGATCAGTGACAGTATTTCCATCAGAGTCTATAAACTTTAAAGGATTATTGAGCACAAAACTATAGGGCGAATACTCGGAATATTTACTGGCAACAGGGTCTATCACATGCCATCTACCCAGTTGCGCGTCATACATTCTAGCCCCATAATCTGACCAGTTTAATCCAGATTCCTCCTGCTTTTCTTTTCCATTATACTGAAATTTATGGTTAGGATTACCCTGTAACTCAATACTGACCAGATTCAATCTCCAGAGATTCCCGATGGAAAGCGGGATAAAACCCATGATTCTCTTGAACAATCAGATCTTTTGTGTAGTTAACAGCAACAGCTTAAAAAGAGAAACCCCTGAATTATTTTCATAAATCCAGGGGTTTAGTTATTTGGTGAGGTCCCGAGCAGACCTTGTTATATTGTGTAAATATCTGACTTACAGGTATTAGTCTTAATCTTAAAACCTAATATCTATAAATGCATTTCACAATGTAAAGTAAGCAATTTTTCCTCCTACGAGCTTAACCGTTTGGCTTGTCCAACCAACAATCATATGTTCGTTCTCCATCGTTGTAATTAAAGAAAATAATACCTAATTGCTTATTAGCATATATTTCATGTATAGAAGGAGAGTGACTTGTTATGTGATCAGGAACTTTATTAGAAAATATCTTAAAAAGATGTCCTTTAATATTCTTTTCAGGTCTTTGAACTTTTATCAATCCACTAAAGCCAGTAGGATTATTGCTATTCCAAGTGATAGTATCCAGATTTGTAAAAATCAAAAAATTTGAATCTTTCAGACTATCTGGAAAATAAAAAGGTTTTTTCATTTGCTTTGTAAATACTTTTTCTGCTAAAGCAGCATAGCCTTCTACTCTATACAGAAGTGTGTCTCCCTTCCAACCTACATAGTCGAAGTAACTATTATTTGTTTTATCATCCAACATTCTGAATCTATAATATGTTCTTCCATTTATGGATGTATCTGTATTTGATAGAAAAATATAACTGTTTTTTTCCAAATTGATTGAATCTTTATATAGTGAATCTGTACAACTACATTTGTAAGTGGAAAGTGTATCCATTAAATGGAAAAAGCCACGAGAAACAGAATCTATAGGCAAATTCAAATACACTAATGGATCTGAATTTGCCTTTAATTGCACATGTTCCGATGAATGTTTTTTACTTACACAACAACTAATAAAAAAGAGAAGAAGAAATCTACTAAGTTTAATTAGTCTTGTATCAAGAACCAGTTCGAATTTAGAATCCAGTCCCTTGACCAGTCTTAGTATTATCTGCCTTGTTTTGCTGAGGTAATTTTTCATTAAATTGTGCCGGTAAAGATTGTTGGAGATTTTCGAGGAATCTTAGATTTTTAAGCTGTAATATCATTGATTCTGCGGGAGTACCTGCAGCTGCTTTCTGATCAATACCTGCTTTTTCAACTCCCAAAACAGCATGATCATCAGCTGCAGATCCACCACCCAAATCAATATGTGCTTTTATTTCATGCCATAAGGTAAATGCTTTATCATAAATAGAATATTTAGCCCATTGCCCTTTATTTTCTAAATAATCTTGATTTATAGAAACAAACGAAATCTTATTAAGAGGGTTCTTAACTTTTATTCCAGATAGTGTGATATGGTCCATTGAACCCTGATTTGGCTTGTTCAAGACTGCCCATGAAAGATCTATCACACCTTTTTTATCTATCATTTTAAATGGTTTGATGGCACCATAGTAAATTGTAGACCCAGAACTATTTATCCTATCATTAAATGGTTGGACAGTAATATAAATATCACTTGTTTTACTCGCTTCATAATGCTCCATTAATTTCTTACCATCTTCTGTTTTCATTAGTTTCTCTCGCATTCGTTCTAAAATTTCAAGATGTTTTTCAGAAATTAACTTAATCTGACCATTTATCACTACATAAACGCTATCTCCTTGGATATCAACCGTTGACATAGGATTATTAAGTGTATATTGATATGGAGATAGCAAGTTGTATTTCTCTGTAAACTTATCTATGGAATGCCACCTGCCAAGCTGTGAGTCATAATTCCTGTAACCATAATCTATCCAATTCAGACCGAATTCTTCCTGTTTCTCTTTTCCATTATATTGAAACTTATGATTGGGACTACCTTGTTTCTCAATACCCACTAAATTTAAACCCCATGGATCATAATGATTTTCCTGAACAATAGGAGACTGCACATGGGTAATCTGTAAGTTATCAAACCAAACCTGCGTATCTGACTCGTTAGCAACGAATATATGCACATAAATCGGTTACAGGTTTAGTTGAACAGCCTCTTAAAAGATATAAAGCCCATACCTATTACAGTAAGGGCTTTACTTTAAATGATGTTATTGGCTCTTGTTATTTCTCAACACAGATAGAATGCATAATACAATGGGCTACTTGTCTTTTTTCTTTCTCCTTTCATACTCTTGTAGAATCAACGATTTTTCACTTTTCCAGTAGTAGTTTAAATTATTCATTGGCGTGCTATTCTTCGATCTTAGATCATCCAATTTTTGTGTTTGCAAAAGATTAATCTAAGACTTATAGGCCTTACTAAGTTCATTCTCTGAATTATTCCACCTTTTAACCAAGGCGAAGTTACTTTTACTTTTATCTCTCACTAAATCATACAAAATCAGAGAGTCTCTTCTGTCTATAAGAAGTCCCAGGTATTTATCTTTTACTCGCTGTGTTTGCTTTGTAACTATAAGCCATATCCAATAAAATGCCTGCATTCGCATAGAAGTATAATGAGTGGATACCATCAACTCTACTAAAACCGAATCTACATCTTGCAAATCATACCAAGCATCCTTTTGGGGATTGAATTCATACTCCGCATAATGCATAAGTTTGCGTATGGCTTCTGTCTCACCATATTTACTGACAAGCATATGAATGGAATCCTTCTCCAACAAGTTGCGGATTTCTCCTTTCGTTTGTCCCCAGCCAACTTGACTCAAGAAACTTAATAGTATAATAAAAATAAAAAGTTTCATTTTTTTACTGCTGCTTGAACTGCTTTCTTAATTTTTTCAAATGCTTCGTTGGAGACCTGTGTTATACCTGAAGCTGTTTTCCCATTACGGGTAGCAGTGTAAGATCCATTATTTTCTCTTACAACTGTGTGTGGACTCCTTTTGCGAACAACAGAATATTTATTATCCATAAACTTTGATTTTGAGTGAGGAGGTGTCAGGCCAGGATCTGGTTCCCATCCACCTTTTGAATTGACTTCAGTTGGACTTTTATATACTTCAAAATGCTCTTGTTGCCCTTGCTCATTAGTATATACTCCAACATCACCTGTTTGGGGAGTTTCTTTACCAGAAAGTGTAGTATAATTATCATCCTGAGCTATTTTAGCATAATCCTCAGTAGCCATATTCACGACAGCTCCTCCAAATGCATTACCAGTACAATCACGTGAGCAATCTTTGATTGCCTGACCCTTTTGCTCACTACCGTCATACTTTATTTTAGTTTCACTTCTAACTTCATTTGATGTAGCTCTGAAAGCTTTCAACTCAGTGCCCTTATCTGTTAATATCTTTCCTTCAACACCATAATAATACACTTTTGTTACATTACCTTCTCTATCTTCACGCGCATATTGAAGATGCCATCCTTCTTCACTTGTAGCAGTGAAAACAACATTTCCTTTCGGATCAGTAACAGTATTACCATCTGGATCGATAAACTTTAAAGGATTATTGAGCACAAAACTATAGGGCGAATACTCGGAATATTTACTGGCAACAGGGTCTATCACATGCCATTTACCCAGTTGAGGATCATATTGCCTTGCTCCATAATCCATCCAGTTCAGACCGAACTCTTCGTGCTTCTCTTTTCCATTGTACTGAAACTTATCATTAGGATTACCCTTAGTTTCAATACCTGCCAGATTCAATCCCCACGGATCATAATGATTCTCTTTCTTGTATTATTATTGATTCTATGTGATAGCATCCATGATGCTAGTAGTTATAAGTTTATCGATCCTAGTCTATCAACAGCACAAACACAACCAATTAAACATAAATAAAAATGAAAGATCCTTGCCAATACTAATTGACAAGGAATCTATGTAATCTTTTATGGATTATTTTATTATCTAATTTTAGAATGAGATAACTGGAACTTACCTTTAATCAATTTATATGTTTTTTTATATTTCTTTTTTGGATATTCTTCTTGTAAAAGAAGTTGAATTGCCTTGTTTTGAACTTCAATACTAACCTCTCGCTTAAATGATGTGGTAGGCTTGCAGAAGGTCTCTGTATCCCCATGAAAGTCTAGCATAAGCTGGCTATGGAATGCTTTTGTAAAGCCATTTTTTGTATAAGCAAACACTGTTATCCAAGTGTCATCGGAGCAAATATCTGAGTATTTGTGAGTTGAACTTATAATTTTTTCATTACCGAACTCTTTCACTTGCAAATCACTTATTGCAGCCAATTCTTCACTATAAACTAGATTTCCATTATTAACATAAATTGCAATACTACTTTTTCCACCCATCAAATTAGCAAATAATACATAATTAGATTTACTACCACTGATATATACCACATCTTCCATAACAAGTATATCTTTAGAAGCATGGTTCTCCAAAATCTTTTTATGAGATATAGTATTACTTATCTGGTAGTAACTACCCTGTTTCCAATAGATATATGAAAAAAGAGTATCCAATCGAATTGTTCTTCGGTCTGGTTTTTGGAAAGACATTTGTTGAGCTTGTGTTCCAAAACTGGAACACAACAGATATAAGAAGATAAGCAAACACCGATTCATACCCAATTTGAATTTATAGAATTTAAAACTATTGGAATTAACACCTTGTACCTTGACCTCACTTAATATAGAGAAGTTCCAGTTTGGTGCTTTACCACCTGCCATTGATTTTGGGCTATAGTATAAAAGAGCCCCCTCTGTTTTTGTACCTGTTCCATAGTAAGTTTTGATTGCTGCCTGAATGGATTGTGTATAAGCTGTCTTTTCTTCTGGCGTCTGTTTGGTAGTATTGTTGGGATCATAATATCTCCAATTCTCTGACCGACTAGGATCTGCTGCAGAGAATTGATAAGTTTGCCCTCCTTTCTTATTTGTAGCAGATTGTTCAGTAACATCTTTGTAGGTATCAGGAAATTTATCACTCTCTACTCGATTTTTTATTACATCACCAACGGCTTCCTTACTAGTTTGGTTTTCACCACCTGCTTCAGCATATATCATTCTGGATAAAACCCCAATATCACTGTCTTGTGTTACTTCCGTTAAAGGGCCACTGTTAGGACGAACACATGAGTTAGAAGAACTATTCAAATAATTGGTGACATCTATATCAGACCGTGCTTCTTCTTGGGTTAGTTGACTATTATCTGTTGTTTCTCTTATATACACCCGGTTATCATCACGACCATCATTTCCTATATGTTCTCCATTTACGTTATAGATATCTCCAGGAATCATCCCGTCTGGATCAATAAACCGAACAGGATTGTCAAAGGCATAATTATACGGTGAATGTCTTCGCATTTTCTCAGCCAATGGATCAATCACATGCCATCTGCCTAATTGCGCATCATAGAACCTGGCTCTATAATCGATTCAGTTCAGCCCAAAGTCATCCTGTTTCTCTTTCCCATTGTACTAAAACTTATCATTAGGATTGCCCTGTGTTTCGATTCCGGCCAGATTTAATCCCCAAGGATAATAACTTAACGTGAATTCCGGATTAGTTTAAGCAGCCATTGCGTATGGGTGTTGTGTGTTTGCAACAAAAATACAAGGTTCATGATCTAATGATTGATAGGCAATCAAAGAAGCCATCATACTGATGAAGGCATTTTCTACCTTCCGATGATGGGTATGTTCTACATTACAAATAGAGATTAACAACTCATTGACAGACTCGATTAAAGCTCTCTTTTTCAGATAGAGCTGATGATCCAACAATGAGATAGCCTTTGGTATGGATTTATTCTTTGGTTTGACCAGTAGTTGTAATCCTTGACTGTAAAAATAGTCAAATAAACGGGTGTGATAGCCTTTGTCCCCTACACAAAAGCCTTCTAGGCCCTTTAACAATTTTTGCAGCAGTTGCCCATTGTTATCAACCACATTACCCGTAGTAAAGCTATAATTGACAATCTGTCCATAGGCATTAATGACCAAATGTAACTTAAATCCAGTGAATCGTATCTGATTCACTAACCAGCCTAACGAGGATTTCCCTTTCGAGCTGTATGGGCAAAGACTTTATGAGAATGTTCACGTTTAATGTGACAAACAGGCATTCTCTTTGAATCAATAAAGTACAAACCACTTCGGCTAGCTTTCAGACAGGTGTGTAACGACCACACATACAATAACGGATAAACACGCTCAATCAAGGCGACAAAACGGGAATAGGAAGGCGCCTTAGGAAAATAAGAACGATACGGTGATAAAATCTGATGGCGATAAAAATACTCAAAACATTTATACCCAGATAGATGATAAGCAACCAAAATGGTACAGATTTCCGATTGAGTCAAAGCCGGAGTGCGAGTAGTCTTACGCATTTTACCTACCTGATGGTTGTTTTGATAGGATTGGAAAGCAATAGCTAAATCATCCACCTCAATAAAGAGTTCGATTAGTTTATTTTCACTAATTTGGGCTTGCATAAAGGATTGAGTTAGGTTTTACATCTGGACAATGCAAAACTAGCTATCTTTCAATCCTTTAGCTTTTCCCTAATCCAGAACTCACGTTAACTTAAACTTTTTTTGTACGAACTAGATCAATTTGCTTATGTAAAAATTAGTAACATTTGTAAATATAAAAAGTATCTTCCTCGAAAATGAAAGATACTTTTTAGGATTCTGATCAATAGTATAATTTTAAAAACTTAATCAATGAGGATATTATTATCCACAAGTTCATTTCTGTATTGCAGTATACTTTTATACAAAGTGTGCTTACTAAGGTGGTCTAGATATTGTATATTCTTTTTCTTATTGCTAGAAAAAAACAAAATATGATTTGGATCTACAGTCCAAAAGAAGAAGGAATGAGGCTCACCATGAGTATATTTTATCGCATAAAGACTTTTACCTTTATACTTTGACGTTATGCTATAAGCATACAAACCTTCACGTGAGTTATTATCCTTTACAACAGGAAATACATTTAAATCAAATCTCTCGCGATTTTTATTTAGTTTTCCTATTTTAGGTACTTTTCTGGCAATAAATAGCAAATCCTGACTCGTAATAGAAATACTATCTTTCTTAGTCATAAAATGAACAAATACTAGACACTTATTTTTTTTATTGTAAATGCCTAATCCGTTTTCTTCAAATATAGGTTGGTGCATCTTACAACTGCAAAATAGTGCTCCAACAAGTACAAAAACTAATAACTTATTCATCTTCTTTCAATCTATTTATTTTTATATTGCTTATAAGCTTCTGCAACAGCCTTTCTACCTGTTGTTTCTCCTGCTTGCATTGCGCTATCACTATCACGACTCACTTTATTGGTATTTGAATAATTAAGTCTACCTTTAATATTTGAGTATTCATAGATCAAGGTATGGGTCGAACGTAACTCTTTATTATTTTTATCAGCAGTACTAGCTTCATCATAGGTAGCGCTTTCATCTGCAGTAAGTCCACTAGCAGCACCTTGATCAAGACTAGATTCCTTTTTACCAACATTGTTATTGATCTCACTTACAAATTTCTGAACCTGTTTGGGTCCTATTTTAACTTCTTTTCCTTCTGAATCCAATATTTCAAAACTTGGAATATCCTTCGCTGTGATAGAACCTAGACTTTCAGCACCGTTTGCATAAATATCAATAATTGCATTATCATTATCAGCTATACTGAGTCCATTTACTTCATTGAACTTTCCTTGGTCTGTTTTGAAAGCCCCACGTTCTTCATGTAAATTAATATAATAATTCATTGCAGATGAACTCATATCAATAATTGCGTTCTTTCCAATATCTGAATGAGAATATGTATTATTTAGTAATTGAATAAACTTAGCGTCAGAAGTCCCACTTATGGATTTTATTTGACCATTTTCATAATTAATTAAGACTTTGTTTCCTTGCGGGTCATAAATATCGTTCCCGTCCGGATCTATAAAGCGCATTGGATTATTAGCACAATAAACATAAGTTGTTACAGAAGCATATTTATCTGCTTTTGAATCGTTTACATGCCATCTGCCCAACTGAGGATCATATTGCCTTGCCCCATAATCCATCCAATTCAGTCCAAACTCCTCCTGTTTCTCCTTTCCATTATATTGAAACTCATGATTAGGATTACCTTTAGTTTCAATACCGGCCAGATTCAATCCCCACGGATCATAATGATTCTCCTGGACAATAGGTGACTCTGTATATGTAATAGAAAGTTCATCAAACCAGGTATTAACGTTGGATTCACTAGCAACAAAGATTCTTACATACCCGGATTGTTGTATAACCTGTTCGCTAATCTGTAAAAACTGGAACGCATTAGATCCACTTGACAGATACGCAATTCGCTTGGTAAGTAATTCAGAAGGATACGTTTGCTACGTACTTATTTAGTAGCTTAGATCAAGTTAGAAATTTGATACAAGAATGATGCAGGATTATAATTGTTATCACCTACTTGAACCGTTAAAGAGCTTATCTTCTGCAAATTTAGACAGCAGGTCATAACATTGAGATGGAAAACTTCTAAAAGGCTTAGAAAATCATATCGGTTTACATACTTTACTATTTCATCTAAGATTGAGGAGAATCATTTTCCTCAGTCTTAGATGAAATTCTTATTTCGATGAAAAATCTTGTAACAAAATTTACTTGATTTATCCAATAATTTTAAATGAGATATTTATCATTACTTTAGTTTTAACACTCCTGCCATTTAATTGGCCAGGTCTCCAAAGAGGCATCGTTTTAACGACTCGGATTGCTTCTTGGTCACATTTATCACACAGACCTTTTTCTATTGTAATATTAGAGATAGTACCATCGTAATTCACTACAAATGATAGATAAACCTTTCCTGAAACATCAGAATCAACCACCCATTTGATATTTCGACTTATATGTTGTCTCATCCCTTCTTCACCACCAGGAAAAGAAGGCAAAGAATCGACTTCATTTGTAGCATATATCTTATTATCATTAATAGATTTGTTCTGTCCAATACAACATAAAATGAAAAAACAAGATATAACTACAATACTATTGATCATGAAAATTTTTCTCAGCTTCATTAGTTCTATTTTTAATTTGATTACCTAACTCTTTATTTCCTTCAATAAACCCCTCCCCATTAGGCCCTGGAATACCTTTATGTCCATTGGGTTTTCCGAGAGAGTACATATATGCATGCCCATAAAGTTCATGTCCTATTAGCTTTGCTTTATCTACATCCTTTAGAGTCTCATTAATAATAACTTGAACCTCATTATTTGGAGAGTTATCTTGGTCTTTTGCAGTGCCAGGTATTAAAGTCTGTCCTAAAAATCCTTCAGGCTCTTTCATTTCTTTTTTTGTCAAAAAGTCAATATAGTCAACTGGCGCCATGTTTCGCGTTATTATTTTTCCATCAGCGTCTTTGGTACTAAATTTATTTGCAACACTAACATTATAAACCTTTTTATCATTAACAAGTTGTTTTAAGGCATCTACATTACCACTTTTTCCTGTATTCTTATATTGACTCAGTTTAGCTTTATCAATCATCCCTGTTTTTTTATCTACAACAACAAAATCTCTAGCTTCTTTAGGTAATGTACTTTTTATAGCTTCTAAAGCTTTCTGATCTTTTGGTCTTACATCCTTTGCTTCCATTCCATCTGGATCAATAAAGCGAATTGGATTATCGAAGGCATAATTGTAAGGGGAATGTCTACGCATCTTCTCGGACATCTGATCAATCGTATGCCATCTGCCCAACTGAGGATCATATTGCCTTGCTCCATAATCCATCCAGTTCAGGCCAAACTCTTCCTGCTTTTCCTTTCCATTGTACTGAAATTTATCATTCGGATTACCTTTTGTTTCAATTCCTGCCAGATTCAATCCCCAAGGATCATAATGATTTTCCTGAACGATCAGATCCCGTGAATAACTAATCTTGATATCATCAAACCAAACGGGTCTTTCACTTTCATTGGCGACCAGAATCTGTACATAGCCGTCTTCTGTGGCTACACGAGATAAATGAATCAATTATTTTTCAGTCAGTAATGCCAGAAAACAAAAAGCCTGCTTATTAAAGCAGGCTCTCTATTGCATCAAAAAACAGTTAAGATTGAACAAATGAAAGCTGAAACTTAAAACGCATAACAAAGTAAAAAATAACATCCAGATAGATAACTCCATTTCTGATTTAGTTTCCAACTAAGTTAAGTAAGTTTTATGTTCCGATTTCTAGAAATCCATCAAACATATTCATTAACTTTTATCTTTAAGCCGGGCTATTCGAACTGGATCCACTATAGATCCTTCTACTATAGGATCAACCTTGTCTAATAAAGCTAATTTATCATATGCTTCCAAAAATTTATCAATAGACTTAATATTATCGAAAAGGCCATAAGAATTAAGTGGATTTTTCTCTAACATGCTGTATTGCCTGTTTTCAAATAAAGCATGTCTTATTAATGACCATCCACCCAACTGCAAGATATCATATCCCAACCATTCAATTTGTGATGAAGGTATCTGACACTCTCCCTTTATAGAGTTTAATGTTGGAGAAGAAATAGCAATTATTTCATTTTTTAGTTTTATATCCTCGTTTAAGTTTATAAAAAGATTTGCTTCTGTTATTTTTTTTAAGATACCAATAAATGTACCATCATTAACTGAATTTTCTATCTCTCGATATTTTTGATCTAAAAACTTATTTAGTAGGTTTTTATGAAAATATACTTCTATATCAAACCAATACAAACGGTCTATACCATAATAATAGATTTGATTGATAGGTGGTAGATGATAGCCGCTCATATATCCCTCGGCATAATTGTATGACGGTTTTCTTACCATTAGGTAGCCTGTAATTGTTTCCATAAGATTTATTATTAGGGTGTTATTTGAACGTGGCCACCTTTGACTGCACCAGGCAAATGAATGTGAGGGCCTTTTACCCAGTGATTTCCAACAGATACCATATCTGATGCAGTGGCACGAAAACCGGGATATCCAATTTCTTCCGCAAGTTCAATAACGGCTCTTGTATCGCCAGGAGACAAAGCTCTAGTTCCTTTTAATGTAGCTTCATAAACAAGATCTTTCAATGCTTCCTGATCTGGAGTCATTCTTTTGCTCAAACTAGCTCCAGCCGTATATGTAATCGGCCCGCCATGTCGTCCTAAAGCTCCTTTAAGTATATTATAAACACCTTTTGGACCAATGATTGTTAAAATCTCAAAGAATACATAGTCTTCATTAACATTACCAATTGCAGATGGATGTGCAGGTAAACGATGATCAGTTGTCCAATTTGATGCCCAGTATCTTTTAAACCCCTCCATTCTCCCTTCCCGAATCACTCTATCAGGATATCCCATAAAGAATCTAGCGCCAGCTTTATATTCAGCTTTTGCTTTATCCTCATAAATCTTTTGTACTTCTCGTAGCTTGGCATCATTATTTTCGTCATTAATAGCATCATCTGCAGAGGTCGGAGTAACGGATACTTCTGGCAACTGAACGACATCTTCATTAGTATTGAAATTGTTCCAATTATTAGGCAAGTCATTTAAATGAATAGTAGTATCCAATCCACTCGGATCACTATAAAGCATAGGGTTATTCACTACCCAGGAATAAGGAGATTGATCCTCTTTATCAATTGGATCAATTTGCCACAATCTGCCTAGCTGTGGATCTTGCACACGAAAATCAGCCATATTCCAGTTTAATCCAAAGGATTCCTCTTTTTCAATACCATTGTACTGAAGTTTATGATTCGGATTACCCTGTGTTTCAATGCCGACCAGATTCAATCCCCACGGGTCATAATGATTCTCTTGAACAATCAGATCTTTTGTGTAACTAACCTTGATATCATCAAACCAAACAGGGCTCTGCGATTCATTAGCTACCAGAATCTGAACATAGCCATCTTCTTGCGCAACATAGGATAAATGCAACTCTTCCCAGCCTTCTTCTGCCACTTCAGTAACCTGACGAATCCTGGCTGATGTTAACTGATAGTTTTTATCATAAATCAGCATTTTTAAATACCCTACCGGTTCTGCTCCTGCCTGTGGCATCGCAAAATTATGGCTAAGCCCTATCTGCAAGTTAGTAAAAATATTCTTATTGGTTTCACTACCTGCTACAGGTGTTGAGTTAGCTGTATTGCCTAGTGAAGCAAACAAGCCTACCGGAGTACCTGCAGAACCATTCGACGCATAATTGGCAAACACCTCGGCCTCGATTTTATCTCCTTTCTTTACATACAGCGTTTTCCATGGTCCTAATGCCGGAGCAGTTGTAGGAGATGAAGCAGAGGAATAAAGTTTGGCAGATTTAACTCCAGTACGGGGATTTTCTCCATTACGAGTCGTAGTTAGATTCTCAAACTGGCTTTCTTCATACTCCTTGCGAGAATCTTCCATAGTGGCATAAAAAGGAGCAACTCGTGCTGCTTCCCGAAAAGCTACTCTCAGATTACCTAAATGATCCTTGTAATGGTATTCATAGGCAAACTCTGTCGTACCTGCCAGTTCAGGAGGTAATGCTCTTCCTTCTGCTGTGGGCACAAACTGTAGCTTTCTGTTTTCATACACCATCCCCCCTATGTAATCGGTTTTGCTGCCGGTACTGGTCGTCTTTTTGTATTTGACACCTGCTGCTGTATAGAAATAGGAAATTGTATTTCCATTTTGGAACTGAATGTAGGTAGGCAGGTTTAACTGGTTATAGAGAATGCTTTGAATGCCTTTGTTGTCATCAAAGAACATGTTTCCTGCTTCATCATAATTATATTCGATGGAAGCATCGCCAGCAGTTCCATCTTTAAAATCTCCAGCCAGTCCCACACTCTTATACTGGCCTTCATCTTTTACATTAAACAGACGATTGCCATCATAAGAGTAGGATAGTTTATCTACTTCTCCCCATCCGGTAGCACTACTGGATGTTCCGGCTATCATTCCCAGCCGGGTAAGCTTGTCAATATTGCCGTTTTTGTCATAAGAGACTAGCGGCATATCATAGTGTTCTCCACTTTTCGTAGAAACATAGCTAGCTGAAGTAATACGGTTCATTGCATCATAGAAGTAATTGTAACTTCGTTCGATGCCATCGGCTCGGGAAATCCATTTCTGGGAAGAGATATTACCATTGAACTGCGCTTCACCATTCGCTAAGGGTGTATTATAGGAAAGTGCTAAGGCAAACTTATCATCACTATCCCCTCCTGTCAGTGTACCCCCATTGATAGAGGTCATCCAGCCCCGAATATTATATTTGTAGTCTACTGTCTGTAAGGCATTTCCTTCTGAAGAAGTACTGCTATAGGCAGGGGAATATTGACCAAGTTTTTTCTTAATCATCTCTCCCAGTGCATTATAGGTACTAGCAGCTAACTTTTCCTCTACCCCTGTACCTATTTTCTGATAGGAAGCGATAATTCTACCTGCATGATCATACTGAGTACGGGTACGGATGGTCAGCGTTTGTCGGCTCTGATCCAGTGCATCCGGATTCTGATGACGGGTAAGGGTTTCAAGTACTTTGCCAGAGAAATCATAGCGGATTGAACTAATATCTATGCCACCCTGATGATTTTCTGCAAGTGTCTGAATCACCCGGCTATAACTATCATAATAGTTTACACTCACCAAACCTTTTACAGTTTGCCCAACAGAAGTTTCCAAAAGACTTGTATACGTACCCGTGGCTTTTCCAAGTAGTTGATTATCTGCACTCTGATCAAAATTAGAAGGAATCACTTGTGTGTTATAGGCTAGTGCACTTTCTACAGGTAAGAAACTGTAATCATCATAAAAATGGATAGTTTGTGGGATAAAACCTGTATTGGGAAACGCCTCATGACTATAACCAGTTTTGCTCTCAGCTATTTCAGAAGCGGTAATAGTTTCTGTGTTACGTGTTTCCCAGACTTGAGCCTGACTATTAACTTGATTCTGTAAATCCTGACGAGTTGTACCTACAGGAGCAATCCAGGTTCCTGTCATCACCACTCTGCCCAAAGCATCATATTTGGTAAAATTCCACTGATTGGTAATCCGATCCTGTACAAAAGAATTAGGTTTGTATCCAAGGGCAGAACCTTGCAGGGCACTTTGAGTCAATACTACTTCATCCCGCCTATTATAAACCATCTGGGAAAGTCCACCTCCAGGCACTCGTTTGCGGATCATCCGGTGGCGCTCGTCATAGTCATAGGCAAACAGCCAGGTTTTGGTGAACTCAGCATTAAAATCAAAGCTGTAATTTACAGAAGCAAGTGCATCCGTGGCTTTGGGCGGAATTACATAGCGCAGTAAACCAAAATCATCATAAATATAATAGGTGGTCGCCCAGCCCGAAGTTTGCGACTCGGTTAAACTAGCTAATGAGGCAGGGGTTGCACTACTTTGTACCCGTTTACATACAACCTGACCTTTTTTGTCTGTATATTCTATTACTTTTTTGCCATGCTCATCCGTAGTTTCACTTACTAACAGTTGCCCTTCGTTTTGTCCATTACTGTTTGCAAAGGAATAATATCCATTACTGCCGCTTTGACTGAAAGCAGTGCCACTAGCCGGATCATAGCTCCACAATCGCACTTCGTTTTCCAGATTGGTGCGTTGCACCATCCGTACAATTTTATTATCGGTATGATTCAGATCTGTTCTGTTTTTGATCTGCCAATCAGTTCCTACTGCTCCCTGAGCCAGCACCCGGTTCAAAGGAGAGCTTTCATAGACAGTTTCAGCAAAAGCGGCCCCTTCTCCTTTGAGCTGATCATAAAAGGGTTGTTGACTGGACAGTGCATTACCCTGAAAATGCAACTGTGGATTGGCACTATTGCCTGCTGCCGTATAAGGCAGGTATTTTTTCACTTCCCGTCCAAACGGATCATATTCTGCAAAAGAGACAATATCGTTTCGTTTTCCATCGATCTCAGGAGCCCCCTGCACCACCACCGATTGTAAAGATCTACCCAATCCATCCAGATAGGATATCTTTTGAGAGAGATCTTTAGCTGACAGATTTTTAATCGTATTCTCATCTTGTTGCCCTGCTTTGAAAACAGTATTTTCCACCACAAAGTTACGATCGGTTTCGGCTGGCAATCCTACAGCGGGTAAAGCTCCCTTCACAGTAATCGTGACTGTTTCGACAATCTTGCTATTAGTATTATCATTGGCTAGTGATACTTTATACCGGTAAGTGCCTTCGGTTAGCTCACACAAACGATAACTGCCATCAGCTTCTCTCTCAGGCAAGGCAGGACTATTTCCATCAACTGTCCAGACTACAGCTGAAGAAGTAGCCTGCAAACTGACTGTGGAGGAAACTCTGGCGGCTCCATTGAAAAGAGTCCCTGCCGCACCATTGGTCACCAGATTGGGAACCTGAGCACTCAGATCGGAATTGTCCATCGACCAATACCCTACCAGATTAGCACTGGCAGGATCTGTTTTCTGCTGATAAGCAGACTTGATATCTGTTTCACTTCTTTCCACACTCCATACTTTGACTTCATCTATCTGTCCGGCAAAATACTGAGACGTACCTTGTCTGCCTCCTATGCGAAAATCATTCTGGGTGGTAGCTGCATCCCCAATCACCCCTGTTCCTGTATAGGTATTGGCAAGGGTTCCATTCAGATAGGTTTTTATCACTCCATTCTGATAACTGACTGCCACATGCGACCAGGTGTTTAAGGGAGCCACTACACCTGTGTTTATCCAGCCCCAACCCGGAGTGGTGTTGGCAAAGGCACATTGAATGGTTCCATTGGGAAAACGGGCCAACAGATATTCGCCTTCTTTAGAAAGAATAACTCCTCCAGCGGTTGCATGACTGCCTGCTCCTGTAGGATAAATCCAGGCTTCAAAGCTAGCAGTAGTAGTAAACTTGAGAGCAGCGATAGTGCCTACCTGTACAAAGTCATTGACTCCATCAAGCAACAAGGCATTTCCGGCATTGGAGCTAGCTGTGGCAGAAAGCGAGGCACACTCTCCTACTGAAATGACCTGATTGGCCACTGTGGTAATAATTGCATTTTCAGATGCAGGTACTTCCCCACTGACAGGAGCGACAATCTGCATATCCAGATCCAAGCCTGCTGGGATCACTACTCCAGCAGTGCCTGCACCGGGATAAAGGGTAATTTTCTCACTGGCACGGGCAGGAGACTGATACGAGTTCAGGTTCAATTCCTTGGGCACACTCTGGGCATAGGTAGCCCATCCGCCCCCCAATACCCCACTCCAGCATAAGACCAGCACAAGTATACCTATCGGGAGTCTACCTAGCTGGTAATACTTTCGAAAAAAGAGTGTTTGTTTCGTAATTTGTATAGAAGATAACATAAAATAACAATAGTGAGTCAATAAGGTGGTAAGGATAAGAATCAGACAGGCTGTCTATCAAAAGATCTATCTGAGACCTACTGACTTTTTACAGTTTGATCTTGGACCTGAGTAGCCATCTGAATAGTTCCTGAAGAAGCCCGGTTACGGATCAGTACCTTGTCATTGAACACATTGCCTCCAATACTGATATTGTCTCCGGCTGTTGTCTTAATCAAGGTTACGGGTTTTAAAAACTTAGCTCCATCCAGATACAGATGCGGAGCCGTTACCGTTAATTCACTCTCACTGACAAAGCCAGTACCCAGATGCAACTGTGTATTACTACCAAAGGTGAGCTGACGGGCTGTAGTCCCTTTAAAGATAATTTTTTGCAAATTCAATCCATTATAGACTCCCCCATCCTGCAACACCACTCCTTCTCCAAAAGTGGTAATAGCGCCACTATTGCCAAAGGTAAACAGGCTTCCAGCCAGGGTCAGTTTCTTAAGAAAGACATCGGCTGTATTACTATAGGAAATACCAAAAGTGCCATTGGTCGGATTAATAATAGTGACTTCATCATAGAAAATACTCCGCTGATTAACCCCAGACCAGCCTCCAATCCAGGTGCCTCCTCCATTGATGATCACCGGTCCATAGAAGGTATTGAGAATCACCCCATCTGAGCCTGTAGTAACCGGATTGGGAATAGGTGTGGGGACACTGGAGGGTGGGGTCCAGGAAGTGCTCCAATCAGGCACTTTGGCCGTGCCAGGCGCTCCTCCGACTACCCAGGTAGTTTTTTGCAGAATGGCTCTGCGATAAAAAGTACAGCCTTTATAGGCAAGCTGATAAGCCCATGCCCGTACATCTCCATAAAATACACAATTTTCCAGTGACAGGGCGCCTCCTCCATTGACAGTGGTTCCTGTTGGCAGCGGCAGCTCGAGTGCGATAGGTTGCTGGGTCAGACTGCTAAAGTTGGATAGGGTCAGCGTGTATTGATCCCCGACTTGCCCGATCTGAAGTGTTCGGTTCGTCGTTAGCGTGCCGCTCAGTCTGATCTCCCCACGGATCGGATTCAAAAGCAGATTGCCATTGTACTGACTGGTGTTGATGACCAGCCCATAACTGACCCCCGGTTTGTTTACCGTCAGGGTCAACGGTCCGTTAAAGGTATCGGCATAGTAGCGGGCCAGTGTCCAGCGTAGTCCTCCTGTCAGTGACAAAGACACCGAATCCTGATAAATATTGTTGCCATTAGCCGATTCATCATACCCTCCGGTTCTGGTCATAGAAACCGGCTTTTGAAAGGTTGTATTCTGGATATTGCTAATGACCAGACTGGCAACTGTCAATCGTGCATTGATCACAGGATAGGTAGTAGCGCTGCCAAAAGAAGTACTCCCTCCCAGCACCCGTAGATTACCATTGCTGATTGTACCAGCAGTAATAGCGGTTGTGCCATTGCAGGTTAGGGTAAAGCTGCCCAGATTCAGGCTAACGCCACTCCCACTGAGAGTAAAGTTATTGGTCGTAGTATTAGCTGCCAGAACAGGATAACGGGCCACACTCACAGTGGAGATAGTGATATCATCCGTTGAGGCAGGCACAGCCGCTGGTGTCCAGTTGGCGGCTGTATTCCAGTCAGTACTCACAGAGCCATTCCAGGTATAGGAAGTAGCCTGAGTGGTGAAAGATGACAGAAGGCTACCTATAAATAGGATATAGAAGTATAGGCAATGGACAGGGCATTGCGTTTGGCTTTTCTGCTCAGATTTTTGTTCTGTTTGCCGGCTTGTATCTGACATAGCAACTGACCAGACAGCAGAAAGAATAGGAATATACATAGTAGGTGTATTTTCAGTAAAATATCGTGATGTAAATTTGATTGGAGGCTATAATTGGTTGGAGCCAAGTATACTTCAACTCATCAGCTCTTTTTCAGATAGATCTTTCCATTGGTGGCTTTCACATAAATGGAAATCGTACCTGTGCCTATCTTATTCCAGTGACTTTCCTTGGCTAGTAACTGCCCATTGGCTCCTTGTTGGATTTCTTCCTGTGCTGTACCTACTTCCCACTCACTGACTAAAGAAGTATTTTCGGTACTAGTTTGAATCAGATGGATCTGCAGTGAACCCTCAAAATCGGAAGGTAAGGTTAGGGTAATATCTCCCTGATCAGAAACCAAAATCAAATTTTGCTCACTGACGGCTTGTGAAAGTGTATAGGTGATATTCCCTTTCCCGGTAACCACGCTCACAGAACTGCCTAAAGCAGAACCAAGGGTAATATTACCCTCCTTAACTGCCAGATCTACATTCTTTTGTGCCTTGTCAATCTGCACGTTACCTTTATCAATAGCAAAGGAAGCATTCACAGGCAGAGAACTGATTTGCAGATCGCCTGAGAGAATTTGCTGACGAAAATCAGAACCTTTCTGTGAGAGAAAAGCAGAAGAATACTGATAGGTTACTTTACCATTCTGGCTACTAGCCTGAAGCATCCCACTGACGTCTGAAAGCAGAATATCACCTTTTTGGGTAAAGAGCCTTCCTTCTAAGGTAGCATTGGAAACAGTGCAGTTACCCTCTTGCAAAGTAGCATATAGATATCCCTGTAATTGAGAAGCACTTAGGTTACCCTGCCCGATCTGCAGATCAACAGTGGCATTGAGTCCTGAAAGCGAAACCTCTCCCTTTTCGATCTGTGAATTAAGTTGATAACTATCGGGTAAGGCTAGTTGCAGTTTCTGATGAATGGCATCACTTTCTTTGGAAAACACATGCAACCCATCCATGCTTTCTAACCGGTATAAGAGTGTATCCAGCTTTTTATCGGAAGTGGTATTAATGACAAATACAGATGTAGTTTGATCCTGACCTAGAGTATTAGCTTGTGTAGCAGTCAGATTAGCTGACTGAGAAGCCAAACGCATGGCTACTTTGGTTTGGGAACTGCCTACTACCTGTAATCCGCCTTGTGTACGCAGAATGACTTCCACTTTTTTAGCAGATTGCCCCACAGAGGAAAGTGTATCGGAAGGCCAAGCTGCTTCAGTAAATCCATACGTTCTGGCAGATAAACATACTGGCCAGAGATAAAGTAAAAGATAAAATAAATATTTCATGATTAGTTGCAAATGCAGAATAGATACAGATTGAACAATTTGAGAAAGTATACTCCTTACGTCCACTTACAGAATGGATGTAAAGCCAGGAGAGAAAAATTTTTTCTCTATAGAAAGGCTTAGTTCAAGAAGCTTACTCCAAAAGGTTTACTCGAGTGCAGGTTGTCCCTGATAATGATAGCGATACTGCTTGACAATGTAACCTTTCTGATCTCGGATCACACGCAACCGTTGCAGCGAATCATACTCATAGGTGAGTGTTTTGCCATCTACTCCACCGACTGTCTTTACTCCTATCAGTGGCAAATACGTATAGGTGCTTACCATCGCTTTGGGAATGGTTCGAAGCTTGGCTAAATCGTCCAGGTAATCATCTATTGTAGGACTCTGGGCAATGGCATCCACCACACTTTGTCCGCCTATCGCATCAAGCACCTGCTGATAGGTAGCATTTTTAATCTCAGCTACCGGATACTGATGGCCATAGCCCCACAGATAAATCAAAGGAATATCAGAGGGTTTGCTTAGCTGACGGATATTGGCAAATGAATCATAACTATAACTGATACGGCTCTGATAGCGGTTGTCAATAGCAAAGCCTGTGGCAGTAGTGTTGCCAAACGGTAATTGTCCCACTGCCCGATTGGAGAACTTAAAGTTAGCCAACGCAACTGGTGATGCCGTTTCGAGTAAAAAGGTCTGATCTTTGCAAATTGAGCAGGCGGTCTGATAGGTAGTGATCTGTCCGGAAAGAATGCTGGTGGTATTGTCTGCATTGACCTGATAGCTTACAGTTTCAATGGGCAAGGCATGCAGGAAACTAGTTTTCATCGCATCAATGAAAGGAGTACCTGCTGGATAATCTTCCGGATAGGTAGTAATGCTAACTAGTATTTTGCCATCACTGCCAGTTGTTTCACTGCGGGTAGGCAAATAGTGTGACGGGTTATCAGAATAGCTGTTTGTTAAAGCTACTATGTCTTTTACATTTCCCTGGCTATCATAAACATAACTGGTTTCTTTCTTTGTTGTCTGATACTGCCAACGGGAATTGGTTGTAAACGTTTTCCAGGTTCCAATCATTTTGTATGAAGTGACTGATTTAACCACAGAAGACAGATAGAAAGATTCCATTCGTTGTAGTATACGTAGAATACCATTGCGGTTTTCGAATACTGTCTTCTGCTGCAAAAAACCATTCATGTTATTATCATCTCTGTTTGGCAGATCCGGAAAAAAGATTATTCGGTTATTAGCACTAGGAGTCCGAATCGGATCGGATTCATTTTTGTACTCATAAATTTCGCTGCCCAGCTCTCCATTTGCACCTATACTCATTGTTACCTTACTATACCCAATTGTACTTCCCTGAGCAGTAGAACTTAAAGGATATGTAGTGGAAGAGTAAAACTGATAGCCTCGATAAATAACATTCAATTCATCTGTATAATCTACTGGAAAGCAGTACTTCACTACATTGGACATAAGCAAACCTGTACTTTTCGCTTCTGGTCCATTGTTGCCATAGACAGTTGTTGTATAGGAATAATTTCGAATAATAGCTTTACTAACGTCAGAGTCAGCCTGGTCACTTGTCCGTTTGATACGTAGTCCGCCTCCTATACGTGTAGCACTTTTATCAAAATCCAGATAGGTTATCACAGCCTGCAATGACAAAAGGTAAGCATCTGTAGTACTGGAAACTGAGCCATTGGAATAAAAATCTCTAACAACTATTTTATACTTTCCTGCTGGAATCTGAATTGTATACCCATTTGTGGAGTAGTTGATTTTATTACAATAATATTGCCATGAAGCATCTGTATTTCCAGGAGGCGTAGGTCCGCAATCTTTTGTCAGATTACCAATTCCAATAGTAGAGCCACTTGTTCCTTCCACAGGGACTAGAAATACCGGACGTTCACTTGTATTATAAAAGGAAATAGGAGCTTGGGAACTACCTGTCAATGTCATTTTGGCAAAGGTAGGCTTGGCAATTTCGATCACAGCAGATTCTCCATTAGTTTGTGTAAGGGTAGTTAGGTGCCAGCTATCATCATCGTCATCCATATAGGTTTGTTCATAACTGTTGGGTTCATAATCAAAATTGGTTAATCCTCCTGTGGGATAGACAACTCTGGTCAGAATACCTGCTTTCAGGTATGGATAATCCTTTTGTCCACTAGTTTGGTCCACTACTCCCTGATCAGGTCTGCGAATAGCAAAATTCTCTCTCCCATTTCGGGAAGGATTTAACAGCACATAATTCTGACTTGTAGGTGCCTGATAACGCATAACAGGCATTTGTGTAAGCGCTTTATTGTAGTTATCCCAAGGACCATTATAATATCCCCAGTGATCCTTATCAAAGCTATTTTTAGAAGGAAGTGGCATACGTTCATCATACATAAACTGATGTTTTTTCTCGTTGCTTTCTAGTAATGAAACCAACTTCAATCGGAGAAACTCTTGACTCTTCCCTTCATTAAAATAGCCGTATCCAAAGTCAAAAAGCTTTGTAAAACCTGAAGGATTACTTATTTTTATTTGTTTTAAACGCTGAGGTATTTTAGGTGTAAAATACTGACCACCAGAAAGAGTGAAAGGAGCCACATATGCGATATCAGCACGATCCTCAGTAATAAATTCAACTTTACTATCTCCAAAGGTTATCTGTTTCAATAATCGTTCTTTGGTTATCAACTGGGAGCTATAAGTTGTTGTGCCGTCTCCACTGGTTATAAATGAACCGGAGTTTCGTTCTGTACGCATCAATGGAGCAAGGGATGCATAATCGCTTTCCATATCATAAGTAAGATCAATACTGGCTCCGGATATAGACGTAATTTTATCCAGTTGCCAGCTTCCCACCTGCTTGGAATCTTTATTGGGGTATACATAATCATGATAATAATCTTCCAATGCTACTAGAGTCCGGTTATTGGAGATACAGTCAGCATCAGCACCTGTTGGTCCTGCATAGCCTGATTCGCTTCGCCGGGTAAAGGTGAATTCTTTCGTTTCAAAGTGATATTTCATTCCATCTGCTGTAATGATTTCCCAGTAACCAGGTAAGTTGGTAGGAACTGTAGGCGTTGAGTTGGAATAATAGGTAATCGATATTTTCTGAGCATCCAACGGAATCCCCTTGATCGTTATTTTCTGACCTGCTGGGGGAGAAGTAATCTTGTCCAGAATAAATTTTCCACTCTGCCCGCCTATGTTGTAATAAAATATATCAGGTGTATAATCCAGCACATTCTGGTTATGATATCCATATCCCTCTGCAATTGGTAATGTTTCCTGATAAGCAGCTAAAACTTCACTGGTGACATAAGGATAACCAATCCGGAAATTATCATCCATAATATCATCGAACCCTCGAATAGTCCGTGTAATGGTTCCACCAGCCATCAACGCCCAATTTAGACCTACTAAGCTCGCTTCCTGGTCTACTTTTACGCCTTGTCCATGATAGGATAAAGATATGGGAAGAGTAATATCCCGATACTGAATCGTATAGATGGGAATAGTCACATTGGGTAAACCAGTGTAAAGAGAAACAGGTACATTACCAAATATGCCCAGTGAAGCTGCATTAGGTGAGGGAGGTACAACCTTTGGCTGCCAATCTTGAGCTTGGACTAAAATTGTCGTTAATAAGGCAAAAACAAGCAATCCCCATTTCCTGTGACGGATTAGTGGAGATAAGAGTAAAATCTTAATCATAGTAAGTGGTAGAACTATACAGGTAACAAATTAAAATAAACAGGCAGAAAGTTTATGAATGAGTCAGCAAGGCAAAGCTATGTATATCAAGCACTTAACCATGGCAAAATCTTTCTTTCAATAGGTTATTAAGAATTGAATTTATCTAATGTAAAGCACATGTAAACATAAGCTTGATATCTCTCTGGAAGGTTTAATTACAGAAAATAAAAAAGGTAAACATAGATTTTATCAAAAAAGAAGAAAATATTTTCTCCCTGATAAAATCCTATTTTTAAGTTAATAAACAACCCTTAACCTATGAAATATCTATATTTCATTTTATTAAAAAAATAACCATTCATTTCTGTTCCAATAGAATGCGGATAGTAAAAACAGATAACCAATCAAACTTATAGCACATTAGTAAAATTGTCTTTTTCTAAAAAAACATAGTAAACATTAACCAATTAAGCAAAAAAAATACATAAAATATCTATTTTCTCGATGAAATAACAGATAGTAACATTTCATATATCCTAACACTTTAATCAGACTCATTAACCTCAAAATCATCTTGTTTATCTCTGTCATCCTATTGGAACTCATGATTGGAATTATCCTTTATGTCAACTTCCTCCAGATTCAATCTCCCTGTTTCATTCATGGTAATTCTCCCAAGCTATCAAGCCTTCTTGATAATTGATCCTGATTTAACGGCAACAAACTTGTTATCTGTACCCAGAGAGACCTTCTGTAATCAGATATGGGTTAAGTTAAGTCAATCTAAAGCCCAACAAAAATCCCTCAGCCTTTATGACTGAGGGATTAATAAATGTTATTGTAAATTTCAACACGTTGAATTAATAATCTTCAATATTTCCTCTTTTTACATACGCATTTTTCAATGAATCTACACCCAGTTCTATTGTAAAATGCTTGCCATTTGTAGAATCAGAAGAGTCGTAATTATAATAGCGGTTAAATCTCAACATATCTATATTAAAATGCCTTACTATTGCAGCTTTTCTTCTCCTATAGGTTGTACAATAGGGTAAATAAAATGTTCTGCATGTATTTGGTTTTATCTCAAATCTTGTTTCTCGTTTTTGGATAGGGCTACTAAAAGGTTCAAGGAATTCCATAGCATCAAATTTTGACGTACCTCTCTCATGAACCATAGAGATATGATATAAAAATAAGCTATCATGTGTCCAAATAAAAAAAGGACGGGTACTATCATTTCGAATGGTAAATAAGGCATACTTATCAAATTTAGCTCTCAGATAGGGGTAGTTGATTAGTAGCGTATCTCCTATTGTCTCTCTGAACCGATCTAAAAGATCACCCATCTTACTGTTCGGTACATTTTCAAGAGAAACAGAAAAACCTCCTCCTAGAGACATAAACTTAGGTTTTTGTTCTTGGTTAGGTTTACAACATACCATATAAAGGCATGTTATAACAAAAACGTATAGTATTAATGGTTTAAGCATTTTGTATTATTTAAACACATTACAAGTCCCTCCATCCTAATCCACTTATTATAAACAAATTGGCAATATATAGCTAAAAGTATTAACTATATTAGAGTCAATCTAATGTCTATCTATTTTAATAGCAACGCTATTTTGACAGCAACAAAATACCCCATGCCTTAATGTGGCATAGGAGTATGAGTGCTATGTAAGAGCTAACTATAGTATCCATTATTTTTTTATATATAATCTTACTCCGTCAATAGTGGCATTTTTTAACGAATCTATCAAAAGTGTTACGTTAAAAGATTGCCAGTCTGCTGAGTCAGAATGCGAAAATGTATAGTATCGACGAAAAGCTATCATATCTAAGTCTATTTTAGTTTCTCCACCTACCCTTTTATAGGTTGTGCAGTAAGGCAGATAAAACGTTTTGCTTGTTTTTGGCTTTATTTCACATAAAGATGCTTTTTTTTTAACTGGTGTAGTAAAGGGTTCCATAATTTCTAAACTTGCTGTCCTGGAAGTATTTCGTTCATGAACTAGAGATACATCATAGAGAAACAAACTATCATGACTCCAAATAAAAAGGGAGTGAGTACTATCATTTCGAATGGTAAATAAAGCATACTTATTAAAGTAAGATCTCAGAAAAGGATAGCCCATTTGTAGTGTGTCTTCCATTTTATCTCTAAGTTTTTCCAATAATACATTCATACTATTATTAGAAATATTTTCTAGAGAGACAGAAAATCCTGCTCCAGTAGAAATGAAGGAAGGCTTTTTCTCACTATCAGATTGACAACTTAGCGAGAAAAACAATATCACTATTAAAAACTTAGATATGATAAATAGCTTATTCATAAGTATTATATTAATTTTTACGAAATCTAAAATAACGTAGAACTCTTTCTCTTTGTATTTCATCAATCTTTTCTCCATATCCCATCGTGTTCATACCTGTCCGTTTATTGGGTGTTCCTCCTAATTACCCTAATTCATTTCATCCTTCAACACCTATTACATTTGTATAATTATATAATTCAGATTTTGAACTTAAGTATTCTCTAAATAGAAAAACCTCTGTTTGAATAAACAGAGGTTTTTCTATTTAGAGAATACTTTTTTAGTTTTAACTACAAACTTATGATCAAAGACATCATCCTAATGCTGATCCACATGTTCAATGGTATAGCATTTTTTAAGGCTCGCATTTCCAACAGAATCTATATTAAGAATCATTTCTAATACATTTGGCCTTTTTGTTTCTGTAGTCATTGATTGAAATGAATAATCTAAAAATAAAGTAATATTCTTGATAGGAATGCTGGGATTTCTATGTTTACTAAAAAGGTGAGTATAAGGCAAATAAAACATCCTAGTCATACCAGGCTTCACTTCATGTATACTTGGTCTCTTGGAAGGGGTGAAAAAAGATTCCATAAACTCAAAAGGTTTTGTATTGGAATCAGCAGGATGTAGATCAAATTTATCATAAAATAGTATCAACGAGTCTGCATCGACAAAGAAAGAAATAGTACTATCATTCCGAATATACATTAAGGCATATTTATCAAATCTGCTACTTTCATGCTCATATACATCCTGATTAAGTCGAGTTTTAATGCTCTCAAATCTGTTGTCAGGAATATTTTCCAAAGCTATAGAGATATGGCCACGAGTAGAAAGAAACTGATGTATCTGCTCTTTGTTTGAGTTGCAACTCAAACAAAGAGCAGATACAATAATCATGAATATTTTTTGCATAGTATTTGTCTATTGATAATTATTGTTTCTAAAATAGTAAAGTACTCTTTCTTTTTGCTTTTGATCAATTCTCTCTAAAGAATCTAATTTGTTGCCCTTTGGTTTTTTGTCAGGTTGATGGCTTAATTTTTTACCATCAGTATTTAAATTGTCATATGTATTTAAATGATAAAGACTTTCCAAGTAATAATGATAACTTTTATTATGAGTAGGATCATATTCACCAATATACACAAAATTAATAGGTTCAGTAGCAGCTTCAGCACGATTTCGGAATGAATGCCAAGCTTCATGGGCAACTATATACGCTGTATAATACCAGTTATCCAAATTAGTATTTCCCGGCATTCTTTGAAATTTAACCCATGACTCCCCAAATTCTTGATAGGGATCAGTACGCAGAATTAAAGGATCATCTCCTTTATAACCACGTAAATAACCATATTTATTTTGAAACCACTCAGGAGCTAATGCCCAAGAAATCGTAAGGTTTGAACCAAAACGAGGTAGGTTGGTATGACCATCGTCTGAATCTCCTTTATTTTCGTTTTGGACTTCGATAGCTGCTTCATTTTTGGCTAATCGGCTTCCCATTTTTGCATCTGCTTCCTCTGGAGATAAATAGATAAATTCAACGTTTAGATCATTCTTAGCAAATATCTCAGCTGCCAACAAACTTATTGCTATTAAAATATCTTTTCCATACAGCACTTTCCCATCTTCACCTACCTGACTATAAAGATACACTTTGGCAACAGGTGGTTTAGAAGAGAAACGAACACGATTTCCTTTTGCATAATTTCTAAACCCTCTTTCCGCAAGATCTGCCTCTAATGCTGCCAGATCTCCTTCTTGTAACTGTGCTACCCAGTCATTATATTCGTCATCACTCATCATTCCTGTCGGATCGGTAAACATAACCGGATTGTTATAGGTATACTGATATGGATTTATGGTAGGTATCTTCTCTGCCAACAGATCGATGGTATGAAAACGGCCCAGTTGTGCATCATACATTCTAGCCCCCAGATCAAGCCAATTCAACCCAAATTCATCTTCTTTTTCCTTGCCTGAAAACTGAAACTCATGATTGGGACTCCCTTGCGTTTCAATACCGGCCAGATTTAATCCCCATGGATCATAATGATTCTCCTGTACAATCAAATCTCTTGAGTAACTGATTTTCATATCATCAAACCAGACAGGTTTTACACTTTCATTGGCAATCAGAATCTGTACATAACCATCCTGCTCTGCCACATAGGATAAATGCAATTCCTCCCAACCTTGTTCTGCCACCTCACTAAGCTGGCGAAGTTTACTCATCTTCAGTACATAGTTTTTATCATAAACCAGAATCTGAAGATAGCCTACTGGAACAGTATTTCCTCTTGGTGTAAGAAGACCATTGGCAGCAATACCTATCTGCAAATTAGAGAAAATATTCTTGTTGGTTTCACTACCTGCCTGTCGAGTTGCCCCAGCATTTCCAATATAGAGACTCAATGGGTTCTGCGTTCCATTATCCCCAGCTGGTTCATAATAGGCAAACGCTTCGGCATCAATCTTGTCTCCTTTTTTTACATAGAGCGTTTTCCATGGTCCCAGGCCATGAGAAGCAGAAGTCGAATACAACTTAGCCGAGTAGTTCCCGGTTCGGGTGTGAGGCGTTAAATCGTTTGTATTTCGAGTCGTACTCAGATTCTCAAACTGGCTTTCTTCATACAGAGCCCTTTCTATTTCCATAGTGGCATAAAAAGGAGCTATCCTTGGAGCTTCACGAAATGCCAGTCGCAAATTACCCTGATGATCTTTGTAATGATACTCATACGCAAATTCTGCTGTTCCTGCCAGTTCTGGAGGTAAAGCCCGGCCTTCTCCGGTAGGTACAAACTGAAGTCGGTTTTTCTCATAAATCAACCCACCCATATAATCGGTCACCTGTCCATCACTGGTTAGCTTCTGGCATTTGATGCCTACTGCATCATACACATACCGAATCCAGCGCCCTGCGGTTAAGAGAATATATACAGGCTGGTTGAGATGATTATAGATAATACTCTCTATTCCCTTATTGCGATCACGGGTCAGGTTTCCGGATTGATCATATTCATATTCGAAGTCCAGCGTCACGCCATCCTTAAAGTCACCAGCCAATCCCAGATTAGCCTGAGCCGCTCCATCCCTTACTTTTGAGAGTTGATTACCACTTGCGTAGCTATACTCCAGATTATCTACTACATCCCACTGGGTGGCTTTACTGGCTGTTCCAGCAACCATCCCTTTGCGTACCAGAGAAAGAACATTGCCGTTCTTATCATAACTCATCGATGGAATATCATACTTTTCATTGGCATTGGCAGCACTGGCATAGGTAGCCTGAATCAGACGGTTCAGGGGATCATACGAATATGTATAACTTCGTTGAACGCCATCCGTGCGTGACATCCACTTCTGAGACACAATATTTCCACTGGCCTGGCCACTTTGAGCCGACTCATAGGAAAGTTCAAAGCCAAATTTATCATCACTATCTCCACTAAGCAGCGCATCATTTACACTTTTGAGCCAGCCCCGGATATTGTATTTGTAGTCTACTGTCTGTAACGCGTTGCCCTCGGAAGAAGTATTGCCATAGGCAGGTGAGTATTGGCCCAATTTCTTCTGAGTCATTTCACCCAATTGGTTATAGACCATCACAGCCAGTTTTTCTTCCACTCCGGTTCCAATCTTCTGATAGGAAACAAGTACTCTACCTGCATGATCATACTGAGTACGTCCCCGAACAGTAAGCGTTTTGCGGTCCTGATCCTGAGCAGCCGGATTTTCGTGACGAACAAAAGATTCAAGCATCTTACCGGAAAAATCATAGCGGCTTGAGGCAATATCCACACCATTCTGGTGATTTTGTGCATGAGATTGAATTACCCGTCCATACTCATCAAAGTAGGAAACATTGACTAGCCATTGTGTGGATTCTGCGCCAGTAGACGTAGTCAACATTCGCACACGTGTTCCCGTTGGTTTCCCATACACATTCATATCCGGTGCATTGTCAAATAGAGGTGCCGGTTTACTGTATACAAACTCAGAAGAATTCTTAAAACTATAATCATCATAATACTTAATAGTCAGCGGGATATAGTTTTGTGCATTGTTCCCCGGCTGCGGAAAAGCAACTGCGCTATAACCTGTTTCGGTAGAGGAAGCAATAGTTGTATTACGTTCTTCCCATAACTGTGTCTGACTGTTAACTACCTGCTGTAAGGTAGCACGATCTCTTGCAGCCTGGTCAATCCATCGTCCAGTGATTACCACCCGTCCTAACACATCATATTTGGTAAAATTCCATTCATTGGTGATCTGACTAACACCATCAGCTGATTTATACCCTTCTGCCTGATGAGCATCCTGACTAAGCACCACTTGATCATTCACGTTATAAACCATTTGGGAAAGTCCACCCCCAGGCACTCGTTTGCGAATCATCCGATGGCGCTCATCATAGTCATAGGCAAACAGCCAGGTTTTGGTAAACTCAGCAGTAAAGTCAAAGCTATAATTTGCAGACGCAAGCTGATCGGTTGCTTTGGGTGGAATTACATAACGCAGTAAACCAAAATCATCATAAATATAATAAGTGGTAGCCCAACCTGAGTTTACACTTTCCTGCAGGTTTTCCAGACTGGCCAGATTCTGAGTTTCTTTTTCCTGTACCCGCTTGCAGATAGTTTGTCCGTCTCTGTTAATGTATTCGAATACTTTTCGCTCACTTTCACTAGTCCCTTCAACCACTATCAATAATCCTTCACTGGTAGACGGGTCATAAAAGCCACTACTTCCATTCACACTTGAGGCAACTCCTGTTGCAAAGTTGTATGTCCAGCGGCGAACTTCTCCTGGTAGATTGGTTCTCTGGCTCCCACGGGTAATCTGATTAATCGGATCATCCAGATTGGCACGATTCTTAATCTGCCAGGCATCGCCCACTGCCCCACGAGCCAGTGTTTTGCTTAAAGGCGAATTGTCAAAAACAGTTTCAGAAAAAGCAGCTCCTTCTCCTGGTTTAATAGCAGAATAGAAAGCTTCCTGTTCAGGCAACGGATTACTTCTGAAATGTAGTTGTGCATTGGCTGTATTAACTAAATCAGCGGTATAGGATAGATAGCTTTTGGGTTGTCGTCCAAATGGATCATATTCTACAAATGAGACTATATCGTTTCGTTTTCCATCGATCTCAGGAGCCCCCTGCACTACCACCGATTGTAAAGATCTACCCAGTCCATCTACATAGGTAATCTTCTGACCAATCTGGCCCACCGGAAGTGTTTTCAGACTCGCTTCAGTAGTTTGTGCTTCTTTGAAAACAGTATTTTCCACCACAAAGTTACGATCGGTTTCGGCTGGCAATCCTACAGCGGGTAAAGCTCCCTTCACAGTAATCGTGACTGTTTCGACAATCTTGCTATTAGTATTATCATTGGCCAGTGATACGATAAAACGGTGAGTACCCTCAGTAAGTTTAGTTTCAGCAGGAGCATCATTTGTTGCACACAACTTGATAGTTCCATCAGGTTGCATAGGTAGAGCTGTTGAGCTTCCTTCTCGTGTCCAGACTATAGCGGAAGAGGTAGCCTGCAAACTGACTGTGGAGGAAACTCTGGCGGCTCCATTGAAAAGAGTCCCTGCCGCACCATTGGTCACTTGATTGGGAACCTGAGCACTCAGATCGGAATTGTCCATCGACCAATACCCTACCAGATTGGCACTGGCAGGATCTGTTTTCTGCTGAAAACCAGACTTGATATCTGTTTCACTCCTTTCCACACTCCATACTTTGACTTCATCTATCTGTCCGGCAAAATACTGAGACGTACCTTGTCTGCCTCCTATGCGAAAATCATTCTGGGTGGTAGCTGCATCCCCAATCACCCCTGTTCCTGTATAGGTATTGGCAAGGGTTCCATTCAGATAGGTCTTCACTACTCCATTCTGATAACTAACTGCCACATGCGACCAGGTGTTTAAGGGAGCCACTACACCTGTGTTTATCCAGCCCCAACCCGGAGTGGTGTTGGCAAAGGCACATTGAATGGTTCCATTGGGAAAACGGGCCAACAGATATTCGCCTTCTTTAGAAAGAATAACTCCTCCAGCGGTTGCATGACTGCCTGCTCCTGTAGGATAAATCCAGGCTTCAAAGCTAGCAGTAGTAGTAAACTTGAGGGCAGCGACAGTGCCTACCTGTACAAAGTCATTGACTCCATCAAACAGCAGAGCATTACCAGCAGTAGAGCTAGCTGTGGCAGAAAGCGAAGCACACTCTCCTACTGAAATGACCTGATTGGCCACTGTGGTAATAATTGCATTTTCAGATGCAGGTACTTCCCCACTGACAGGAGCGACAATCTGCATATCCAGATCCAAGCCTGCTGGGATCACTACTCCAGCAGTGCCTGCACCGGGATAAAGGGTAATTTTCTCACTGGCACGGGCAGGAGACTGATACGAGTTCAGGTTCAATTCCTTGGGCACACTCTGGGCATAGGTAGCCCATCCATTCCCCACTAAGCTACTCCAGAACAAGACCAGCAGAAGTATACCTATCGGGAGTCTACCTAGCTGGTAATACTTTCGAAAAAAGAGTGTTTGTTTCGTAATTTGTATAGAAGATAACATAAAATAACAATAGTGAGTCAATAAGGTGGTAAGGATAAGAATCAGACAGGCTGTCTATCAAAAGATCTATCTGAGACCTACTGACTTTTTACAGTTTGATCTTGGACCTGAGTAGCCATCTGAATAGTTCCTGAAGAAGCCCGGTTACGGATCAGTACCTTGTCATTGAACACATTGCCCCCAAGACTCACATTATCGCCTGTGCCAGTTTTGGTGAAAGTAGAAGCCTTCTTAAAGGTGCTTCCATTCAGATACAACCTGGGGGCTGTAGCAGTGAGAACACTAGTGAAGATAGTACCTGCACCAAAAACCAGCCCTGCACTGCCTGTTAAACTTAGTGTTTGTTCATTATCAGACCCGAGTTGAGTAAAACCTTTCAGACGCAGTTCTCCAGCAGGGAAAGTGACAGTTTTTAGCTTAAATCCATCTTTCAGCAGCGTAGTTCCTCCATTGCCACCAAACTCAATATACCCGGTTGTGCCTGCGGAAGTGGTTAGTGTTACGTCATTATTTAACTGGGTACCTGCCGCCTGATACCCAATCCCAAACACACTGCTGCCTCCATGGGTGATAAACAGTTTACCATTGAAAATATCCGGATTGCTGCGACCCAGAATCATCTGACCCGAAGCAGACGAATTAATAAAATAGGTATCTCCTTCAAATCTGTTACGTCCCTCACTGATGCCTCCATTCACTAAGTTTCCTGCTGTTTTCTCAAAAGTGGCTTTTTCTGCGAAAACACTTCCACTGATATTGACATCCATGGATTTGAAACTAACCTCCCGATTGAAAGTTGAACTGGCAATGCTAATACTTGCAGAGGCCACAGCCGGTTGATTCTGAGCAATGGTCATTGGTCCTGTTCCTTGCTCTACAGTCACATTATAAAAATTCAGTAGCCCGCTCACATATCCACTTGTCCCTTTTTCCATAGAAGCGGTCGATTTAAATAGTACTTTTCCCACTCCACTGGTCGTTCCAAACTCAAGTCTTCCTCCACTACAATTGTAGGTAACTTTGTCATAGAAAATAACGTTTCCTGCTGTTCCGACTGTAATCCAGGCTTGCCAGTTGGTCGGATCCCACTGGTTGGTAAAAGTCACTGGTCCATAAAAGTTTATCACCGAACTGGCAGAAGTACCAAGGTTTAACTGACTGGCTGAAGAATTATACATCAGCGCTTCTTTGCGGAAATTAGACGCTGACACATTCGTTGATCCCCCTTCATTGCGGATTTCAGCATACTCTTTAAATTCTCCCTGTGGCCAGTGATAGCTACCCGATTTGCTGACAAACTTATAGGTATCTTCATAGGTATTCCATCCGGGACGATAAGCTCCACCCCCTGATTCAAACGTGACCACCACAGGACCTTTGAATGTATTACCTGTAGGAGAACTAGCCGCATCATTTTTCTGGCGCATGATATGGCTCAAAGCCCCGAAGAAAGTACAGTTTGTCCAGCTAGGATAGGGTGTGATGATGGTTCCTCCATTACTTTGAATGGTAGCTGAGGTCCAGGTAGTAGTAGCAGCTGTCAGGGTTTGTCCATTTAGATCCAGTTTACCCCCTGTATTAATAGCAAAGTTACTCACTGTGGTAGCAGCGGGTAACACAGGACAGGTGGTACAACTGTTAATCACTATATTACTTACTGAGGTAGGTGCCAGTTCTCCCTGCCAGTTGGAAGCAGTGCTCCAGTCAGTGGAAACAGGGGTGCTTTTCCAGACAGCTGTAGCCGGTCCATGCGGGTAAGCAGCCAGGTTAAATACTTCTGTGTCAGTAAGTGCACGGTTATAAATACGCACCTCATCTATTTTTCCATGGGTGGCATTGGCAGCCGTGGCACTACTCATATAAAATCCACCCCAGGTAACGGGATTAGTCATGGCTTTGGATCCGAGTAACACTCCATTTTTGTAGACTCTGCCTGTTCCGGTAGTACTGCCACTACTCCCAGCGGTAAAGGTAAAAACCATGTGATACCATTGATACGTACCAAACTGGACATTAGAAACGCCTGAGGTATTGTAGGGACTGATACAGGTATTCTGATCGGTTCCTACATACATCCCACCATAATTATCCATATAAAAAATAAATCCTCCCCATCCTACTCGTGATCCTAATTGGGACACTGTGGTTCCAAATGAATAGGGAGCAATCCAGAAGGAAACCGTAAAGTTGGTTGGTTTCCAGTTAAGCCCTCCAGTAGCCGAAGTCACAGCCGTCCAACCTGTTCGGCTCGCAGCTTCCAGACACGAGCCTACCCGACCTGCAGTAGTAGAACTTACTGTTCCCGATAAGGTTCCTGTATTGTTATTGCCTGATCCATCGGCTAACGTGGTAGAAGCCCCATCTTCCAGTGCCCAGTGCATCACCAGCCCATCGGTTGGAGGAGCAGTCTGTGCCTGTACTCTTTGGCTGAACAAAAGCAGTAGTACTAAAACAACGCCTGGTACGGGTTGTATCAATACACCTTGAATACGTTGTTTTATGATTTGTTTGAGAAAGAATCGTATATAAACTGTGTGTTGCATACATGTGTTGATTAAAGTCCGGATAGGTGAGAAGGTACTACCATTTTCAAGAAAAGAGTGAGTTAACTATCCTTCTCAGATCTTACGAATAGTCAGATTCCCATTGTGCACCCATAGACGAATGAGCTTATTTCCAGCGCCAATCTGTTGCTCTGAGTAGGTGTTAAAGCCGATGAATCTTCCTTCCTGATCGGTTTGAGGGCGGGCTTTTCCAGCCCATATCTGCTGCTCAAGCGGTAATCCATTGGGATATAAGCGGGTATCTGCTGTCAGATTCTCAACAGGGGCAAATCCATTCTCCACCTTATAGACAGCAGGCACTATCTCTGTGCTAGGTGCAGAAAGGTCTTCCTGTTGAATGATCACTAACTTACCTTGAAAGCTAGCCGGAATAGCCAGTGTGAGATTGGCACTCTCTACCCGAATATCCACTGGATCCGTGCTTTTTGCTCCGCTAGCACTTAGTTGCAGTGACACATCGGATTGCTGACTGGTGAGGGTAATAGCTCCTTCTGCGGAAAGAATCTGAGTAGGGGAATGATCCAGACCCAGTGTCAACTCCTTGGTTGTTTTTTCGATTTTGACTGACCCATTGGCAATAAACAGATTACCACCATAGGGCAAGGTTTCGATTTCTACGATCTGATTATTGCTTTGCAAGGAAAGCGGCGTTTGATTGGAAGTAAAATAAGCTGAACTATAGCGCCTGGTTATGGTTCCATCCTGGGTAAAAGCAGCCAGGTTCCCTTTCAGATTTTGTAATGTCAGATTACCTTTCTGCACACTGATAGCTCCTTCCAGTTCTGAATCGGAAAGCATGACATTGCCTTGTCCAAGCTGCATACGCAGATTTCCTTTCAGTCGGGTCAGCATGGCATTTCCCTGTTGTAAATCTCCTTCCAGAAAAGCAGACAAATCCGAAAGCTCAATATCTCCTTTCTCCAGTTGAAAAGACAGCGAATGATTTGTAGGAAAAGCGAGCTGTAGCTTCTGATGAGAAATCTCAGAGTATTTGGAAAAAATATGTATCCCATCAGTCGCCTCCAGGCGGTTAACAAGGGTATCCAACTTTTTGTCAGATGTAGTATTAGCTACAAATACAGATGTAGTTTGATCCTGACCTAGAGTATTAGCTTGTGTAGCAGTCAGATTAGCTGACTGAGAAGCCAAACGCATGGCAGCTTTGATTTGGGAACTGCCTACTACCTGTAATCCGCCTTGTGTACGTAGATTTATCTCTATTTTTTTTATGGATGGGCTATTGGATGTAAGTGTATCTGATGGTAAATAAACCAGCCTTGTCCTATATGAGCTGGCAGACAAGGCTATCGACCAGAAGAAAACAAACAGATAAAGACAATATTTCATAATAAGCAATTAAAAGCAGAATGGTTACAGATTAAATGAATCAGGTATCGTATTTCTCTTACCAGCAGACAGTAAAGTTATCCTCTGATCTGAATGACAGACAAGAAAATACTTCACACAGGATATATTTTAGTGTTTACTCGAGTGCAGGTTGTCCCTGATAATGATAGCGATACTGCTTGACAATGTAACCTTTCTGATCTCGGATTACACGCAACCGTTGCAGCGAATCATACTCATAGGTGAGTGTTTTGCCATCTACTCCACTGACTGTCTTTACTCCTATCAGTGGCAAATACGTATAGGTGCTTACCATCGCTTTGGGAATGGTACGAAGCTTGGCCAAATCATCCAGGTAATCATCTATTGTAGGACTCTGGGCAATGGCATCCACCACACTTTGTCCGCCTATCGCATCAAGCACCTGCTGATAGGTAGCATTTTTAATCTCAGCTACCGGATACTGATGGCCATAGCCCCACAGATAAATCAAAGGAATATCAGAGGGTTTGCTTAGCTGACGGATATTGGCAAATGAATCATAACTATAACTGATACGGCTCTGATAGCGGTTGTCAATAGCAAAGCCTGTGGCAGTAGTGTTGCCAAACGGTAATTGTCCCACTGCCCGATTAGAAAACTTAAAGTTAGCCAATGCAACTGGCGAAGCAGTCTCAAGTAGAAAGGTCTGATCTTTGCAAATTGAGCAGGTTGTCTGATAGGTAGTGATCTGTCCGGAAAGAATGCTGGTGGTATTGTCTGCATTGACCTGATAGCTTACAGTTTCGATTGGCAAGGCATGCAGGAAACGGGTTTTCATCGCATCAATGAAAGGAGTACCTGCTGGATAATCTTCCGGATAGGTAGTAATGCTAACTAGTATTTTGCCATCACTGCCAGTTGTTTCACTACGTGTAGGCAAATAGTGTGACGGGTTGTCTGAAAAACTTCGGCTTACAGAAACCACCGGATGGGCAGTTCCCTGGGCATCATAGGAAACCGCAGTTTGAGTTTGGGTAGTATTATTCTGCCAGCGAAAGGTCATCGTGTACGACTTCCATGTCCCCCAGAAACGATAGGACTTTACCGATTGTAATACGACAGTGTTAAAACTGGATTCCTCTTTCTGAATCAAACGTAACTGATTGTCTTTTTTCTCATAAATGTTTTTCTCCTGTAAAAATCCATTCATGTTTTTATCTTCATTCACTGGAAAGTCAGGAATATAAATACACTTATTTTTAGCCGTCGGATAACGGATCAAATCTGGTTCATTATAGTAATAGTATACCTCTCGCCCTGCATCATCGTTCTGTCCTGTGCTAACAGAAACCTTACTATATCCTACACTACTACCCTGTGCAGTAGAACTTAAAGGATAGGTTGAGGACGAACGTATCAGATATCCTTTATAAGATAAATTATTTTCATCAAAGTAATCTACAGGAAAAAGGTACTTAATCACATTGGACATTAGTTTTCCGCTGCTTTTCTCTATACCATCTGTATAATTATAGTTGTAAGTACGCACAATATCCTTGGAAAGATTGATTCCATCTGAATCGATTGTTTGTCTAATGCGAAGTCCACCTCCGATTCGGGCGGTTGCTGTACTAAAGTTTGGAAACAAAATCTTAAAAGATATATTAAGCACCTCAATCCCTGTCTTAGGATTCTCATATAAGGGAGTACGAACAAAGATGTTTTTAAATACGATTCTGTATCGACCTGGGTACATAGTAAAGTCGTATCCAGGCGAAGTAAATGTTTCACTCGAACAGTCGTAGGGATTGCTTTGTCCCGGATTCTGCACCTGCCCCAGACAACCTGTTCCTGAACTGGTATACACAGGAGTAGGTCCTAACGTTCCATCAGAGTTAACAGGATAAATGGCAATCATATCACTTGGGCGTGCATAGGCTTTAAGAAAAACAAAAGATCCATTGGTCACAGAGAACTTTACATTCGTAGTTTGAGAGACCTCGAATATGTCTGACATTGTAGTGGGAAGTAAATTTCCACTAGCATCGAATTTGTCTACATTCCCTGCTGTAATGATTCTCATCTCATAACTGTCATCGCTTTCATTGACTAATTCTGGACGCAGTTCATAAGTATTAGGTTCAAATTCAAAACTGGTGAATCCTCCTGTAGGATAGATTATTTTAGTTAAAATACCAGCCTTCATATAAGGATAATCTTTTTTTCCATCGCTTCCAGTACTTCCATAATCTGGAGTCCGGATACAAAATACATCCTGCCCTTCGTCTGAAGAGTTCAGAATGGTAACAGCAGTTGAGCCAGAAGGTTGATAACGCATTAGAGGAATTTGTGTTCCTGTTACGATGGCATTGTTCCACTCACCATTGTAATATCCCCAGTGGTCCTTATCAAAACTATTTTTGGAAGGAAGAGACTTTCGTTCATCATAAAAGAACTGATGTCTTTTTTCTGTATTTTCAATCACTTCCGTTAATTTCAATCGTTGATATTCTTGTGTTTTTCCCTGATTAAAATAGCCATATTTCAGTTCAAACATTTTATTGAATACTGCATTGGCGGCATTCAGTGTTCGATTGGTCGCAGTAATCTTAATTTGCTTGAGCCGCTGGGGAACCGCTGGGGTGAAGGTATATCCACTAGGAGTAGTAAATGTGCCCAGATAGCCTATATCCGTTCTGTTTTCAGTAATAAATTCTACTTTTCCATCGCCAAAATGAATTTCTTTCAACAATCGTTCTTTTGTTATTAATTGTGAGGTGGACACACTAGTACCTGCTCCGCTTACAGAATACCAAGCTCCACTGCTTTTTTCATTGCGCATTAGAGGAGATAAAGAAGCATAGTTGGTCGTCATATCATAGACAAAATCCACTGTTGTACCGGAGGGAGAAGTAATTTGATCCAGTTGCCAGGCACCAACCTGTTTGCAATTGATAGCGGAGTTGACATAGTCGTTATTGTAATCCTGTAATGCAAACGTCGAGCCATTACTACCAGGCTCTTCTCCATTAGATATATTTTCGATACACTTATTGTCTGCTGCTGCCAGAGTCGGCCATTCGCCAATACTTCTCCGAGTAAAGGTGAATTCTTTCGTTTCAAAGTGATATTTCATTCCATCTGCTGTAATGATTTCCCAGTAACCAGGTAAGTTGGTAGGAACTGTAGGCGTTGAGTTGGAATAATAGGTAATCGATATTTTCTGAGCATCCAACGGAATCCCTTTCATAATGATCTTTTGACCGGCAGGGGTAGAAGAAACTTTATCCAATATAAATTTACCGCTTTGTCCTCCTATGTTGTAATAAAATATATCAGGCTCATAATCAGCAACATTCTGATTATGATACTCAGTACCAGGATCATCCTCTTGAGGAAAATCCCATCCCTGCTGAGTCATAAAAGCCTCTGTCAGAGAAGGGTATCCCACACGTGTATTTTCCTGTAGTATATCATCATACCCTCGAATAGTCCGTGTAATGGTCCCACCAGCCATCAACGCCCAATTTAGACCTACTAAACTTGCTTCCTGGTCTACTTTTACTCCCTGAGCATGATAGGATAAAGATATGGGAAGTGTAATATCCCGATACTGAATCGTGTAGATGGGAATAGTCACATTGGGTAAACCAGTGTAAAGAGAAACAGGTACATTGCCAAATACACCCAGCGAAGCTGCATTAGGTGAGGGAGGTACAACCTTTGGCTGCCAATCTTGAGCTTGGACTAAAATTGTCGTTAGTAAGGCCAAAAAAAGCAATCCCCATTTCCTGTGACGGATTAGTGGAGATAAGAGTAAAATCTTAATCATAGTAAGTGGTAGAACTATACAGGTAACAAATTAAAACAGACAGACAGGAATTTTACAAATGAAACAGCAAGGCAAAGCTATGTACATCAAGCACTTAACCATGGCAAAATCTTTCTTTCAATAGGTTATTAAGAATTGAATTTATCTAATGCAAAGTACATGTAAACATAAGCTTGATATCTCTCTGGAAGGTTTAATTACAGAAAATAAAAAAGGTAAACATAGATTTTATCAAAAAAGAAGAAAATATTTTCTCCCTGATAAAATCCTATTTTAAGCTTAAAATCAAAAGTTTTTTCTAGGAAATGTTTACCTTTTGCTTTATTTGAAAACATATATACCTATTCCTATCATTGGGGGCATTGGTTAGTATATATAGCTTAACAAGCATAAATTCCTTACATTACCAATTTTAGTATTTTTTTCACACAATCGGCTGATTTGAAACACTTTAAGTAGAAAAAATTCATAAAATCCATATTTATCAGTTATAAAACGCTAATTAGTAACAAAATATAAATTCATATGATTTTATCTTTATTCTCGTCCATCTTTTCAGCAGCCACAATCTCAGAGAAGAAAAAAATATTCTCAGAGGTAAGAAGAAATTCCATTGTTCAGTCTCTATGTCTCTTCCTGTTTCTTTTAGGTGGACTAATCGAAGTTTCTGCACAGCAAACTAAAACACAGACAAAGCCGGGAAAGGTAGCATCAGCAAAAAGTACGTCTGCTAAATCGAGCAAAACAGACTCACTTACCTTCATCAAATCTCCAATATATACTTCTTTGCAGGAGGCACTCAAGAATCCTAAAAAAGTTTATAAACTTAAACTAGCTAATCTGGATTCGTTACCTTCTTCAATTGGGTCATTTCCTAATTTGAAAGTATTGGATCTGACCGGCTCTCATCTAAAAACACTTCCGTCTCAGATTGGTAATCTCAAACAACTACAAGTACTCAAAGCAGACTCCAATCAACTGTCTTCCCTGCCAGAATCGATTACTCAGCTCAAACAACTACAATTCCTTTCTCTGACTCATAATAAACTGACTTCTCTACCTGAAAAAATTGACTCGTTGCCTAATCTGAAAAGTCTCCAGATTCGGGGCAATGCAGAACTGAATCGTCTTCTTTCCAAGGACGAACTGGCTATGACCAAAACCTTCCAATCACTACAAGAAGCACTGGCACATCCGGATCAGGTGTATAAACTAGCGTTGAGCAAAGTGACTCAGCTACCTGAATCGATTGGTAGTCTGAAAAATCTGCAATCACTTTCAGTAGACAATGGAGCACTCACTACACTACCCGATCAAATTACTCAGTTAACCAAACTGCAGGATTTGTCGCTGGTTAATAATTCGATTAAGGAATTGCCTGCTTCGATTGGAAAGCTGCCCAACCTGCAAAGCCTGAATCTCTCACTCAATCCACTCGAAAAACTGCCAACAGAACTGGGTAATCTGTCTAAACTTGAATCGCTGACAGCTTTGCAGAATCGGATTTCTTCGCTCCCTTCTGAGTTAGGTAATTTGTCCTCATTAAAATCGCTGAATCTGACAGGCAACCAGTTAACGTCTCTGCCCGAATCGATTGGAAAACTGGGTAATCTACAACAGTTGAATCTGATGGGAAATAAGCTCGAAAAACTGCCCTCTTCTCTGGGAGATATTTCCAAACTGGAAAAGTTGAATCTGTTTGGAAATAAGCTCACATCACTTCCCGAATCCATCAGCAAACTCGAAAAATTGCAGTCAATGAATCTGTCTCAGAATGCCTTGCAAACCCTGCCTTCGCTGGATGGACTGAAAGGACTGGAGTCTCTTTCATTGAATGAAAATCCGCTGATAGAGCTTCCATCTTCGATAGGAGAACTAACTAACCTGAAAGAGCTGAATCTGGCTGGAGGAAAACTCTCTAGTTTGCCTGAATCAATCGGTAAGCTGAAAAACCTTTCTGCGTTGGATTTGTCAGCCAATCAGTTATCAAGCCTACCTTCTTCCATTGGAGGACTCGAGAAATTAGAATCACTCGATGTCTGGTCGAATAAAATTACTTCGTTACCTGAACAGATTAATGGACTAAGCAGTTTGCATGATCTGAAGCTGCCTACTCAGTATCTGTCACGAACTGAACTGGATAAGCTCCGAATGAGCCTGATGAAAACCAAAGTGGTTTCCCTGCCTGGATTGTAAAAGCATAAACATCTCTATTCGTAGTGAGAATCACTTTTTTTTATCAGCTTTTCTTATTGCTATTGCTGAGTATATCAGCCGTAGCACAAACACCTATTGTGTTCTCCAATCCCAGTATGGAAGGGTATGTTCAAATAAATATTCCTCCGCCAGGCTGGGATATTTGTGGAGAAGGAAGCACTCCTGACACACAACCAGGTTATTTTGGCGTGGTTACCCCTCCTTCAGATGGTAAAAGTTATGTAAGCATGGTTTGCCGGAGTAATAATACCTATGAAGCTATTTCACAAAAAGTCTTTCTTCAACAAGGCAATTCCTATTGCTTTCGGCTGGATCTGGCTTTTTCTGCTACGTTTACAGATGCAGATGGGGATCACCGCCCTGCCTGCCTGAGGGTATGGAGTGGCAATGAATCTTGTGACAGAAAGGAACTTTTATGGGTTTCTCCGAGAATTGATCATTACAACTGGAAAACATATCAGGTCTCTTTTACATCGCATCAGGCACAACCCTTACTCATCTTTGAGATTTATTTCACAGAAAGTAAACCCTATCTGGGTCGTCTGCTGATAGATCATATCCAGAGTGTAGAAAAAGCAGACTTTCTTCCCGAATCACTTACTGTCTGTGTAGATGATTCGCTTTTCGTAACAGCGGCCTCTTCTTTGCCAGAATCAATGACTCACTGGCAATGGCAGGATGAGCAGGGAGAATTACTCTCCAACGAGCAGAATCTCTGGATTCAAAAAACAGGAAAATACTATCTGACTGCCAGTAATGGATGTGTGATTTACAGAGATACCATGCTGGTAAAAGACAAAGAATGTGAGTCGGTATTTTTTATTCCCAATGTATTTACCCCCAATGCAGATGGACGAAATGAAATATTTGCTTTTCGGGGATTCAAACGGGAAGGATGGAATCTGCAAGTCTGTAACCGATGGGGAGAAATTGTCTATCAAAGTACTAATTATCAACAGGACTGGACAGCAGAAGGTCTTTCATCAGGTATGTATTATTACCGCCTGGAAAAAGCTGGATTTAAACCCAAACTTGGTTGGGTAGAAGTGTTACGCTAAAACTATTGTAGAAAATCATTGTCGATGAAAAACGTATGAAAACCTATTTATTCGGACTGCTCATACTTATGTCTGTTCTTGTTCAGAAAAGTTTCGCTCAGTCTGCTTCCGATTCGCTTTACACGCCACGAAAAGAAAAGCCCCAAAAGAAAAAGTCAAAAAACAGTCCATGGGTATTTGCGGGCAATGTCAGCTTTCAGATTAAACCGCTACTAATCAATGCATCTCCCCTACTAGGTTATAAGTTTACAGATAACTTGGTGGCAGGCTTGGGACCTACCTATATTTACAACAACGAAGGGTTGGTTTCCCCAGCGGTTACCAGCAAACCCAGTAGTAGCAAACCGGGTCCGATGCATGTGTATGGAGGCAGAGTATTTGTAGCCAGAAGGCTCTATAAGCCATTGTTTTTACAGGCCGAGACCGAAGCGTTGAATTATCCTTATTATGATGACAGGGAAGACAAAAAACGTGATTGGGTAGTCAATCCACTGGCAGGGATTTCGTTAAACATGAATATGGGTGGAAAATCGTTTTTTCAAATCACAGTGCTATACAACTTTACTTACAATAACAATGCTTTCAATAAACAATTGTATAATTCTCCCTGGATATTCCGCTTAGGAGCTGGTTTAGGTGGAAAGACGAAATAAATAGAGGTAGGTTGTCACACCTACCTCTATTTAGATTAATATTCAGAAGGCAGCAGCAGCACTCCATCTGAAAACCACAATGTGAGATAATCTGCTACAAAATCTGAGTAGGGAATGATCTCTTTAAACAATTCCCTGTCATTGCCGTCTGAACAATGCAGCTCAAAAACGTCTTCTCTGAGCCATGTAAGTTTCCAAACCTGAAAGTCTTCTTTAAGCAGATTCTTATTGAGCGCTGCCTCAATCAGGATTTTGTCCACTAGCCAGTAGCATCTATAGTGTTCAGCCATGTATTGTACTCCTTCCGTATAGTAGAGGCGAGAGAGCATATGGCGGTAATACGATTCGCTGCCTGTAAAGTGAGCCAGCTGTTGGTTTAAGTTCGGGATACGATTCGAAGAGCCGTTAGAAGAAGCATTCATAGAAATAAAAGATTTTGGTGAGGCCTAACCCTGTGTCAGGCGATAGCTTCACACCAGATGAAAAAAAAGGATCGGCTTTGGGTGGGTTTAGCAGGTAGCCTCTTGTTTTCAGGGGCTGAGTCCGTTTTAGGGCGGGAGGGGAATACTAAATGAGCTAAATAGGAATCAGGACACAGTCTTTACCCTTGAAAAGATCCTTTTTTCTCATCTATCTTTGCTTTCGCCTGTCACATAGTAGTGGGCGGGATAAAAGATAAGGAACAGGTCAATCCTGGACTTATCTTAAAAGTAGTATTTGTGAAGATGCATGTGGGTTATAATGGTTCAATCAAATCATCCACATAGAAGAATCCATATTTATTCCTCCAACCTATCTTGCGTAAATTCTTGCATAAGTAGTAGTAAATAAGAGGTCAACTAACTATAGTGCTATAGGCCATACAGGTAGAAAAGAAGGGCTATAAAAGCCCTTCATCGGCAAAGGAGAAATAGCCTTCACTGCTAAGAATCAGATGATCCAGAAGCGGAAGTTCCAGCATCTTTCCGGCTTGGCGAAGTTTTTCTGTCAGATCCTTGTCTGCCTGAGAGGGTTTGAGATTCCCGGAAGGGTGGTTATGGGCAACAATGATAGAGGAGGCATTGCAGCCAAGCGCTGCCTGGAAGATCAGTTTCACATCGGCTACAGTACCTGAAAGACCACCTTCACTGACCCGAAAGTAGGATACTACCTGACTGGATCGGGAAAGAAACAGTGCATAGAAGGATTCGCGATGATCGAGTGAGCCTTCTTCCCAAATTGACCGGAAGATAGATTCTGCTGTGTGGGAGGAGTCAATGGTTTTGGAAGTGATTTCCAGAGAGCGGCGTTTGTAGTGGATACGGATTTCGTTTAGATAACGCATGGTAGTGAAAGTTTAGGATACGGCCCGACCCTGTGTCAGGCGATAGCCCTCTCCCACCCGCCTATACGCACAGATCTATATTGGCTATAGCAGAGTCAGATCCTTGCTTTCCAGTGCCTTTTCCGATTTACGGTGCGTTAGAAAACTAAAGGATTAGTAGTTGGGAATGAAGAGCTAAAAAGGAAAAGGCAGCGTTTACACTGGAAAGTGTACGGATAGTAGGGTAGTTTTGCTCTCGTCTGACTCAGGCCACAGGCAGAACTTAGACTACAATAAAAAACTCGTTGTTACAGGGTTCGAATCCTAGTGGGATCACAACCCTCAATTATAGCTCTAAAAACGGTGTTTTTAGGGCTTTTTTTATGCCCTTTCCGGAAGAAAAAGCGCCCTGCTGATACTAATTTCCGTGTTTTCTACTGAATTCGCTTGCCCTGTTTTACAAACCACTTGCTCATTTCACTTGCTCTCTCTACTTGCTCACCTAAATGTGCTACTTGCTCACTTTTATGCGCTTGTTTGTAGGTGTTACTTGCTCTTTAGAAATATTTCTTTTTTTTGTGAAAAATTTACAGATGTTACATCTACTAACTTTTCACTAATTCATTTAATCATGCTTAAAAAATGAGTATTCTTTATTGGCTTAGAAAGAATCAAGTCAATCGTAAAGGTGAGTGTCCACTATGGTGCACTATCTCCATTGAACAAAGTAAAGCAGAGTTCTCCTGCAAGATTACTATTGATCCTGTTGATTGGGATCAAAAAAATCAAATAGCCACTGGTCCGCTTGCTGGACATATAAATGTTCAGCTGGAGTTGATTACTAAAAAGCTCCTGGAAATCAAATTAGCAAGCCATGCACTTGAGAAAACAGTAACACCTGCATTAATCAAAGATCAGTTTTTAGGGAAAACAATTTCCCGATCTACATTTCTGGAGATGTTCGAAAAATGTCTCAAGCGCAAAACTACTCTTAGCCAGACTACTAAAAAGCGCTATGAAAGAAGACTCAAGCACATAGAAGCATTTCTGAAGCTTCAGCGCAAAGACAAAATTTTACCTGAAGAATTCACGCCTGGTCTGCTCGAGGAGCTGGAGCACTATTTACGAACTGAGAAAAAAATTAAATCACAGGAATACCTCTATCGGTATATTGATTCTGTAAGAGAGGTATTACGATTTTGTAAAACAAAGCAGATTCCCATACACCTGGGAGCACTAGATTATAAAATTTCAAAAGGTAAACCTAAAACACCAATCTATATGACAGAGCAACAGATCAGCGACATGGCCGCATTTGATCACCAGAATTTTCACCTTATTAAAGCTAGGGATTTAGCATTATTTCAGAGATACACTGGCTTTTCTTTTGGTGATATGATGAGTTTCGATTACGAGAAAGATGTTATTATAGCCAATAATAAAAGGTGGATAAAGAAAGCAAGGGGTAAATCCGGACAGATAGCACTGTTGCCTTTTTTTGATGAGGCGCTGAAGATCCTGCAAGCCTATGAGTATACTTTGCCAAAAATCAGCAATCAAAAGTATAATGCATACCTGGGAACAATAGGAGAGCTGATAAACTTACCTTTCAAACTTACCAGCCATGTGATGAGAAAAACAGCTGGCGCTCTCTGGCTCCAGTCTGGTGTTCCGTATGCTCTTGTAAGTAGTATGCTTGGACATTCTAACATTGCTACCACACAAAAGCACTATGTAAGAGTAGATCTTACAGTATTACAAGCGTATTTCAAATAGGAAATTATTTGATTTGTCAAAAGGTGTTTTTCCCGTTTTTAACTGGGGAAAATACCTTTTTTCTTTCAGATACAATCCTTTTCATTTACCTGGATAGTCATTTTTAGTATTCATCAAAAAAATAGCATACTCAAAAACGAAACAATGAATAAAAAAACTCTCGTCATTTTAATGACGGTTATGCTTGGCACAACTTCACTGGCATTTAGTCAGACATTAGAAGAAAATAAGGTTGACGAATTCACCAACAATAAGGTCAAACGTACTTCTTGGGAAGCGTTAAATATGACAATGAAGTTTACTACCTATTTCAGGATATCACGAATTAATGATCAGGACTATTTTGATTTAAAGATGATGAAAGGAGCAGGTGTATTTTCTATTGATAAGGATCAGGAAATAATGTTTAAACTAAGCAATGGAGAGTTTGTTAAGCTTCCTAATCTCAGATACACTGTTACTTGTACAGGCTGTGGCGCTAAAGGATTAGCAGGTAGTACTGGACAAGGAATAGAAGTATCCTATCCTATTAATAAAGAACAATTTGAGCAATTGAAAAATAATATTGTTGTTAGAGACAGAATCTATACAACAGATGGCTATGTTGAGGATGACACTAAAGAAAAGAATGCAAAGAAAATTTCAGAAGCTTTAAAGTTAATAGAGAAATAAAATATTTGACATTAAGCAAAATACCTATTTAATCATACTCACTTTAAAGAAAAAAGATATGAAACTTAATATTTCTAAAGTAGAAGCCTGGCTTAGTTATATTATTACTCTTTTTGCTATAGTAAGAGAAAAAAGTGAAACACAGAGGCTTGTTTTTATAAGGGAAGATAATCACCATTTTCTGGTAAGGCTTGAAAAAGATCCAGAGGATATTGTAAATCTTGAAGTCGAATATGATGACATTCGCAATAAAATTTTAGATTGGATGGAAGATAGATATAATCTGAGACCTGTAGAGTTGAACGAAGATGAGTCTAGACGTTTCATATTATTATCTGATGCAGCTTATTATTTTGTTACAGAACGTGAACAAGAGGCTTCACCGGCAGAGAAGAATTTTATTGCTTGTCATTTAGATATTAAAAGAGTTTGGAATACCTACAATAGATAATATACTATTATATAAGAGCATTAAGAAAAGCCTGGTCAAACTAACCAGGCTTTTCTTATATTGAAATGTCTTATTAAAATTATTCATAAAAACCTAAATGTAATGAACAATTCATTAACTATTAGCCATGTTGTAAAACTTGGCAATGAAGGTCGAGAGATGACTATTTTCGATCAAAGTGTGGGAATTAGTCATTGTATGTATTTCGATGCCAAAAAAAACCTTCACACTATAGAAATACCTACTGAATTGCTTGGAGTTGTTGAGAAAGGCTTGCCTAATTTAATGACTTTTGAGATGGGCAAAAAAGTGTATTTAAGATCTAATTTAGACATTGAACTATGGTGTGCTGGGCTCAAAGACCATAAAGTAGCATGTTATTGGTGGAATGACGATCATATACTGCAACAAAAAGACTTTGATTCCAGGGTTTTAACTCCTGGTCCTGAACCAACACCTTATATTGGTTTTGCATTTTCAAGACGTAGAAATTAAATAAAAAACGCCTGGTCAAATTGTCCAGGCGTTTTCTTTAGCAATATTGTAATTTCGGACTGCAAATATATATTTGTACAGCTTATAAGTGGCAGGCTCTAGTTATCCTGCTCAGTTGTGCGAAGCCAGACGGGAGTGTCTGGCTTTTGCCTTTTATGCATTAGTAGCAAATTGAAATTTATAAAGGGTGTTTTTCCTATATACAACATGGGGAAAATACCCTTTTTCTTTCATAAAGAAAGACGTTGATTTACTGCAAACCTAAACTCTATTCAATATATGGACCCTATCAAATTTAAAGATCTGGATACCGCTAGTTTTATAAGTCATGACCTTACTGCACTTACAACGTCCTGCAAAGAGTTCTTTCTTAAGAACCCATATTGTATTTACTCAGAGTCTCATCTAGTCTTCAATGGAGTTGAATATGTGCTCATTGTCTTTTATAAAAAAGGAATGGCTCCAACACCTGCTAAGTCAGGTATAATTTAAAAATATTAATAAAATTGTACTAACCCGTTATTTGCCCTATGGTCCACGATGGAACAGGCTTGCTAACGGGTTTAGTTTTCTCTTGGAAAAATTTCTTAACATAAAAGGCGTTATTTTTCGACCCTCTTTTTTGTCCTATCCTTTATAGAAATAAAGAATTAAAAAACTTCATTGTACTTTCTAACATGCTTACTGTCTCTAGATATTCTATAGTTCAAAATACTAAATCTTTTGTTTTTTTGGGAGATTGGATTGATGCTAAACAATTAGTGCCACTTCAACTATTCGATCATTATCAATTAGTCAAAGCTTCAAAAGTTCAAATAGAGTACATCAAAAGACAGATTGACTATTTATTGTTAGCAAATGTACCTAATATATGGACAAACAAATTTGAAATAGAAAGAGTCCCTACAAGCAATGGCGTCCTTTATCAGGGTGTTCCTGAAGCAAAGTGGAATTATTATGTGATTGAACACAAAAGAAGGCAAGCCGGAAACTCTTTAAAACTTGCGCTTACGTTATCATCGCTTGATTTAACTGTTTTATTTGAAGTATACTTTGATCAAAATAATGACATTTCAACACGGCATATACCAAATTATTTAATGGATGGCCTTTCAACATTTAATTATACCTATGATACATCAAGCCCTTTTTATTTTTATCAACAAGGGCCTAAAATAATAGATAATAAAGGTATAGAAGAACTCAATTTTATTTATCAGAAATGTATAAATTTTAAACATAAACCAGCTTTTGATTTTATTCAAAAGGCATTAAAGGATTTCTTAGAAGTAAAAAGCATATCTGATAGCTCTGCATTTAAAATATTGTCATATTTCTCTATCCTAGAATTAGTTTTGACTACTAATCAGAATAGAACCCCAGGAGGAGTCTCCTTGACTCATCAACTTCAAAAAAAGATGTCTCTTCTTAATAATCGATTCTCCGAGCCAATTGATTTTCAAAAACATTTTAAAACACCAAATACAGTTAACTGGGATAAACTCATAGAGAAACTCTATGACTATCGAAGTAGTATTGCTCATGGTACACAAGCTGACTTTAGTGACAAATTATCAATGCTTAAAGACAGATATAAGGTGTTAGATTTTGTAAAAGAATTGTGTCGAAAGGTATTACTTCAAGCACTCATTGAACCCCAATTAATTACAGATTTAAAACAGTGCTAGGCTATTTTACCCAAAAGAGCTTTCGATATCAATTTCATTCTGCAACTCCTGAGCTGCATTCATTTCCGAAAGAACAGTATATGCTTTCAATAACTTTGGAAAGTTTCGAGTATTGACATTGATCTCCTGTAGCAAGCTAATCATCTGACCAGTCAGATCTGGAGCTGTTGCTGTTGATTGGTTATTATCTGAAAGTGTACCTGATGCAGAGCCGGCTGTCATGATCCCTCCATCTTCAAATCTACGACTCACAATAGGAGCTCCATTCCGGTAAAGACTACTATGCAACAAAGAATCTACAATCTCCCGATTATTTGCATAGGTATTCCTAGAGAGAATCATATAAGGCTCCCCTCTCTCCCATTCACCCAAGTGTTCCCCTGTCGCTCCATCAATCATTTTGATTCCTCCAATACTATGCAGTTGGCCAGCCGACGGAACACCAGCCGTAGCATTAATTTTACCACCCTTCGCATATTGCAATGGAGTTGATGCTACTTTAGCAATCTGTAATGCACCAATTACATCTGCTGCAATAGCTGAAGGAAACGGAGGAATAGCAGGTTTTGCCATAGCTGCAGTAACGGCAACAGCTGTATTTATGATCGCCTCTCCTAGCTTTACTTGTTTGTCAATTCGTGCCTGGCGTCGTTTGATTTCGGTTGTCTTCTTTTCTATTTCTGCTTCAGCAGCCTGGACTGCAGCATTGTATTGATCCTGATTCAGACGCTTCGCAACTTTAAGGCACTTACCTTTCTGTCTTTGGCAGTTTCAGCTGATTTGATTCCCTTCTGTGCGCTGATACCAGCAAAATCAGATATTGCCTGTAAGCCTCACTATCAATATGTAGTTGGTCGGGCGCATACGTTGAATTAATTAAGGATTTAGGAGGTCATTAGTTATTATTTAACTAAGCCCCGGAATATTGCTGGAGTTGGTCATCTATCTGGATGCAGGCAACAAAAGTTATACAATCATAGGGTAGTGCCCGGATCGATACTATCACATCATTGTTCACATTCATTGCTGGTATGTTTCGCGGAATTGGTAGATTTCGCTTTTAGGCACTAAGTGTCTAGCTCCGGATACAAAGTTGGATTTACAGACAGGCAAAAAAATACAGCCATTACGGACATATCCATAAGGGCCATTTACTTACTTTAAGTAAGTATATATATTCTATATAGTATATTTTCTCAACGTGTGAGAAAATGGGCCATTTTACAGGAAGTAGATTGCACTAAATCAGACAGGGGCTTCTCTGAATGTAATAAAGTAATGTGAGTTCTGAATTATGTTATTTATATAAAGCTTTTATTGTCATGTAATTATCTTTTATTGTAATGATTCCTTTATCTGCACTCTCATCACCATACCAGTTTACCTCCCCATCCAATTTAATACCCCACTGCTCAAAATAGTTTTTGATCAAATAGTGTAACCACTCGATATAGGTATTAAACTTTTCGCCTCCATCCCATACTAAAGCCGTACCGTTTTCATTGGACACCCATTGACACCAGGTACTTGGCATTATTGCCACATCATGTGTTTTATCTGTAAACTCTTTCAAAATGTTTCTTTCTGTTTCAGTCAATGATCTGGAGAAATTAAATTGACCTTCGAACGCTGTTGAATATCCCATGTTGGTTTTACTAGCTAAGTAATAAGTAATACAATAAGGTGTGATACAATATAGCAAAAAGTAGAAAAGAGGAATAATCCGGATATTCAGAAAAGTAATAAGAACTACTAATCGAAAATAGCGAATCAGAGATAGCTGATCAGAGATAGCTAATCAGGGATTCACGTTAAAATAATTATCTTGCTATCCTTATCTATTTTATTTTTCTATGGATACTACACTCGAAAAAGAAAATTGTATGCAATTATTGCAGTCCGGGCAACTGGAAAATATTCAGCTTGGATTAGAAACCGCCCAATCGTTATCTCTTGATATAGGCGAGTTCATAACCGATATGGAAATCCTCTATAAATGGATGACTACCGGCCAGGAACGAAAAGAGTCCACACTGGCAGAAAAGATTTTGCGGGTTTATTCCGGCTGGGAGTATGTGCATCCAAGAGAGGTACTGGATATGAGCAACACAAGCCCCTATGAAATTAAAGAAGTTCCTACACAGATCCGCTATCTGACACATCTGAGAGAATTTATTATCAATGGGCAATTCGTAAAAACGCTTCCCGATGAATTAGCACAATTAACTGGATTGCAGAAAGTTGATTTGTATTTCAATCCGCTTGGTCATTTTCCAAAGGCTATTGGCTCACTAACCCAATTGAAAGAATTGAGGCTGGGCATGACTAAGTTAAAAGAACTGCCAGATGAAATCTGGAATCTAACTCAGTTGGAAACACTGGATCTACATTCGAATCAGCTTACAGAAATATCGCCACAGATTGAACGTTTAGTAAACCTGCAGGATCTGGACTTGAGAGGTAGTAAGTTAGATGAATTTCCAAATATTTGGAATCTGACAAAGCTTGAAACACTGGTTCTGTCACATTGCCAGTTACAGAAGATTCCTACCTTGATTGGAAACCTGGTTAAACTAAAGGTGCTTGATTTGGGTACCAATCAGATTGACAACTGTCCGGCAGAGATAGGAAAATTAACTCAGCTGATAAGTTTGGCTCTTGATACCAATCAATTGACGCAAGTTCCTTTAGAGATAGTGCAGCTAAAAAAACTACAAACATTAGAGTTACAACGTAATCAACTTCAGCACCTGCCCGAACAAATACGGTTACTACCTGAGTTAAAGTATATATACCTAAAGGGAAACCCTATGTCTGAGCAAACCATAGCCCAGATCCGCGAGTGGCTACCTAACTGTAAGGTAGATTTCTAAAGGTTTTGGTGTTTGGAGAGTAGAGCATACGTTTTCCTGAAAATGAAAAATGCTGAAGTTATAAATAAGCGTCTAACTTGGAATGTAACTTAGAATGTAACTTAGAATGTAGCTTGCACCTACCCACATGGGCATTCAATGCAGATTGGTTTTTGAAATTAGCTCGCTGACAGTACTGACAGCTGAGCTGATTAGCTTCAGCTGATTTTGCTTTTGCTGGCTGCTTTTTAGCTGGATTAGCTGAGCGAACCGGATTAGCTAAGTACTTGCTGGCTATATTCTTGACTGTGTTCAGCAAATAGCTCACAGAAGTACCAGAGCAAAGAGGAGCTGAGCGCATAGACCAAAATTTTAGCACCTGTATGGCTCGCTGAAATCAATCACCTGATTAGCTAACAGGTTAATCAAACATGCTTTATTTGCCTGTGTTGAGCAATTTGAAAGCTCAATTACCTATGTATGTTTAGGTCAGTAATCCAAAATAAATCAGACCTATTTAGTTTACCTTTACAGAGATTTAATTCCAGGTAAACTTGTGTCCTTTAAATCTTCCATCTATGATTAGTTATCTTGTATTCTCCGATTTGCCATTAAATCAGAAAGCCGAGCTTACCTGGCAGGGAGGAACTTTTCTGGATTGCCATATTGAGCAAGACCATTCCTTTAGTTTGTATTCCCTGGGGGACTTTTATGTAGAGCTCCGCTATGATCCTCAGGCAAATCAGATCGTTGACCTGATGGCTTTTAAAGACATATCCAGGCTGAGTGCTTATCTGGATAAGATACCTTACCCTTGCCTTGAGTAGCACGATCCAATCAAAGTATTACTAAGATCTAAAAGAAAAATACCGAATCTAGACACCAAATCTACCAACACCTTAAATCTATTTACATATTGACTATCCTCTTACATGTTTTATCCAGAGCGTGATGCTTTGCCTGTATTGGGGTTATAGGTTATTTCACCCACATAGGGCTCAATAAATTGAGTAATTTCAGAGATACGGCTCTTTGTCTGTAGCAATACAAAAAGCTTTATTTCTACCTGTGGATAGGCCTCTCTAAGTTTTAATGCACAAGCGATTGAGGTTCTACCAAGCGTTAACACATCATCTATCAAAGTAATTTGCCTGTGCGTTATCATTTCCGGTTCAACATGTAAGCTCTCCAATTGCGTTTCAATGGATGGCCTTGACTCGGCGCTGTAGCTTCCGGAAGATTTAGGCACAGCTCTGGTTCTTTGTAGACAGGTAGATACCTGACTACCATGTCCAGAAGCTACTAACAGATTTGAGATAATTAAGCCTGGCCACACTGAATCAGGTTGTAATAAAGAACTCCTCGGCACAGGAATAAGCAACGTATCTGCATTCAGAAAAGGGCTAAAGATTGTCATGGTAGCAGCATCAAAGTACACAAAAGCACTGCTAATCGTCTTCTCAGACCCTTTCTTAACTCTTGCACATACGTCTCTGGACTTTACCGAAAGTTCACTGCTACCTCTTGGTGAGTAATTTGCCAGACAGGCATAGGGTAGATTAAAAGACAACTTCTTTCCTTCCTGTTAAACTGGGTATGGCATACAGATAATCTTCCAGATTTTCTCTTGTCAGAATCTGAGCACCATAATTTAACATTTCCTGTGCCCAGGTATTGGCCTTATCCTGGACAACATTTTCTAGTAAATACACTATGCGCCCTAACCTCAACGCTTCCCAACCCTGATGTCTTGTCCCACTGTTTTCTTTTGCTTCAATAATGATGGTTGCATCACTGATTAAAGCCATTGTTCGATTGCGAACAGGAAAGTTCTTTTTTTGAAAGGGGTAGTTTTCAGGAAATTGGGAAATAGCCAGATGATTGGTTTTAATACTTTCCAACAAGGCCGTATTTGACTTTGGGTATACCTGACTTAAGGGTGTTCCCAGGACAGCTATGGTTTTGCCTCCATTCTCGATTGCTGTCCTATGAGCAATGGTATCCACTCCTTCGGCAAGGCCACTCACTACAGTGATTCCATGTTTTACCAAAGCCCTGGTTAAAGATTGTGCTCTTATTATACCTGAAGGGGAAACATTTCTTGATCCTACAACAGAAACTCTGATTCCTTCCAAAAGGAGGTTGATATCTCCTTCACAAAATAATATGTCCGGTGCATTTTTTGCCTCCGAAGTTGTCAATTCTCCAAGCGTTTCCTTTATATTGATTTGTAAAGTCATATAGGTTGTCAGGATTAAAAAGTCACTTCAGATTATTTTCTTCCAGAGTTGATCTTTAGACCAAATATAGTACATTTCCAATGTATCTATCAAGGAAAGTACAGGAAAATTAAGACAAAAGGTTTTCGTTTTGTATACAGCTATACTAACTAGAAACTACTAAGCTCTAGAGGGTTTTTGCCACTTGATCCAAGCCCAAAGATACTATAATTGCATGTAAATATTTTCACTATTGAATTACACCAAAAAAATATTTTAGATCAATACTAACCAAAAACAACTGATTTTCAATTACCTACACTATAAAATTATAACTTTTACTCAGACAGTCTCGCCATTCAAAATTGAACATACTTATGCATTTCACTTCATAAAAATCTTTTTTGTTCTAAATTTACCTGCTTCACTTTTTACTTCATTTTTTAGAAAACCAATTCCTCTAGTGTATTTGGCCTTCTAACAACCAAGCCAATGCAAAGCCAGCTATTTTACATGAGAGCCATACAAATCAAACAACACGATCTTACAGATTGCGGAGCTGCCTGTCTGGCGTCCGTTGCAGCATACTACAAATTGCATTTACCCCTTGCCCGAATCCGTCAGTATGCAGGCACAGATAAGAAAGGAACCAACCTGTCAGGTCTGATGGAGGCTGCCACCAAGCTGGGTTTTCAGGCCAAAGGGGTAAAGGGCAGCTTTGAAAGTCTTACTCAGATACCACTTCCCTGTATTGCTCATGTTGTACTAAAACCAAACACCTCGGCAGAAAAAGAGCAGCTAGTTTCCCATCACTATGTAGTGATTTACCATGTAAGTAAAAACTACATCAGGGTAATGGACCCTATTGATGGAAGACTACATAGAAAATCACATGAAGACTTTAGAAAAGAGTGGACCGGAGTTCTTCTACTTTTATTACCTGACGAAGGAAGATTCAAGCAGGGCAATGAGAAGATTTCGTTCTTTCGACGGTTCTGGACTTTGCTTACTCCTCATAAAACTGTCATGCTCCAGGCACTAGCAGGGGCTATCACTTATACAGTCCTTGGGCTCTCCACCTCGGTTTACATTCAGAAAATAACAGATTCAGTGCTGGTGGAAGGCAATAAAAACCTATTGAACCTGCTAAGTGTGGCAATGATTGTTATTCTGGCTTTTCAGCTTCTGATCAGTTGGTTCAAAAGTATGTTTATGCTCAAAACGGGTCAACAGATTGATGCCCGCCTGATCCTTGGTTACTACAAACATCTGATGAGGCTGCCCCAGACATTTTTTGATACCATGCAGGTAGGTGAAATCATTTCACGGGTCAATGATGCGGTGAAGATACGTGCCTTTATCAATGATGTTGCCTTGAATCTGGTAGTGAATCTGTTCATCGTATTTTTTTCCTTTGCACTAATGTTCACCTATTACTGGAAGCTGGCTTTTATCCTGACGGCAATCATTCCCCTCTATGGGGTTGTCTATTTTATTGCAAACCAAATCAATAAACGGTTGCAGCGGCAATGGATGGAAAGTTCAGCCAATCTGGAAATTCAGCTGGTAGAGTCTTTGAATGCGGCAGCAACCATCAAACGATTCGGGCTGGAAGAGCATGCCAATCTGAAAACAGAAATCCGTTTTGTTCAACTGCTCAGAAATGTTTTCCATTCCGGAAAAAATACATTATTTATTTCAACAGCCGGAGAGTTTCTGTCCCGTTTGTTTACGATTATTCTGCTTTGGACAGGAAGTTACTTTGTGATCGATGGAGAGTTAACACCTGGAGAATTGCTATCATTTTATACCCTGGTTGGGTATTTTACCCTTCCAGCTACCAATTTACTTGCCGCCAACAAGTCTATCCAAGAGGCTGTAATAGCCACAGATCGGCTGTTTGAAATCATGGATCTGGAACGGGAGGAAAATGAGAATAAGGTTGATCTGACACCAGAACTAATAGGAGATATACAATTTAAAAATGTTTCATTTCGGTATGGAACCCGTCAGAAGGTATTTGATAAACTTAGTTTTACCATTCCCAAAGGCAGTATTGTTGCAATTATTGGCGAGAGTGGTTCCGGCAAATCAACCCTTTTATCCTTACTCCAAAACCTGTATCCCCTCAGTGAAGGAAACATTACCCTTGGCCAGTATGATATCCGCTATGTTTCCACCAAAAGCTTGCGCCACATGGTAAGCGTTGTTCCTCAGCAGATTGATCTGTTTAGTACAAGCATACTGGAAAACATTGCTGTTGGAGATCATACACCCAATATGCAGAAAGTGCTCTCCCTTTCGGCACAGTTGGGGATAAGCGAATTCATTGAAAAACTCCCGGGCGGATTTAATGCACTCTTAGGAGAAAATGGCATAAATCTTTCCGGTGGGGAGCGTCAACGGCTGGCTATTGCGCGGGCATTGTATCGCAATCCGGAAATTTTAATTCTGGATGAAGCCACTTCTTCGCTCGATAGTATCTCAGAGCAATATGTCCAAACTACTATTGAGAATTTACGTAAAGAGGGTAAAACTGTTTTAATCATTGCGCACAGACTTTCCACTATCAAAAATGCAGATAAGATCATTGCACTGGAAAATGGACAGGTAATGGCAGAAGGTACCCATGAACAGCTACTTGAACAGGATACTATCTATAGCAAATTATGGCGAGTACAATTTGGCATGTAAAGCAAGTTGGTTTGTAAAGTATATCCGTTAACTGCTTAAAACACTACAAAACCAACTAGAAGATTGTCAATCAGAAAATTGTTACAATGAGTGAGCTTAGATTAGTCCCCACAGAAATTATTACCAACACAACAGAAGCGTATTTGCCTACTGTTTCTGTGAAAAGCCAGATCATTTATCTATCTGTGTTAACCCTGATTCTGCTTTCCATTATAGTACTCCCTTTTGTCAAGGTCGATGTTTCTGTAAAGAGTGCAGGTACCATCCGGACAGCAGCAGAGAAGAATGAACTCAAAGCAATAGTCTCTGGAATTGTAGCCGAGGTTTATGTAAAAGAAAATCAGTCTGTAAAACAAGGACAGGTATTGTTTAGCCTTACCAGTAAAATTGCCGATAGTAAGCTAGCACTGAGCAAGTCCAGCCTTTTAGAAAAAAAACAGTTTATAACCGATCTGAAGCATCTTATCAGTACCCCTCGCACACAATTACTACAACGGATAAAAACACTCTCTCCTGTTTATACCCAGCAATACAACCAGTTCAGATTACAAACCCTTGAAAAGCAGCATATTCTCTCCAAAACCAGAAAAGAACTGGAACGCCACCAGTTACTTTATACCCAAAAAGTGATAGCTCAGGTTGAACTCGAAGAGAAACAATTTGTCTATACCCAAGCCCTCAATGAGTATAATACGCTCATTGAGACGCAACTTTCACTCTGGCAGGGACAACTTAATGCTTATCAGCTGGAAATAGATGCATTAGAGGCGCAGAGACAGCAACTCTTTGCTGAAAAAGAATTATATACCATCAAATCACCAATTGCAGGCACAGTACAGCAGCTAAGTGGTAAATATGTTGGCAGTTTTATTGAGGAGGGGGAAATGCTGGGAATTATCTCGCCGGATTCCAACCTGATCGCAGAGTGTTATCTTCCTCCTGAAGATATTGGACTCGTGAAAGAAGGGATGAAAGTCAATCTTCAAATAGATGCCTTTAATTACAATGACTGGGGACTGATTTCGGGGAAGATCATTGACATTGGGAATGACTTTACCCTGATCAACAACAAACCTGTTTTTAAAGTGAAGTGCAAATTGGATAAGCAAACACTTTCTCTCAAAAACGGATATATGGCGTATTTAAAGAAAGGAATGACACTACATGCCCGTTTTGTGGTTACCCAACGCAGTTTATTTCAATTATTGTATGATACAACTGATGATTGGTTAAATCCACTTATTATAAAGTGATCATAGCCATTAAAATATTTAAAACATTTATGGATTTAGTTTCTTCAGATTTCTTTGTTCTTAGAACCCCCATCTTTCCTTATAAGCTACTTGATAAATTAAAGCTAAATGACATAAGACAGGATTCACGTTTTCTTGATGCACTTTATAGTGCTTCTTCAAAGCTTCCACTTGAAGAACTTAATAATGGCAAACTTGATGAGAAGAAGAAAAGAAGATTGATTATAACAATAGGTAAATATTTACTACGGGCTCATACTCGTTCTACCCCTTTTGGACTATTTGCTACTATATCTTTAGGCCATATCGGTGATTCTACTTCATTAAAGTTGCAAGGAATTAATTCTGTTCAAACCAAAACCCGATTAGATAGTGAATTTATTACCTATTTATCAGAAGATTTACTAAAAGAGCCTACTGTCAGACAGCAAATACGTTATTGGTTAAATTCTTCTGTTGTGAAAGTTTCGTCAGTCTATCAGTATATAGAATACCGCATAGAAAATGGCATTAAAAGGTTTTTTCTTTCAGAAATTGAAGCAATAGAAGCATTAGACTACATTGTAACTATTCTTAACCAACAACCTGGATTCCACTATAGAGATTTGTTAAAAAAGATATGCAAACAATTAAATACCTCAACACAGGAGGAGGAAGCTTCTGAATTTATTGATAGCTTAATTGCAAGTAAATTCTTACTATCTGAACTGGAATTATTTCCTTTTCCAGTACAAGGCCAAGATAAGGCGGAACAACTAGTCCAAATTTTAAAAACAGAAAATAATCGGTGGAGCCCAATCTTAGAAAATCTTTTAGAGGTGGCCAATCGGGCAGATCAGAATCGCATAGGGGATAAAAGAAAATTCTATTTTGAAATAAACAAGCAAATAGAAAAGGCAGAATTACTTACAGTAAAGACAATAAATGATTTTTACCAGGTTGATAGCTTTCGACCTTTAAAAGGTCATCTTACAAGCAAAATCGCTCAAGAATTAAAGGATACTATTGAGTTTCTTTCTTATCTACCCAGACCTGTAAATAAGCAGTTTGAGAAATTTAAAGAAGTTTTTGCAAACTTGTATGAGGAGGCAGAGGTACCGTTGCTTCAAGTGTTGAACACAGAAACAGGATTGGGATATCCAATCAACTCACATCAAATCGAAAGCTCATTTATTGAAGGGTTGTTTGAAACAGACAATGATAGAAGAACAGATTGGCATTCATGGAACAATCATCTTTTAAACTTATATACCAAAGCTATTCAGAAAGGACAACTTGAAATAAACCTTACTAATAAAGATATTGAGTCGATTGAGAAACAAAAAAATATTGCTGCTTCCTTATTTTCGGTAATAACAATTCTTGCAAGTACCCAAGAAGACATAGACAGTGGCAACTATCAACTCTTACATCACCTAACAACAGGTCCATCCTCTAGTCGTTGGCTTGGTCGATTTTGCCATCTTGATGAAAATCTTACTATACTTCTTAGGGAAGCACTTGAAAAGGAACAAGAATTCTATCCAGATTGTGTGTTAGCCGAAATTGCCCATATTTCACAACCACGTAGTGGAAATGTCATTTATCGTCCCCCTTTACGTCCATATTATATACCATTACTTTCTCCTTCATTAGAATGTGACTCGGAACCCATCACGTTGGATGATATTTATATAAGCTGTATTGCAAATGAATTAATTCTACGAAGCAAACGATTAAACAAAAGAATCCTTCCACGATTAAGTTCCGCTCATGATGCACAAAAATACTCTCTCCCATTATATAAATTACTTGTAGATATTCAAGATCAGGAAATGGGAACACTTAGTTTTACATGGGGTCCTATGGCAAAAGACCAACCTTTTCTTCCTAGAGTAACTTTTGGAAAGACTATTCTCTCCCCATCTATATGGCAATTAACCAATGACCAACAGATACATTTAAGTACGTTAGAGGAAAACAGTTTTATAGAAGAATTTACTAAAATAAGTTGGGAACTTAACCTTCCTGAAATAGTACTTATTGGTGAAGGAGATAACAGACTCCCCATTAGCATTGCCAGCATTGCTAAGGATGCTGTTACCAGAGCAATTTTGATGCAGTGGATTCAAACAACGAAAGACAGAATTTTACTAGAAGACTTGTCAATAAATTCTAAATGGGTTTCTTCACCAGAAGGGAAACATTCCCATGAGATAATCATTCCATTTTATAATAGGGCTCCAGAACCTAAACGGCTTCTCAAACTTGACATGAATGCAGTCATATCTCAAAAACGTCGTTTTGGTTTCGGATCGGAATGGATATATTTTAAAATATATGCAGGAATACAGGCAACAGAGAAGATATTACTTAATGTATTACCCAAATGGATCCAATCTATTGAGCAAAGAGGATTGATACAGAAATGGTTTTTTGTTAGATATCAGGATGATAAGGGACACCATCTCAGGATCCGCTTTTTTGGAACCGACAACTTTTATTTAACAGTAAGTCAGGAATTACATACTCTTCTTAATCCTTTCCTAGAAAGCAATCAAATTCAGAACATTGTAATAGATACTTATCAGCGTGAAATTGAAAGGTATGGTGCAGAGCTGATCGAAGTCACAGAAACTTTGTTTTATTATGATAGTAGAACAGTAATGAATCTACTTGGTAACATTGATGAGGATTCCAAAGAAAATAGCCGAATCTTAATTGCATTTTTGCTTGTGGATAGCTTCATGAGTGCGTTTGGGTTAAGCCTTCTAGAAAAGTATCAGATGATGAATTGGCAACAATCTACATTGAAGAAAATATTTAAAATTCACAAGTCCACTCAACTCAAAAAACTTAGTGATAAATACCAAAAGTCTAAATCTCTTCTCTTTTTTCTAGAAAAGCCAATAAATAGTGAGTCAAATGATATAAGTCAGATTCGAAAAATTATAGATATACATTGGTCAAAGTGTATAAATGTAATAACAATACTTAGTAAGGACAATGACCAAGCTGCTCCGATCAAAAGCAGGTTAGCCGCATATTTACATATGAGCCTTAATAGATTATTCACCACTAATTCGAATCATCATGAATTAGTAATTTATTATTGCCTATGCAAACACTATGAGTCAAAAATTAAGCAAATCAAGAACTAAAGGTTGGCTATCTTAGAGTGCCTGCTTTTTTTATGATATACTGAATCCAGTCCTGCGTTTGCTCAGGAATCTTAAGAAAGGGAATGATCTTTACAGGATCAAGAGTAGAATCTACATTCTTATAATTGCCATTCCGGGTAATTGGATACATAATCTGATAGATAGGACAGGGTAAATTAACTGATACCGCATCTAAATTATCAATAGCACCAGCAGAAGGTTGCCCACAGGTGATTACTTTACTACTCTGTTGCGCCAGTTCAGCAAACATCTCTGCTGCACTAGCTGTTCCTTTGTCAATTAAGACAAAAACCCGTTGAGGGAATCGACTTTTTGGAATAGCAGCAATACTATCTGTTTGCCAGTAAAGCTGATCGGGATGAGATTTCATATCAGAAATTAGCTTTGTAACCAGATTGATCTCATAGGGTGTTACATCTGGGTATGTTTTCAGTATATCTATAATTTTTGAATATGCGTTAACATTAGTTAAAGTAGCAAGAGTGCCCGCGCCTTTCATTACTACTTCACCATCTGAAACCAGAGTAAGAAGCTTTGGAAAAGTGGCGATCCCACCACCTCCATTTTGTCGCAAATCGATAATTAAATTCTTCACTGAAAACAATTGATTTTTATATCGAGAGAAGACAGAATCAATTGGTTCAACCAAGCCAAACGAGTTAATATCTAACAAATTCCAGTCAGCAGAAAGAGACTTAAATGAAATAATAGGTTCTTCTTTAAAAGGCTTTTCTTGATCGGATTGCTTTTGCCAGTTAAATGAAATCTCGGAACCTTGAAGGCTCACAAGTTGATTTTGAGCAAAATGATATTTGATTTTTCTGGGTAAATGGTCTCTCGAATACAATATACCTTCATAGATTGAAGGGCTTCTGCGAGTAAGCTTCACTTTGATCTGTCCAGGTTTCCAGAAGGCTGTGTCAGCAAAAAGTATCAAACCAATAAAGGAATCTTTAGACCCTTTTTCCCGAGATATAGATATCTGATAAGCCCCAGAAGTATTATTCCATTTGCCTTCAATCGGGTCATTCCTTGTACTCTCATTTTTTTCAGATATTTCAATACTCTGATTTGGTGCAAAATTTAGAACCTGAGAAGCATTTTTGCGATTCAACGAAATAAGAAAATGTCCATCTTTAAAAAAAGACACCCATGAATCCAAAAGGTTTAAACATGCGAATGGATTAGTGATATTCTTGCTAGTTCTTTGCAGACTGTCCTGAAAGGAAATAAATAGATTTTTGTTGCCAGAATGTATTTTATATTTAAACCCAATATAATTTGTTTTAGTATGTTCAATGAGCGCATTTAATGTTGATTCACAAGAACATGAGCTTTGGGCTTTGCCTTCCCAATTGCTTAATAACAATATTATAAGAATAACAGAAAAGTGTAATCGAATCATTTGATGAGTGATAAATATGTATTGGAAATTCAAGTATCATACAAGTATCCGAGGTCTACTTATATAATATTAGTCTATACAATTTTTAATTTTGATCAAATATTATTAATCTTATATATGGTAATTTCTCTAAAACAGGAAGTGGTACAAAATATATTTTGTACCACTTCCTGTTTTAGAGAATCTTTCTATTTTTAATACTCGTTATTATACCATCTTTCTTAAATGGAAAGATATTCTTTCAAATACTAATACCAGTTGTACAGGCAGTGATTGTCGTTCCACAATTACGACCACCAGAACCTCCGTTTATTTGTTTAGTTTCCAGTTCAGTTAACGGTGTCAGGCTACTCAATGTCTTCTTTTTAAGATTGAAGTGGGTTGAAGGATTTTTTTTGCTTTTCATAAATAAATGCTGGTAAATTAATTAAAATTACAACTGCATAAAAATAGGAAAATCATTCAAAATGACAAGATATTTTAACCTAATTAAAATGAACAATGAATGTAGAAAAAATATTGAATTACAAAATAACACTACCTCTGATACTCTGGTTGGTATATGTTTTTTGTGGTGCGTTAAATTTGTATATAGTCAGTCGGGCCGACAAAATCGTATTCTTAGATCCGCTAATCTATTTCATCTATCTTTCAGGTGTATTTTATATAGCCGCCTGTGTGATCTATCCGATTTGGCAAACAAAATATAGTAGAATTATAAAAATAGTATTCATACTATTTTCTGAAATAGGAGTACTTCTATTGTTAACACTTATGGATTTTATACTCGATTATGTTCTACCAATCCATAACTCTGAAATTCCTCCTCCAGAATGGAAATTATCCTGGATTTTTAACTTCATAATAACTGGACATGTCTGGCATACAATTCAATATTCCATCTTTGGTTTTTTATATGCATATGCAAAATTCATCAATAAAAATAGAACAGAGCAACTTATAAAAACAGAGCGGGAAAAATATGTATTGGAAACATCCTTTCTGCGTTCTCAATTCCATCCTCACTTCGTATTCAATGTGATCAATAGCATGTATAATCTGGCAAGAAAAAAAACAGACACACTACCAGTAGTCATTCAAAAATTTGCAGATTTGATGCGACATTCCTATGAATACAGAGAAGCTACAATCCCAATAGAGCAGGAGATTCAACATATAACAAACTATCTTTCTATTGTCCAGTTTCAATATAATCATACCCTTCAATATGATATCTCATTCGCAGGAGACAAACAACTCAAAGTTATTCCTTCCGTTCTGATAACCTATGTGGAAAATGCGGTAAAACACGGATACCTGTTAGATCAAAATAACCCTTTAACTGTTGCTATTACTGCGGAAAGTAATCGCTTACAGATCAGTATTTCTAATCCGGTCAAATCCAGTCCAATCACTTCTACAGTTGAAAAAGTTTCTACAGGTATTGGCCTAAAAAATGCGCAAAGACGTTTAGAAATCCACTATGGTAACAGACAAACGCTAAAAACAACCAATCAGAACAATTACTATAAGGTAGATATTCATATCAATAATCCAGCACTGATAGATTCACTTATCCAGGATTAGAACAGAAGAGTATGATGTACACAAAATATCTTCCGTTTTTATAGCTATAGAGGCTTTTTTTATGATATAGCTTAATTATTCAAAAACTATTCTATATGGTTATCGTTAAAGTAACATAAACAAACCATACAATTCTTTTATTCCGATGCAACCCTCAAGGCAAAAAATCAAATGTGTTATAGTAGATGATACTCCCATTCAGTTGGAAATCTTAACAGAAGACCTTCAAAAGATACCCCAGATTGAAATCCTTTTAGCCACTACAGATCCTGTAGAAGCCTATAGCTTCTTGATGGATAATCAGGTAGATGTTGCCTTTTTAGATATACATATGCCAGTGCTGACAGGAATGGATATTATTGAACAATTTGGCAACACCATTAACTTTATTGTCATCACTGCCTATGATGATTATGGGCTGAAAACTCATAAGTATCATGGTTCTATCGATTTTTTGTTAAAGCCTGTGAGCATGGACAGTTTACTGAATGCTGTAACAAAACTGTCCAAACGGCTTGAGGAGCAAAACGCCTTAAAAAATGCAACAAGACCCTGGGATCATAAACTAGAGGAAACGTATAAGAATTTTAGAAGTCTGTATAGCTTAACAGATCGGGAAGAACAGATCACCAAACTTTTAACAGACGGATTATCGAACAAACAGATTGCAGATAAAATTTTTCTGGCAGAAAGCACAGTGGCTAAACACATTCAGAATATTTACAAGAAATCCTCTGTCAAATCCAAGTTCGAATTGATCCACAAAATCAGTCAGTTAAACTCCTGACCGGCTACATTTAGAAAATCGTATTGGCTTAGAAACTCACTTTAAATTAGCTTCTTCTACAACGCTTATCTACTAGCATAAAGCGGTGTTCTGATCAAAAAGCCTAAAATTCAGTACTAAAATACTCAATTTTGAGTATTTTTTTTTGCTTCACTTAGCAAGACCTTCGTCATAGAAACTTAAACGTTACTTCTATGCAAGATCATCATCCTATACAAGATCATCCTATAGCACGAGCTGTTCCACAAACACAAAACAAGAAAGCAGAGAATAGCATCGTAGAGACTGCTCCAAACCACTTCCTTAATGAGTATGCGCAAAGTCTGGTATTAGCTCTTGCGTGTTACTATGATCTATTGGATGAAAAACTGCGAAAAGATCTCTTCATCAGAGGTATGCTCTGTAGTCCGCTTGAAGATCTGATTGATAGTCTTTGCCTCCATGAGCCATGTGCGCTACTGCTTACCCAGATAAAGCTTGAAAAAGTTGATATTGATGAAATTCCAACAAGTAAGATTTTAGATACCATCCGGCTGAGAGCCATTACTCTATTGCCTTAATCCTGTCCTGCCAAAATCTTGTCTTGCCCAATTGTCATTTTTACTTCCTATTTCAAATGACTTATCAAGTTATCAACCATTAGGTATTTCACCTATTGAATTCCTATACGATTCGCATAAACTCTATATCATTTTTTATTCACCGTTAATGCTTACTTATATGCTTGCCAACCTTTTTCAATCTTCTTTACCTGAAAATTTAACACAGACTGGTCTAAAGACTCACATACCCTACTCCAACAAGTACCTATGGGGATTTGTATTTCTGTTTTTATCTCAGACAGTCTCTGCTCAGCAAACTGTTGGCGGTCTTACCCAGATTGTCGAGCAAATTAAACTCGTTGCCAATGTTCTTTTTATTGGGGCTATTGTCTGGGCAGCAGTCCGTACGGTACTCGCCTTTGCCGGAGGGAGTCCCAATGCCATGGGAAATGCCATGCAAACGATTCTGATCGCCATCTTCTGGTTTGGCTTTAACTACTTTGTTGAAGATATCGCTTCCTCACTGGGTGGAGCTGGGGCAGGTGATTATAACCGATGATCTACCCTTGTTAATCACACTCTATTAATTTATCCATAGTGATAGATCTTTATTAGCTACTCTGACTTATACAAACCCTGATTATGATAACAAGACGCTATCTGGAAAAAGAGTCTACTGTTCTGGGTCTTCCCATGCTGCAGGTAGGCATGCTGATTATGCTCACTGTGGTGCTGATCATCTTTTCGACCTTTCTGAAATTGATGGCACCTGGCTTTAAGTGGTTCAATCATGCGACTGTGATCATTGTTACATCTGCTTATTTTGGACTCAAGTATGCTTCCCGTCAGAAGCATCCGAGCTTTATTACTTCGTATCTGAGCTATCGCTTTCAGCAAAAGTCCAAACGGTTTTCTCCAACAGCGGACTCGGTGTTAAATGCAGAGTCCATACTGCTGGCTTTTCATCGCAATCAGGCACTTCTGAAAAAAGACACAAGCAACTGGACACAGGGTAACTCTTTGCAAAGAAAAACGATAAGAAAAGAAGCTGACAATCCAGCGAAGAATGAAACCAAGTGGACAGATGCTGCCAGAGACTATTCCGATAGGGAAGTAAGTCTGAATGAATACGGGCAATGACCACTCTCAAAGTGGTCATTGCTTTTTGGGGAGGTCAGTATTTTTCCTTTCCTATCAATCCCTTACACCATCTAACTACTACCATTTCTATGTTTTCCCCAAAAGAAAAACCATTGGATGATGCCCTTCCCATCTTTGAAATCGAGGATGGAATCATTGTCTATAAAGACGGACGGGTAGCAGTCGGCTTTGAACTTGACGTGCTGGAAATGGAAAAGTTTCCTGCTTCGCGCTATGAGCATCTGTCTGATGTGTTCACAGGAGCAATCAAGATTCTGCCCGCCGGTTGCTCGGTCCAGAAGCTGGACTACTATTACTTTGAGCCCTTCCAGGCTGCGACAGCCGATAAAGGCTTTTTTGAGAAAAACATGATCCATCACTTTTACAACCGGCAGTCTCTTTCTCACAAATCATATCTGTTTGTCTCACTCGGAGAGCCGTCCCAGCCTCCTTCCAATCCGGTCAATACCCTGTTTGCCTTTGGCAAAGCGTTTCTGAACAGCTCTCCTTTCAAAGGGATTGAGGAAAGAATGCTGGTGTTAAACCGGGTAGGTCGTGAATTTGCCTCCAGCCTCGCCCTAGAAGGGATCAGAATCAAGCTGCTTTCCAATGAGGATCTTAAATGTGTCTGCCGGATGTATTTTAACCTCGAATTCAGCCCCGTACCTCAGAGCCTGGAAAGACCGTTAAAGGTAGCAGAAAATTACTGTGTACTCGGGGAGAAAAAGGTAAATGTGATCTCGCTGCAAAACCAGCCGGGACAGATCTTCCCTTCGGTGTATAATTACACGGGAGTCGCTTCACCTTTTGTTTATCCGCTGACACATTACCTGCAACTGCCCCATATTCTTTCTGTTACAATCACGGTCAGCGATACGGACAAAACGCTTAAAAAGCTCGACGATGAAAACAAGCGCAACCGTTTTTTAGACTTTCTTACCACACAGGACAATATCAAAAAAACGGAAGAGATTACCGACTTTACCCATGAGATCCGGACTTATAACAAAAACACAGTCGAAACATCTGTTTGTGTGATTGTCTGGGAAACAGACGATACCATCCGGGGTGAATACTGTCAGGGGGTGGCGAAGGCTTTTCAGATGATGGGAGGTGCTACAGCCCTGATTGAAACGGTTGATTCGGCAAATCTGTATGTTTCCAGCTCTCCGGGAAACAGCTACCATAATTACCGCAAGCTCCTGATGAGTGGAGACAATGCTTCGATGTATATGAATCTGATCACTAACTACAATCATCTGACCAAAGGAGATGAAATCCTGTGTGACAGGTTCCGCAATCCGCTCCGGGTAAAGCTGTTCAATACCGATCTGAACAATCAGAACCAGCTCACCATCGGTCCCTCCGGATCAGGTAAGTCCTATACGATGGGAAATCTGATCACGCAACGTTTTGAGCTCGGGCACAGCCAGATTATCATTGATGTAGGAGGAACGTATCTTTCGCTGATTTCTGCCCTGGATGGAAAATACTTTGAGTATGACCCGGAGGCTCCACTAAACCTGAATCCCTTCATTGTTGACCGGGTCAGAGCTGATCAGCTGGAAGATAAATCGCATCAGGGATATGAGCCCTATAAGCTTTCCGGAGATAAAATTAACTATCTGACAGCGCTTTTATCAGTCATCTGGAAAGGGTCAAAAGGGGATATCTCCCAGGCGGAACGGGCTATTTTCACCAAACTACTGCCCCTGTATTATGGGCATTACAATCAGGAGCTGCTGGAAAACCCGGCCAAAGAAGCTCCAAGCATCAAAGGGTTTTACCATTGGGTGGAAACCTTTGAACGGGAAGGGTCAGCTGACTATCTGCGGCTGAAGAATTCGTTTGACTTTAATGAATTTCTGGTGGTATTAGAGCCTTATGCCATTGGCAACTATGCCGATGTGTTAAACTCTTCTTCGCACGCAGATGTATCCGATCACCGGCTGATCTGTTTTGATATGGCCAAGATCAAAAAGAATCCGATGCTCTACCATGTGATTGCCCTTTTGATCACAGAGCTCGCCCTGGATGTAATCCGCAAGTATCCCGAGCAAAGAAAGTATTTCTACATGGATGAAGCCTGGTCAATGCTTTCAGACGGCATGGGGAATTTTGTCGAATCGATGTACCGCACAGTGAGGAAAAACAACGGGTCGATGTGTATCATCACCCAGGGGATTTCAGAGATTGTTAGTTCCAAAATCGGCCCGGCTATTTTGCAGAATGCAGCTACCTATGTGATTCTCAATCACAGTGATCAGACTGAAATCACCAAACTGGCCTCTCACCTGGGCCTGACCTCGCATGAAGTCGAGCTGATCCGTTCGATTCGGAAAAACGATGCAGAAGGCTGGCGGGAGCTGTTTATCAAACAGGGGGATTTTGCCAAAATCTATCTGATGGAAGTCTCTGTTAAGATCGACGCCATCCTGACCTCCAAGCCCGAAGAAAGGGATTATTTGCGAAGACTTCAAAAGCAGTTCAAGGGCAACATTCATTATGCGATCAATGAATATGTAGCCTGGAAAAAGGCTGGAAAACCCACTCCAAAAAAGCAGGAAATGAGGGAAAAACACGTAAATGAGCTGAATGTTGCTACACCACTAACTACTATACCATCAACTGCTGCAATATCAACGGCTACAATATCAACGGCTACAACAACTATGACAGAATCAAACCCACTTACAGGCAAAAGTAAAGAAGAAATCCGATGAACAACTGGGGACACATCAATCAGGCATTTTTAGACCTGGTCTTACTGCTTATGAATACAGTGCGTCAGAACTGTCTGTTTCTGGTACCCGCTTTTTTAGTGGCATCGCTTATCGTAGCCATCATGCGGGCCGTGTTTTCTTCCGGGCCTATGGTTGTCAATGGCGATTTTATGCTGCGGGGCATTATCATCTGGTGTATCCTTTTTAACTATGTCGAGCTGCTGGACCTAATCTCGGGTGGCATTGAAGGATTTCGCAATCTGATCCCGCAACCCGCCTCCATCCTGGAAGATCTGAATCAGTTTTCCAACCGGGCGCTGGCGATGAAAAAAGATGCAGACAATCCGAATATGTCAACCGGAGACAAAATAGCCGAGTATGCCAAAGGGATTTTTGATATCCAGTTTGGCATTACTTACTTTATCCGCTCAGCTATTGAAGAGGGAATTACGATGGTAATCCGCATTGCCCTTGAAAAAATACGGGCGATGCTGCTTGCCTTTCTGACTGTGGCAGGACCGTTATCACTGGCCATCTCAGTTTTTCCGGGCATGGAAAAAGTAGCCTCCCACTGGTTTCGGGGCTGGTTCTCGGTACACATGTGGTCTGTGACCCTGCGCATTCTGGATGCAATCATTCACAACTACAACCAGGCTGTGTTTTCTACCCTGTGGGAAAACGATCCATGGATGGTTGATTCGCTTATTGTGAACCTGGTTTGCATGCTGATGTATCTGATGGTACCGACCCTGACAGCTTACTTTATCGGACAGACCCTAACTGGTGGCTTTCTATCCAAACTGGCAGGAACGGCCAGTGCTGTACTAGGTGCTGCTTCCAGTATGGCCTCTTTTGGAGCAGGTGCAGCCAAAATAGGGGCAGGTACAGCCAAAGGAGCGAGCGCCGGAGGCGCTATGAATCTGGGCACTATCGGAGTTCCTCCTTCCGGAGGGGGTGGCTCGCCTGTTCTTACAGGGGGTGCCACTGCCAATCAGCTTAACTATGGAAATAGCCCGGCGGGCTTGTTAGGGGGCGGCTCACCTTCCCCTTTGCCCGGTGGAGGTGGTGGTTTTCCTCCCATGCTGTCTGGAGGTAACACCGCTATTCCCATCAGGCAGAAATCCCCTGCTCCCCAGCCCCGCATTAACACCTATTCACAATCAAACAGCAAGGTGGAATATACGCCTTATGAACTGGTGTAAGAATACAATGTAGAATAAGAATACGATGTAGAAAAGGCGGTAAGCATCCAAACATATGTAAGAATTCATTAACCATTTAAGTAAGAAAAAATGAAAGCTCCTGACTTTGATAAAACCCTGAAAACAACCCAGCGCATTGCCACTGTATCTTTACTCTTACTGGTAGTGAGCAATCTGCTCTGGTCGTTTATTTATTTCTCCGCTAAAAGAAAAGGAGAAGAGCGTGTGTATGTTGTCTCGGATAATACCACCCTGGCTGCCAGTTTGGCTTCCAACTACAAGCCAACCATCTACGAAGGCAAAAACCATGTTCGCAATTTTATGACGCTGATGCATTCGCACGATGCGTCCAACTATGCAGACCGGATCAATGCAGCCTTAAAGCTGATTGATAAACAGGTAGGCGCAAGGCTGTATAATAAAATGAAGCAGGGAGGCATCTTAGAGCACTATACCCGCTTTAACTCCCGTACCGAGATGGAAATCGATTCGGTCAATATTAACATGAGTGTAGAACCCTATAAAGGAGCTATTTATGCCCGTCAGAAGTATTTGTATGACAATGAGTCTGAGATTATACCTATTGCCGCTGACTTTGATATGATCCGCACGCACCGCAGTGATGCCAATCCGTTTGGCCTTCAGATCACCAACTTTGATTACAAGGCCTATAATCCACCTGTTGAAAAATAGAGGATGAGTGCTAAGATCTTCTCTCGAGAAGGTCTTAGCCTGTAAAAAGCTATCAAACCAGTAACAACTTATCAATTCAGCTACTTTCTACCTGAGTATACCATGAAAAAAGTAATTATAAGTATTCTGCATCTAAGTGTATTATGCCTGGTCTATCCTTCACATATGATGGCACAGAAAAAGACCTCTCAAAGCGTTCCTTCAAAAAATCAAATACAAACTCAATCTTCATCTACCCAATCTAAACAGATTCAGAAAGATCCCGTTAACTATGAATCATTAGATCATCGGGATGGCGATCAGATACCAGCTGCTGCAGGAACCTATATAGTGGATAGGAAAATGGAACAGGCTCGCTATCATTCTTATGACTCTGCAGGGTACGACACAGTATATGTATCTACAGAGATAACAACCTATCTGATTTTTCACGCCCCTGTTAAACTGCTTGATCTGGGTTCGAAAAACTTTGTGGGTAAGATTGAATCCAATAAGCTTTTGTTAAAGCCTGTCAGGGGATATGTCTCGCCTTCTGCTATGCTGATTGAAACAGAAGATGGTCAGATCTTTTTGCATTATATCGCCTATCAGCAAAGACCTAAACGCATTTTCTGGGATTACAGAAACCAACTCGCCAGTGGATACAGACCAAAGCCGGATCAGGCTGGGCAAACAGAAAAAGGACAGCCTGGTTTAGCACAGGGAAGCATAGCAGATAGAGTTGCAGCAAACGGGAACAGACAGGAGAGTAAAACGGAGGATGCCAGAACCATTTATACCTCCAAAATTGCCTATCTGAAAAAACAACGTCGACATAAGCTGTTCCGAAAAAAAGAGAACAGGATTGATCTGTGCATTACAGCCCTGGCAGTGGATAATACAGCAACGTATATGATCCTACAGGTAGGCAATCAAAGTTCCATTCCCTATAAACTCGATTATGTGAGCTTTGCCTATCAGGAAAAAAGAAAAAGAAAGACCCGGCGCAAAATCGTAGGAGAAGAAAATCAGGTACTACCACTTTTCTCTCAGACGGTGGAAATGATTAAGCCACAGGATCAGAATGAGCTCGCGTATGCGCTTCCTCTCTTTGCCAACACCCTGAAAGGGAAACTGGAAATCATCGTTCGTGAAGCGGACGGTAACCGGGTAGTGAAAGCCTATGTTCCAGCCAAAACGCTGGCAAAAACACTCTATATCCCAACCCTCTCTGCTATTACATCTTCCATCATTACTAACTCTTTCTCTTATGTCAGATAAAGAACAGGTAACCAAAGAACATATAACCAATTCTGAGAGTGACTCTCCTGAGTATTCTCAACAAGAGACACCCAATCCAAAATCTATGACTGAACAGACAACAGATGAATTTAGAGAGACTGAAACTGATGATGAAAATGACTGGAATGATAGCGAGCGGAATACGCACGGGCAGAATAATGATGCGAGCAAAAATAATATCTCAGAGCCCAACTATGGCTCACTAGTGAGTGGTGTATCAGCGAGTAAAGCAGGTGCAACCGCTCAATCTCCTGTAAAGACTTCCTCTTCCCTTTCTCAGACAACTCAAAAACAGGAGAAAGCTACTGGATTACCGCTTGGAAATAAAAGTAAAAAAGAAGGCGCTCCTACTACAAACTTTTTCAAAAAAGTGCCCCTAACTGAAAGGCTGAATAAAATGGATAAGAGAAACAAAGCTAAAATCCGTAAAACGAAACTGCTTATCTATGGGATAGGAGCACTGACTCTTGTTTTACTGGCTGGTTATTTTACCCAGAAGATCCGGAGCATGGTAGCGGCCTCGACAACCGGCATTCGGACTCCTGATCGGCATGTCCGACTGGATAGCACTTCTACCAAGCTTGATTCACAGTCTCGCATCTACGAGACTGAGGAAAAAAACCGCTATCAGGATTCGCTTCGTCAGGCGATGGATGATGCTGCACTCGGCCATATTGTAATGGACTGGCAAAGACTCTATGATATAAGAGATAAAAAGAAAAAGGATCAGCAGACAGAACAGCCAAATGAACTTTCACAGAACGGTTCCCTTTCTGAGATGGATACGCTTTCACTATTGATCAGCTCATTATCCCCTCAGAGCGACTCTGTTCGTAGTATAAAAGAAGGAGAAGGAAGTATCTATGATCGGAACAGGGCAATGCTCTCAGCCAATGAATCCAAATCCGAAAAAAACAATGCTTCAATGCCTAACGCTGTTAAATCTTCCTCTGAGAGTACACGAATCTCGCATCCTAAGATTGCTAGCGTAACGGACAAAGGAGCGCCTGTCTCTAAAAGATCTGCTTCTTATAGAAGTAATCAGACAACAAGAAGCGAAACGGCCTATCAGGGAAACAAATCAGACAATAACCCTTTTAATACCATTTCAGCTGCTTCTGATCAAACCGATCAAAACTTAAGCCGTAACTCGGTCTCCAAAACAAAAAAAAGAGCTGTATCAAACGCTAAAGCGGAGAAAGAGATAGCAGAGAAAGATGTAGCTGAAAATGTAATTGTGCGAGCTGTAGTACATGGAAACCATAAAGTCAAGTCAGGTTCCAAGGTGGCCTTTCGCTTGCTGGAAGGGATAAACTGGGAAGGAATGTATTTTGAAAAAAACACGATTCTGATTGGTATGGCTGATTTTGGAAATGGAAGAATTAGCTTTTCCAACTTCCGTTCCAAATCCCTTTCTGCCTCCACCTCAGCATCAGTTCATTCGGTTGCACTTCCAATTAATTGTTATGATACCGATATGATTGCCGGCATCTCGGTTCAGGATCAGTCTGCTGTGGAGACAGAAGCTCGTCGGGCGGGTTCTTCTGCGGTTTCGGATGCTGCCAATGATTTGAGTTATAACATTCCCTATGGGGCTGTTGCCCGTGCAGCTTCCACGCTGACAAGAGGGGTTTCGGGTGGAAAAAAACGAAACCGGGAAATGTATATTGATCTGGCCGATAACTATCCGGTTTTGCTGGAATTAGTCCCTTCCAACTAAAGAATTATTCAATCACAGATAGCCCTAGATTACAAGCTTTCTGTGATTGAGCTATCTGTGATTGAATAGTATAAACACTAATCTAAAAATGCCATGAAAAAAATTCTCATGTCCGCTCTATTAGTAGGAGCCTTGGTGTTTCCTGCAGTGCCTTCTCAGGCAACCGGCTTTCCCGTTACCGATATTCCCCGTCTGATCTTTGAGTACATCCAGAATAAGGTGCTCATGGAAAAAGATGAAAAAGTACAAAAACAGAAGCTGGAAAAACTGCTGCAAACCCTGAAGGAAGTAAAACAGATCCGCGCCCGTCAGACCGAGCAGCTTGATATGGATGTCGATATTGATCAGGAGCTCTGGAAAGTGCGTCAGTATAAAGAGCTGTCTATGTCGGATTTGCGCAGACTGGCCGAAAAGATCATTCGTGTATCCACTGCCCTGTATGCCAATGATCTGCCCACCCTGACTGAGTATCATCTTCTAAAGCAGGCCGTACCAGGTATTCAATCCTCTAATCAGATGTATGAGTTTCTGCAGGGCGGAACCTCTGCCTATGCAGTGGCCACAGGATTAGCCGCCAGGGATTATAGTGAAAACATGGTTATGCTATCGGATCAGAGAGCCAAACAGTATGCTCTTGAGATAGAAAGTTCACAGCGCGCCATGCATACGGCCATGACCTATCAGCAGGTTTCTACCGAACTGGCCGATCAGGCAATGGATCTGTCGGCCAAAATAAGCAAGGATGGATCGTGGAATATGTTTGGAATCGGCAATATTCTTTCAGATCTGAATGAAATCCTCAGCGGCGATGTCCTGGGAGATGGGAATGGGCTGGAAGGAATACTCAATAACCTGGGAGGTAAACTCACAGAGCAGGTAGAGGATCTGGGCAAAAAGATCAAAAAAGAAACCGGGATGAATGATAGTTTTATTGACAAGATTTTGGGAGGCGGAAAGAATGATGTAAGTAATAAGATCATGGATAAAGTAACTTCCAATATCGAAGGTTTGGATGCCTTGAGTGGTATTTTATCCCTTTTCTCAGGAGTAGTCAATAATCTGAGTCAGATTCCCAGTTATACCACCCGTATCGAAAAAGAAGGTTTGAAAATGACTACCGGAGAGCGGATCGAAGCGCAGGCAGCAGCGCTTGACAATATGGAAAGGTCTTTTGATCTCCAGCTTCAGGCCGATCAGATGATTATCGAAGCCTCTAATAAAAGTCAGACGATGGAAAGGCTTGATGCCGCCTATCAGAACGCACTGGTTCGCAAAGAGCTTACCAGAATGAGTGTTGAGTAAAACGCAATAAAATACTTTAGCTAATTAGTGAGAGATGAAAAAGAAACTAAAATATTTCCTTTTGAGTGCTTTCCTGACAGGAATCTTCTCTTCAGCACATGCACAGATACCGGTTGTAGATGCATTAAGCAATAAGCAATTGGTCTCCGAAATTTTGAAGTGGGTGCAGGACTATGCCAAGCAGAAACTGCAGGATGCACGCCTTCAGAAGATTATGTCTGAAAATACCTCTACCCGTGAGAAGCTGGGAAAACTACTGGAACTAAAACAGCAGGTAGAAAAAGAATTGTATCTGGCAAAAGACTTTCGCAAGCTTCGGTTTTCAGATCTGACCAAGATCAGGCAACAAGTGTATGGCCTTGCCTCTACTGACAAGTATGTAACCGAAGTTCCCTATGTAGCTGAGTTTGTCTCTATTACTTCCCGCACAGCAACAGTAGACAATGCTAAACAGGCTTATAACTATTTGTTTGATGGTACAAGTGCTTACAGACCGGAGAATTCAGGTACTTTGAATGGGTTTGTGGCAAAAAATAAACAGCAGAAAGCAAAGCAGTATTCCCTTGCCATTGCAGCACAAAAGCGTAAGATGGCTGTAGCCATGTCTTACGAAAAACTCAGTGAAGAATACAAGCAGCTTGCCCAGGATCTGTCTGATCAGGTAGGAAAAGACGGAGAGCAGAAAATGTCTACCGGAGAGCGGATCAAAGCCCAGAAGCTGGCCAGTGATTATATGGTTAAATCGCTTGAAATGAAACACAAATTGGATCAACTTTTAAAGGAAGCCTCGCAGAAATCGGCTGTTGTGCAGCAGGTAGACAATGCCTATCAGGCATCGCTGGTTCGCAAAGAGCTTTCCAAAGTAATAGTTGAGTAGTGACTCTTTTCTCCACAGGCACTAACTCAGCTATTGTGGATAGTAAATAATTACTCAGCATTCTCAACTCAGTAAATCTCTACTCAGCAAAACCTTAAACGAAAAAGTCATGAAACCATTACCATCCATTTTGTCTCCATTGACTGCAGAGTCTTTCCTTCTACTATTTTTTCTTATCCTTTCATTTAGCTGCCAAAAGAACGATTCAGAGCCGGAGCCTCACTCGCAGATGAGCCTTACTGCAAAAATCAATGGAAAATCATGGACGGCAACCGAGTTTAGAGTCGATGAGGAAGATATTACAAGTCAGAATCCCTATTTAAGCATTTTAGCTACTGACAGTAGAGTCCTTAATCCATATACCTCACTTACACTTATTATTTATGAGTATAAAACACCAGGGGCTAAAATAACAGACCGATCTATTAACAGTATACATCAAACCTGTATTCTGGGAATTACTACTAATGGAGTATATAAAGATTATAGTGGTCCTGTCACATTTGAGCTTACCAGTGTTGAAAATGGAAACTATGAAGGCACATTTAAGGGTCAGATGTGTCATGAGTGCCAGGGAGATGCAAAGCTTTCTATTGAAGGCTCATTTAAAGTTAGAAAAGAAGAGCAGGCGCTAAAATAAACACGCTCTTAACTAGTGAAGAATCAACTTATTCTTCACTAGTTAAACTAATCATCAGTACTATCCAAAAATAAAGAACAAGGATCGGAACAATGTATGCGTTCGACCCTGACCATCTCTATTTACAAAAACAAGGTATTATATTTAGTCTTGCAAACAAACACGGTATTGCTCGGACGCTTACGTTGCATTAGTGCGACTTAGTACTCTAACACTGATATACTTATTTTCTTTTTTACATCTACTTCAAAACCTGACTTCTCCCAATCATTTAAGTATTTATGAGTTAATATAGTATTCACTCAAGATTCAAGAAGATTCAAATTGAATCATGTACCAGATCAATAAACTGAGTCAATATTTACTCCTCGAAATACTTAAATGATCGATAGAATATCAAACTGCTTAAGCCATCTACTCATCAAGCCATCACCTCATGGTAAAGAGTAATAAAATAGGCAGGGTAAAAATCCACAAACGTGCATTTGTTGATCTTTACCCTGTTGTTTTTTACCTTTGCAAACAAGACAAACTGTCAGGTTTCTGTCTTTTTTATCCTTACAATCATATAGCTATCCTATTTTCTATATAACTTCTCTATAAAACTAGTACGGAAGTCAACCTTCATTTAATCATGTCAACATTCATTTCTTACTAGCGGGTCTCAACGCAGAAACAGGGCCGCTCCGGTTTAGGGCTTGATGCCCAAAGAGCGGATGTGGAAAGATACATTGCTGGTAAGGGCGAGCTAATCGCTGAGTTTACCGAAATCGAAAGTGGCCGAAAGAATAACCGTCAACAGCTTCACAATGCCATTGAGAAAGCCAGAAAAACGGGATCAACCCTGATTGTTGCCAAGTTAGATCGTCTCAGTCAGGATGCTGCCTTTACCATTCAGCTCTCCAATAGTTCGGTAAACTTTGTTTGTGTCGATAATCCCCATATCAATAAAATGACCATTGGTATTTTAGCGCTCGTCAATCAGGAAGAAGCCGAAAGGATCAGTTTACGGACAAAAGCCGCCTTAAGGGAAAAGAAGAAAAAAATTGAAATGGGAATTTATACTAATTCACACACAGATCCACTCACTGGAGAACGAAGGTAATGAAGCCTGATAAAAATGGGAACTATCGACTCGGTAGTCCTCAGGGATTTACTGCTGATATTACCCAGGCAGGAATGATGGCAGCTAAAGAAAAAGCACATGCAAATGAAAATACCAAACGTACCAAGCATGTCATTCGGGACACACTCAAAGAGAACCCTGATGCTTCATTAACCTTTTTGGCAGAGCGCTTAAATACGTATGGAATACCTACCAGTAGAGGAAAACGCTTTAACAAGTTCAATGTAGCCTATTTTAGAAAGCTTGTCAAAGAAGAGATGAGTGTAAAAAACGAATGAGTTTTCTGATTCATACCTCTTACTATTTTCAAACTAGTTGAGATGGAAATGAATCGAAGATGATTTAATCTCAAGTTTTCAATACCACCGATTTTTCAATAGTTCTGAGAAGAAGCGACTCCGCTGTGAAAGACTCCGCTGTGATTTACCCAGTCCTACATTTGGGTGGAGTCGCAAACGATCAACATTTATACTAATTTCTTCTTTAGTCTTGGGAAAGTGTGGTGGTTATATGCAAATATATAATCAGTCATACTTCCCAAGACAAAGTCGTTCAATATATTGTTTTCGACCATTTTTTTAATGCGGGCTTAAAAAAATTAATATAAAAATCAGAATATTCACTACAAATGAATGCAGAGAATAGATTTCAAATGAATGCGTTTTTTCTTCGGTTAGCTGTTGTCCAAACCTGATAATCTTTATAACATTTCCACTCTGATCAAAAACAGTTGTGTAACTGGCGCTTAGCCATCCCCATGTACCCCAGGCAGATCACTGGGTTCTTTTACCGATTCCGCAAAGTCAGATTGATGCCAACAAAACTTTAGCTCAGAATCCAGGGTAGTAACAACATCCAGGGAAGTAACTGTGTCTGCGATCCATACCCAACTGCGTGGATCGTTTTTTCGTATTGACAGGCAAGTGGTCATTTTAAAAGGATGTTTTTCTAACTCATTATTGTCAGATAACCTCTGCTATTACTCTCAATTGTTACTCTCTGTTGCAATTCTGTCTTTCCTGGCTTTATATTGTGATTTATACATGGAGCACACTCTCATTTCAAATTTATTGTTTTTTTCAGCCAGATAGACTATCCGTTCAACTGGTAGAAAACTATCTACCAGCAGTAAGCAATCCGATTATATCCGGCTATTTTCAGACCCATATAAAAAAATTGGCGATATCTTTACCTGTATTTCACTACAGATGGGAACGAAGAATATATGGTTCTTTCCAAGTTTGGTTCTCCAAATCTTGATTAACTGGACACCGCAATAGGGCAACCAGCCCACTCCACCAAAGGATAGAATTTCATACATTCTTTTTGGCTTCACAATAAAGTCTCCCTACCACCAATTGTTTTGAAAAAAAACATAACAAGCTAACAGCGAATGCATTAACAAAATTATATAGAATAATTCTAAATAAAATTTGACAAAAACGAGAATGCTTCGTAAGATTACACTCAGTTAAGAATGATTCTAAATAAAGGGCATTTATTTGTAATAGGTATGTTTCGAATGTTACTAATAACTCACATATTATCTATTTGTTATTTGCCTTCCAGCCTTAAAGCGCAGTCCAAAATGCATAACAACACAGGTGTATTAAAAGGAAAGGTAACATCTGAGTCGGGAAAGGCTTTGGAAGGAATATCTATCCGCTTGGAGGGAACGAAACTGGGAAGTACTACTAATACAATGGGTGAGTTTGTTATATATACTATTCCACCAAACATATACTCTGTTATTGTCTCAGGGATTGGGTATCATACCTGGAAACAGATTGTCAGAATAAAGGATGGAGAAGTACATTCTACAAACATTGTGCTTTCAGAGGTAACGCATACTATTGACGAAGTGGAGGTCAAAGCCAATAAAGCAGATGCACCTATACAAGCTGAAAACCTGGCTACCCAACTTCCGTTACCTGTGACAGTTATTACTCGTAAGACCATTGAGATGATGGGCAGCCGTCGCCTGGATGAAATCCTGAAAGAGCAAACTGGTTTGGCAGTTGTTAACGATGTCGGTTCAGGATCCAGAGCAGTAGGACTACAACTACAAGGATTCGATGCTGCCTATACGATGATTACCATTGATGGACTTCCGTTGATAGGACGCAACTCTGGTAGTCTGGATTTATCCCGTATCACGATCGCCAATATTGAACGGATTGAAATTGTAAAGGGGGCGTCTTCCAGCTTGTTTGGTAGTGAGGCACTGGCAGGAGTAGTCAATATTGTCACCCGTCAGGCAAGTACACAACCACAGGCACTAGCTATACTGCGCTATGGTACTTATCAAACCTGGGATGCTACTGTAGAAGGGGAAACACCTTTCGCCAAACACAAAGGGGCAATTTCTTTGTCTGGCAACTATTATTATACAGGGGGTTTTAATGTCAATCCATACCTGAGCAGTGGACAGACTGCTCCTCCCTACGGAAGTTATACTCTTCAAGGTAGAGGAAAATACAGAATTAACGACAATTATACAGTTTCTTGTTCAGGTCGGTATTCACTACGTACCTCTACTAACCGATACATGTATGGTTCGGAAGCATTTAGAGATCTGCTGGATGAAAAAGACTTTAATGGGTTTGTTTCCATAAATCGGCGGCTAGGTTCCGTTCCTGCTACAGAATCCAATATCAGACTGTTTTACTACCTTACCCGTTACTCTTCTGAGCAGGATATCCGGCAGGAAAGAAATCAAGTAACTCTCCAATCTGCTCATTTTATACAGTATCTGCATCGGATGGAAATGCAGGGTAGCAAACACATTAGTTCACAACTGTCATTAACTGGAGGAATTGGAGGGACTGTCGAATCCTTATCAAATAGCACATATAAAGGCACCAAAGATAGGTTTAGCTATTTTGGTTATTCGCAGGGAAATTACAAGCCTACCTCGCAAATAAATATTATTATGGGACTTCGTTATGATTATTTCAGTCAATATGGAGGGCGTCTGAATCCAACGCTAGGAATAGAGTTTAAACCTTCAGCAATAGTTGCACTGAAAGCATCTGTAGGAAAAGGATACAAAGCCCCTGATTTTAAAGAAATGTACCAGGTCTTTACCAATGTGCAGGTTGGCTATACAGTAATCGGAGTGGAAGAATTCTCAAAAACAATTCAGGAGTTGCAGCAGGCCGGACAGGTAGCTTCTATTCGACCTGTTGCGGGTAAAATCCGATCCCTAAATGCTGAGACGTCAACTTCCTATAATATGGGTTTGACAATCACTCCTTTATCTTCACTTAAGACAGATGTTAACCTGTTCTATAACAATGTTAAAAATCTCATTACTACCATTCAGGTAGGCACCCGTACCAATGAACAACAGATATTTTCCTACATCAATCTGGCAAAGGCATACACTGCCGGTCTGGAAGCAAGTTCCACCTGGGCTCCGATAAAGAATCTCGCTTTTTCGGCTGGTTATCAACTTTTATATGCTATGGATCGTGGAGTCATTGATTCCATTCGGGCAGGAAGTGGATTGTATGGCAGAATCCGTAATCCCCAGACAGGCACTACGCGAGAAGCTCACGTATCAGATTATATGGGTATGGATAACCGCTCCCGTCATATGTTCAACATCAGGGTCTTCTATGAATATACACCCTGGGCGATGACAGGCAGCATACGTCTAAACTACAGAGGTCGGTATGGGTATTCAGATGCGAACAACAATACCTACATTGACCGCTATGATACTATCGTAGAAAGTACATTGATATGGAATGCCTCTATCGAGAAAAAGTTTTTTCAGAAACACTTGTCCGTGCAGCTTACCGGCACCAACCTGTCAAATTACACCAATATGCTTATGCCGGGTAGTCCTGGGAGAATGCTCGTAGGGGGGATTTCCTGGAGATTTTTTTCTACTCCAAACTCTTAAATCACCTTTGTTAAAATCTCTAATAATCCATGTACTTTTTATTATACAAACTACTACCCTTGCAACATTTACCCGTCAAACCCATCTGTATGATTGGTTTGGTTTTGATAGTTGCTTTTTCTTCCTGTAAGAAAGATGATGCTACACCTGGCACGCCAAACTATGAGGATGGAGTAAGCACAGTAGTATATGACTTGGCTGGTGATACCACCACCACTGTTGGAGGAGAAAATGCTCAACCGTTTAAGACTTTTTACTATTCGTTAAAGACCAGTGCTGTATTTCGGGATACTACAGATCTTGATCCAAAAAGTCTTTCCTGGGACTTAGCATTTACGGGTGTTTATAATTCAATTATCTATCCAAACAATGGTATAGCTGCGAGTAGCCCTGGATATGGAGGAGAAGGAAAGGCAGCCATTGTCTACTATGATGCGGCTTACGAAGATGTAGTGCTAGCTCCGGATAACGATTATTTTACCAATAACAGCTTGTCATTCATCGGCTGGGATGGGTATCCGCAACCTTACAATACAGGTTGGTACTTTTATGAGATCAATACACATATTGCCACTCCAATAAAAAACCGAACGTTTGTAGTACGCACTGCAGAAGGAAAATACGCCAAACTGGAAATAATCAATATATATAAAGGCAATCCGGCAGTGGTGACTGATCTCAACTGGCCTACACCCTACTTTACGTTCCGGTATTATGTACAGGAAGATGGTTCCCGAAATCTATATACGCCACCAGCTACCTATTAATCACTCTATCAACAACATAAATCAACAAACAAATTACTCTATTTATAGATCTTTACAACCTGTTTTATGAACAAGCACTGGTACAAACTATATATTTCTTTCAGACGCATTTTTTATCTGGTGACAGCTGTAATAGCAGGACTTTCTGTTACTAGCTGTGCTGATTCAGATGACAATAATACTCCAGATCCACAAGAGCCTGTTGAGGTTACCACAGGTGTGTATAAAGTTGTTAATCTGGCGGCTGATACTACAGCTACTTCGTCAGAAAATGCAAATACCTTGTATTACAGTCTGGAGAATGGCAAAGCCGTTTCATCCTCAATGTCCCAGACAGATCAGTGGGATATTGCTTTTCTGCAAACGTACAATAGCAGCATTGCTGCCAATAATGGCAAAGGGTTGTATTCACCAGGATATGGTGGTCCTGGCAAAGGAGGAATCTATCTGGTCATCAATCAGGATGTAGATGCAGCCTATTATACAAGTGCGGGCAAACCAATCAAAGAAATTCCAGACTCTACATTGTTTCAGCAAGCTTTTTCAGCCATAAAAACAGTCCCTGTCAGTGATGATAAATTCCTGATCAGTGATTATATCGGACTAGATTACTTTCAGGGTAGTGGAGCAGGTTGGGCATGGTATGATTTCTATAACGAACTATTTCCGGATAGACCAGCTTCTGAAAAGGCACACGTAGCCTATGCCCTTCCACGACCGATCATTGTCAGGACTGCTAAAGGAAATTATGCAAAAGTAATTATCTACAGTGTATACAAGGATGCACCGGCAAATCCTGACCGATCAAATAAAGCCGGATACATCACTTTTTCATATGCCATCCAGAAAGATGGTTCCAAAAACCTGGATATTTCACAATGATCTAACCACATAATGATCTAACTACATAATGCGGCTTTTTCTGAAAACAATGTTTTCGGCCATTTTATATGGTTGAACAGGGATTGTTTTGTAGTAACAAACGCTAATAAAAATTTAACCATACATTCTATTTTCTATATATTATATGTCTTACCTCTCCAAATTAGCCAATACCTTACTGCTCAGCCTGGTGTTAATGGCCTGTACTAAAACAGAAGTTATTGGACCACCAACACTATCCTCTAGCCGGATTCTAAGCTATAAAGTCACCAATGTATCCGGTGATCCCATTGAAGGAGTTATCAATGAGGCAGATCAAACAATCACTGTATATCTTCCTTATTATTATTATTCTACCTCGTTGTTGCCAGAGATAGAAGTTTCCGAAGGTGCTACCGTTACTCCTGCCAGCGAGACACTATTATCTGGCCTGTTATCCTATATTCAGGGAGATAGCATACTAAACTATACCTATACAGTAAGAGGAAAAGAGGGTAGTTCCGCTACCTATAAACTGATGCTGCAGGTTCAGCAACCTGACTTTACCCTACAGGAACTATCTTCAGATGCACAAAACCCAACTACCTATACTGTTACTACCTATGACGGAGCGGCCATTAACCTAAATTGGTCGGGTGATTTTCCTTCTATCTCTGATGAAACCGGACGCATCATCACCAAAATTACACTTATTGCTGAAAATGGACAGAAATATATTATAGACAATAACATCGGTTTCAAATCCTGGTTCTCAGACACAGGTATTCTCTTTTATATTCCTGTTAATAGTGCTACACAATTACCTACAGGCTTGTATCATGTTCAGGTGACATTTTATAGCAAAACAGTAACTCTTCAGAACCCAATCCAGTTAATCCAACCCTAACCTATCTTTAGTTTAAACTAACCAACAATGAGACTATATATCACTTTTCCATATAGCATGTGGGCAATCTTGTTTCTGACAGGGGTACTTACATCCTGCAAGAAAGAAACCGAATATGCTCCCTATCCTTATTCTTCCATTACAGCCTTCGAGATTCCTACAGGAGCTAACTCCATCCAGGCTGCAGTCTCAGATAATAGACTAACGGTCTACTGGCCATACTATCAGATGATACCTGACTCAATAGCACCAGTGGTTTCTGTATCGGAAAGAGCAACAGTAGAACCAGCCTCCGGAAAGAAAATACCGTTGAAAGATGGAGTGACTTATATTGTAAAAGCAGAAAGTGGAGCTACTACAACGTATACACTTAAACTGGTTATCAATCAGGCAGAACCTATTTTTGATCAGGTTCCAGCTACCATTCCACTCTATTCACAGTTTTCATTGACAGGACAGAATTTTCTGGCAGATACAGCCAAAACCTCTCTGCTACTAGTATCATCTACCGGAACACAATATCCGATAGCACTTACCGCACTGACTGGTAATTCTGCATCGGGTACAGCCATACATGCACAACTTGACACCGGAAACTATTCTATAAAACTGGTTACAGGGTATCGTTCAGTTACCAGCAATGCCATGGTCCATATTACCTCGCCAGTAACCAATCCCTACTTTGACCCTTTTATTGAATCTGGTACAAGGGTTAAAAGAGGAAGTTCACTGACCCTAAAAACACACAATCTGGAAGGATATACAATCACACAAATACGTCTGGGCACTCTGACAACAAGAGTACCATTCGAACAAACCGGAGAGGATGAGTTGACTTTGCAGATTCCGGAAAGTTATCCAATCGGATCATACAATCGCTTTCGAATTTACTACTCAGGATCTGCATCGGCAGGAAATTATTATTCCTTTCTGCTTTATCCAATTACTATAACAGAGTAGTATGTTACAGAGTAGTCTGGTATCAAGCAGCCTGCAAATAAGAAACGTGCAGACAGAATCATTCAGGCAAAAGCAAATCATTCAGGCAAAAGCAGAAAGAGAACGCATTTTCATTCGCATTTTATTTAGAGTCAGTATCATACATCAAAGGAAAAAGAAAAGGAGATTCATTATGGAACCTCCCATCTTTAATCAAGTGAATAACCCGGCAAACTCCGATATCCCGGCAAAAGAATACTTGGAGTGAACCAAAACCTAATCACATAATTCATTTACAATTTTATGAAAAAAACAAATAACATACTAGGATTTGCCCTTTCAATGGGCCTTATGGTACTTTTTTCAGCTTGTCAGAAAGATTCAGCTGTAGTACCAGAAACTTCATTAAAACCGAATGGTACAACAGCTGTAGTTATCTCTCCAGGACAAACTAAGTCATTGGTTGGACCTAACACGAAAGGTACACTTACACTGACTACAGGCAATCTATATCAGCTGCGTAACTTCACTCAGGGGACAGTTACTGCACCAGCAGATAGCACACAATGGGCAAATGTAGCCAGCACCTATTACTACAGCTTCGCTAACAACGATGGCAGCAGTTCATCTGGTGCATATGACTTCATTTTTACAGGAAGTGCAAATGGTAACCTGACAGTAAATACAACCAATTATACACTGTATTATATTGATCAGGCATTTGACAATGTAACCTCTTTTAGTGTCAGCAGTGCAACTACTGTTTCTAGTGGGGTACTAGGTTACAATCGTACAGGTACTCCTGGCTGGTATAACTACAACATCACAACACATATAGTTACACCAGTTACCAACCGTACTATCATCATTGAAAATAATACAACCGGAACAACATATAAACTCCGTATCAACAGCATCTACAAAGATGGTTCACCGGATACTACTTTTGCCCCTACGGACTATCCGTATTACAGCATCGATTATAAACTGTTGTAATACATACTACTAATTCCTTTTGGTGATACTGACGTTCATAAATAAAATAAAAACTCTGGTCCTGCTGGGATCGGAGTTTTTTTATAACACATAGCAGAAAAACATGATACAATTTTTCACGCCCTACTCATCCTCATCCCTATTGAGATCGGGATTCAGTCTTCTCTTGCTTATAATCTTGCTAACAGCCTGTCAGAAAGACAAGGATGTATTTGTCATTCCGGTCACTGATAACAGGCAAGAACAAACCCTGGATTCTATCTTTTTATATGCCCGTGAAACATATCTCTGGAATGAGAGTTTGCCCGAGTATTCAGTATTTAATCCCAGAAAATACACCCAATACTCAGAAACACCTCTCTTTAGTTTTGAAAAAGAAATCTTCGACATTACCCAATATGCCATCAATCCGGCTACTGGTAAATCCTATGAATATGTCTCCGCTATCTCAACCCATCCCAAATATTCTTTCTTACAATCGGATAGTGAAAGCGGGAGTATGCGAATAACTTCCTCGCTAAATACATCCTCACTCAATGGAACAGAAAACGGATTTGGATTTGCATTATCCACATGGGCTGACAATGATCTTCGGATTAAGTATGTATTACCCTACTCTCCTGCAGCTGGGAAAGGACTGATACGTGGAGATCGCCTGCTTACAATCAATGAAACAAGTGTATCAACCCTATCCGATTCAGAAATACAACAAGCATTGAATCAGGATAGCATTACACTCAGGATTCAGAAAGCGAATGATACACTGTCAGTTATGCTAACGAAAACAGCCTATACAACCAGTCCGGTAATCTATTATTCAGTCATCCAGACAGAGACCAAAAAAGCTGGATATCTGGTATACCATCAGTTTACAGATCCCGCTCACTCACAATCATTTCTTGACAATGTCTTTACAACCTTTGCGTCTGCACAGATTACAGACTTGATTATCGACCTGCGTTACAATGGTGGAGGATATGTTGAAACAGCCGAATATCTGCTGAATCTAATTGCACCTTCATCGCTTACGGGAAAAATAATGTTTAGTGAACGATTTAATGCACTTCTGCAAGGTGGGAAAGCAACTATACTTTCGAATCAATCCTATCTGGATAAAAATAATCAACCCGTTTACATCAACGGACGGAGGGCTACCTATGCTGATGTCGATTTTACAGAAGCAGGCAATACCTATCTTTTTCAAAAAAAAGGTAAGCTGGAAAATATTCGTTCAGTTATCTTTATTGTCAGTGGCGCTACAGCCTCAGCCAGTGAGTTGGTCATTAATGCTTTACGTCCTTATTTAGAAGTGAAGCTGATTGGATCACAAACGTATGGAAAACCAGTAGGTTTTCTAGGTATTCATATAGGTACCTATACATTGTATATCCCCAATTTCAGTAATGTTAATGCTCAGGGTGATACCGACTATTATACAGGCTTTTCACCAGATATTGCTGCTACCGATGATGTCACACATGATTTTGGAGACATGAAAGAAGAATGTCTCGCTACAGCACTTTCTATAATAAATGGAAAACGCACTTTGTTACGGAAAAATCTTAACAAACCAATTTCTCAAAGAGAAGATATGAATAAACCGGAAAATGTGTGGAAGGGAATGATTCAAAAGCGACTACGACTGCACTGATCCGTACGCTAAAAAAATTACAAGTTAACCCCTACCCAAATTTAGAACTTTCAAACAAGTTAAAAATATATATGTCAGCTGCCCTGTTTTCAAACAGGTTTGAGATAGAAAATTTCAATTAACTATTTTTTCAATTGCTACTACTAAGGCTGTGAATTTTGGAAAATTCCAGGGCTGGTTTTTCTTCTGTGCAATTTTATTCCAAATGCAACACGGTTTTTGCTACTTTGCGCATTAAGCCAGATTAATACTGAGTCAACTGTCGACCTGACAAAACAAACCCCTATTTACCAGAAGGTAGAATATGAAAAAGTATGTTGCCTATTATCGTGTCTCTACTCAGAAGTAGGATCAGATCAGAAGCAGGATCAGAGTGGACTTGGTTTAGAAGCACAGAAAAAACCTTTGAAAAATTCTGCGAAGGAGGTCAGATTTTGGCTGAGTATACGGATAAAGAACAACAATCGTCCGGGACTTTTGAAAGCCATTGCTCATGCCAAAAGTAAAGGCGCACTGCTTGTCATTGCTAAACTGGATCGTCTTTCACGCAATGTGTATTTTATTTCTTCGCTACTAGAATCTAGAGTCCATTTTAAAGCGTGCGATCTTCCGGAAGCTGATCATTTCACTGTTCATTTATTTGCAGCTCTGGCCGAGAAGGAGCGAAAGATGATTTCAGAAAGAACAAAAGCCGCTCTGCAGAGTAAAAAGAGAAGGGATTCAAATTAGGTACTCCCGCTAACCTGAATGATCACGCCAGAAAGAAAGCTATTGAGATAATCCAGAAAAATGCTCAACTTAACAAACGGAATATCAAGGCAAAAGCAATGGCTCTGCTCCTAAAAAAGAAGCGTTATCCTACGATAGATTGTTATTCAGTTAAATGAACTTATATATAATCCGTTATGGAAAACCCTTTCAGTCTATCAATTTAAAACGACTGGTTGATGTAAAAAGCACTAATCAAATTTTCTTCATTAAATATGTTTGAAAAGTAGATTTGCCCAATTGTCACAAAATTTCTATTATCCGTAAATATTTATAAACATACAAATTGATGAAACTTCCAAAGGGAATAAAAAAATGTGTTGCTTTTATTGGTGTGAAGAAAATCACCGGAGAGCTGACTCTAGTGGGAACAGTGTTCTTTGTATGCAAATACTATGAAGGAAAGTTATTTAAGTATATTAGTACTGCGAAACATGTTATTGAAGGCATTAAGTCAGTTGGCGCTGAATATAGTATAATTCGTCTTAATCTAGTCGATGGAACAACTAGAGAGGAACCGATTCTAATTAAAAGCTGGCAATATCACTCAGATATAAATGTTGATATTGCAATATCTCCAATTGAGCTAACAAATGAAGAGGATCATCAATTTTATGTATTAGATAAAAGTCCAATCGAGCAGGTTTTAACACAGGAAATTATAAAAAATCAAATAATAGATGTTGGTGATGAAGTATTTATTATAGGATTATTTGCCAACCATCATGGGAAATCAAAAAATGTTCCTATTGTCCGGGTTGGACATATTGCCGCATTTCCTGAAGAAAGAATTCAAACACAAGAACATTTAATGGATGCTTATTTAATTGATACGCTATCTATTGGAGGATTATCGGGTTCTCCTGTATTTGCGAATTTAAATAGTAGCAGCTTTTTTTTAATGGGTTTAATTTATGGACATTATAATAGTACAATATCTGAAGATCCTAAATTAGGTAACCATACTTTAAATTTCTCAGGAGAAAAGGTTAATACTGGTATAGCAATTGTGACACCTATCGATAAGCTTATAGAACTTTTGGACCGGATTCATATTGAACTTGTTTAGTTGAAAAATGATGTATATTTAGTGAAAAACAGATATGAACAAGTTGCCTGTCTATATTTCAGAATCCGATTTTGAGAGCTATGTTCTCCCTCATTTGAGTCATAAATTAAATCATAATAGACTCAAAGTAAGCTATCATTATCTTTTCAATACGATTTTGTATGTAGTATCCGGTACATTCGCTGATCTATTACCTGATATACCTTTGGATTACGAAAGCGCAGGATAGCGGATGCCATTGGAAGCTGTACCCCCTTTACTTTTTAGCAAAGCTGCCAGCACCGTATGAGTTTTGGCCAGATCAATGTCAGAGCCTGTAGAATCAATCTGATTAACCAGGGAAAGTGTCTGATCACTCAATAAGGCATATCGATTCACTTTCCAAAGAATGATCTCATTGATCAGCTGCTGGTTAAAAAAATCGTCGCCTATTGAATCGAGTTTTCGTGTTAACTCTTTTTGATAGGTAAACTCATAGTCCTGAGCAGAAAGACTAAACTCACTGGCATATATTGTGATAGGATGTGACATGTATAGGATAGCGTACAGCTAGCTTCGATTCTGCTGTATTTCTGAAGTATGTACGAAATCAAATTTCAGGTTATTCTCATCAATGATATACCCATACAGGTATAGAAAAGGTGTAGGAATCTCTTTTTTGGCCGGTAAAGTCAACGCATCCGCATCTGGACGGGCAAATACAACATAGATGCTTAAATAGTCATCCGCCAGTTGGTAGGTAACATTATCAGTTGATAAGACCTGAGTTTTCCAGCGGGAGGATTTAGGCTTATACCCCAGGGTGAAACTTTGATTTTTAAAAGTCACATCTTTTAGACAGGTAAGCTTATACAGATCCTGGTGATAGTCTACATACTCCCAGGGCTTGAACTTTATTTCCATAATTCCCACTATCTTATCCTGGTGAGTAATGAAAATATCAGGTTTGATCTTAAGCAAATTAAAAAGAGGCAGATCAATCACTGGCTCTATCCATACTTCATATTCTTCAGGCAAGGAATTTTTAAGCTGCCGGTAAAATTCCCCCTGCACCTGTCTCTCATAGGTCACCAATCCGTTTTTAAACCGGGATTGTATGTCTTTTTGCCATATTGCAATTAATGTATTTTGAACTATTTCCATGCGGTAAACTATTTCCATAATGACAAACGGATGTCTACTGAATAAAAGATGATTAAAGGAATGTATAATTAATTAATAGCATAATTTACAGGGAGATCTGCTTTCCTGTACTTCCTTTCGAGTCATGCTTAAGATCTGATGGGTGCAGCGGCTTAAGCCTTTATAAGAGCTATTACTATGATACGCATAGGATGTTTTGCTATCACAGACATAAACCTTCTGAACTCCTGCTTCCTTACTTACTTTTGGCCTGATATGTGTAACAGTATTCTGACTAGAAGTATTCTGGCTGGCAGGTTTAGTACTACTCTGCCCCAAGGGAGCCTCTACAGCTAAACTATCATATTCTATCCTATCATAGGTAGGCTCTCTGGCTGGATCATAGATTTCCTGACACTTTGAAGGATTAGTAAGTACTTTAGCAACAGTTCTTGCTACATGATCTCTGGAAATCCAGACTGTTTTGCCTTTCCCTTGGTCTTTCAACATTGGAAATTTACTGTTGTCCCAAACTTTTAATGAAGGCCTATAACCAGTGGATATGTTGCTATCAATCTGGACAAAGATAAACAGCATTAACAGTAAAGTAAGGCTCGATAGTCACAAACTAAGGTTACAGCAAAAAAACACTCTTTTCGAAGGAAAAAACTGGAGGATTGCCGTCTGGGTATTATCCCCAGCAATCAGGTTCAACTCAACCTCTTTGATGAGGTAGCCCGAAGCAAGCAGGAAAAACTAATGCAGGCAGTGGATAAAGTTAACAATAAAATGGGGAGAGATACCGTGCGGGTAGCCAGTCAGGGCTTTCCTAAAAAAGGGACACCCTGGCTTTTAAAACGTGACTATCTGAGTAGCTGTTATACTACCCGTTGGGATCAGCTTTGGACTATTCGGATATAATCTCCAGATATAATGTTCGGATTTAACTTATTGTGAAGTTTTGTACGTTAGTTAACTCTTGGATTTTGTTCGATCCAATGATCAAGATCTGGATGAACAACATTCAGCTCAGTGGCTAATCCCTGAGCAGCTTCTTTCGATAAATCATACAGAAACATACACTTTTGTCTTCTTATCACAAAAAGCGATCCGATACAGATTGGGGTTATCAACCATAAAGTTTAGATTCATTTTATATTTTTCCATAGGATGTATATGCTATGATGTATATGCTATGATGTATGTAAGACTGGGAGAAAAACCACGAACCAAAAAGCCTGATCAATCAATCATTCCTACAAATTAGGGAGTAAAAAGGAGTATAGTGTAAGTTTTTTGAGGTGTATACTCAAAAGTATTCAAAATCAGGAAAAGGAAACTGATATAGACAAAGGATAAATCAAAGATCATTCATTCAAGGCATTTTAGTCGCAGATGGATCAATCCAATGTTAAAACTTTTTCAATAAAAGGATTAGATTGAAGTGTTTTAAAAAGGTAGAAATCAACATAGTTCACCTTTCCGTTTTCAAACTTACTGATGATAACATCATTTTTATTAACACCTCCCCAATATTTTGTGGTATGTGTAGTCATTGCATCCTCTGAATAGCCCTTGAGACGTATTGTTTCTTTGTTTTTTATCCATTTATGAGTACCAAGCACATAAATATCTATACAAAATTCTTTCTTTGAATTTCTATAAATAATATAATTCTTAACTGTAATCATGTCTCCTAATTCATAATACTCAATCACATAAATTGATTTCTTGGTTTTTAGTTCGTCTTTGATTATACCTGTAAACTTAAATCTATCTATACTGGTATCAATAGTATTGAAATCATCTGTCGGTAAAGACATTTCAAGGCCTTCCAGTCTATTTAGATAAGACATCTTAGCAGCAGTATCCTGAACGCTTGATAAGTTTTTTTTAACAGAATTTATCGTAGCTTTATTCCAACTCAGGTAAAGTATTCTTTCATCAGAAAAAATCTTTGTCCCAATAATTTTGTTTGTAAAACTTAGTAAAGACCCAATACTTATTAGCAAAGCAATAATCTTAAGTTTATTCATAATCTTATGTTTTAGAAGAAGGATTGCTTAAGTCATTTTATTCTAAGGTAGAACATGATTTTTCAACTGTCTGTAAAAAAAAATCGGTGATTTTTGTTAGTTTCAATTAACCAAAAACTCATCATGAAAAACGGATCTTTATCCAGGTATAAAATCTAATTTGTTCTCTGTCTTCGGCTTGCTCCTGAGCCAGGACCTTGTCAGGCTTCTATGCCCAAGTATTAGTATAGAGGCGAAAAAATCCAAAGAGTTTACTTATTGAACATATCAGGGAGTAGTGCCGTTTGAAACGCTGGAGGCATGCAGAGAAGGTAAGTGTAATCAGATAAAGGACTACTATCTGCAATCGGATAGTTTCCTGACGAGAAGATGGTTTCCTGACGAGAAAAAACCAACGGCAATACCGGAATAAGATTCTCTATTGAGAGATTGCGTCTTATTCCGGCATTGCCGTTGGTTTTCTATTAATGAGCAATCACAAATCGTTTGGAAGCAATTACTTTTCCATCTACCACCAATGTATAGACATATACTCCTGCCTTCGCTTCTTTGCCAGTAAACTTCACCTGCCCGGAAGTGTTGGTACTTACATCAAGGGTCTGATACAACAGGCCGTTGGGATTATAAACCTGTATGAGTGCCTTTTTGCTTTCAGCAGGCTTTTGGAAGGAAATGGTCGTCTCTGATTCAAAAGCATTTGGATAGTTGCTTAAGACCTCTGCGCTGACAGCCGCAGACGCAGGAATCAGAGTCAGCTTCCAGCTTTGACTGGCTCCGGAGTTGGCAGTCTTGCTTACAGCCCTCGTTTCATTATTTAGTAATCCAATGTCCAGGCGCTTTCCTATGGCACACTGGGGTTCCAGTTCATAAATAGTATTTCCTTTGCTGATTAATTTCCAGCGTTGGTTCAGGCCACCATTTGAAGCATAGATCTGTACAGCTGCATTGTCTGCACTACTCTGGCCTTTGACATCCAGTCGTGTGTTAGGTGCATGCTGAGGTTCCAGTTCATAGATATTATTTCCTCTGTCAATAAACTTCCAGCGTTGATTCAGACCACTGTTACTTTGATACAACTCCACTACTGTGCCATTGGCCGTGTTGACGCCTCGTACATCCAGTCGTTGGCCTAAAGCATTTTGGGGTTCGAGTTCATAGATCCCTCCTGCCACAATGCTGCCTGATGTAGCCGGAACAAAAGTAGCGGTAAGAATAGTATTGGCAGAAGGGGTAGAAATAGAATGCGCTTTAGCACCTGCATCCGACCAGGAGGAGAATACATACGTGACACCATTGACAGTTTGGGGCGAAACAGCATCCAGTTCACGCTGAATGCGGCTGGCACCCACGAACGAATAAGGAGCAGTAACCGTGCTTCCGTCCAGTCGAAGCAACAATCCAGCCGGAGAGGAAGCCAGCGTAATGGTAGAGGTGATAGGGGTAATGTCTCTGTATGTGGTAGAGCTAGCGCCTTTAGAATCCACTACAGTGAGGTAAATCCGGAAAAATACATTAGGAGAAGTCTCCATTTCTGTTGGAACGGTAAAAGCTCCCGAGGTAATGCCACCAGTAGCTTCCATGGCAGGATGTGTATGAACCGGAGGATCAACGTGATGAAGATCAATTTTCCAGGTAAACGCACTGGCGGGTAATGTGCCATCTTCTGTATCCGTACCGGTACCGGTAAAGGTAATTACATCCCCACCTGAATAGGTTTTTCCGGAAGCGGGCGAGGTAATGGTTGCTACCGGCAGCTGATTATTTAGCACGGTCAGGGTAGCTTCGCTGCTGGTAACCGTTCCTGCCGAGTTCTGTACAATCACGCTGAACTTAGCCCCATTGTCACTTAATGAGGTAGCAGGGATTGTATAGCTGGCAGAGGTAGCCCCTGTAATGTTTACTCCATTCCGTTGCCATTGATACGTTGGAGGCGGATTGCCCGAGGTAACTATGGTAAAGGTAACAGACTGTCCGGCTGATACAGTTTGGCTGGCAGGCTGTACACCGATCACAGGAATTCCGTTTCCTGTGTAATTTACTTTCCACAACACACCATTGTTGCTGGAGGTATTGGCATCATCAGAACCTCCGGGAACACCCCCTCTTGCAATAAAATACAAAGTTCCATTGTTGGCTACAGCTACTTCCAGCGGACGGTTAATACCTGTAGCAAAGGTAGCTACTGCTTTGGTAGCAGGATCAATAGTCCGGAGCCAGCCATTGCAGTAATCACCAAAAAAGTATTTCCCAGTGTAGGAAGCGGGGAAAGTAGAAGTAATAGGATTGTAGAAACCCCCAGCTGTGATGGAACAACCCTGGCTATGATTGTAGGCATAGAAAGGGTCCTGATAGTTGGCAGGAGGCGTTTGTGTAGTCCGGACGCCTTCAATGGCAGGCCAACCGTAGTTTTTGCCGGCTATGCCTTCATTAATTTCTTCCCATGCTCCTGCTCCCACCTCATTGATGAAAAGCCGTCCTGTCCCCTGCTGTACACTGATTCGGAAGGGATTTCGAAAACCCAGTGCCCAGATAGCTCGGTTTACACCTGTTGCAGTGGTATAAAAAGGATTATCATTAGGAATGCTTCCGTCCGTATTGATGCGCAGGATCTTGCCTTTCAGTGTAGTAAGGGATTGTGAGTTTGAAGTTACTGTATTTTCACCAACAGAAATAAACAACTGATCATTTCTGATAGCCAGTCCCCCTCCATTGTGATAACCTACCGAACCCAGCGGGTCTATGTCAATCAGAACCAGTTCACTGCCTGGTACCACCAGATCTCCATTAGCCGTAAAACGACTTACCCGATTGTTGCTCACTGTACTACTGGCTGGTTTATAAGTATAGTATACATACACATACTTGTTGGTACTAAAATTTGGGTCCAGCAATACCTTAAGCAATCCTCTTTCGTTCCAGTTGTCTACATTGGGAATGGTAATAAAAGGAGTAGGTAACAATACATCATTTTTAATGATTCGAATTTTTCCGTTTTTCTCAGCTAGAAAAATACGTCCGTCAGGGGCTACATCTATACCTACCGGATCAAGACCTGTCGCAATCTGAACGCCGGCGAAGTTAGTCGGAAAGCTCTGTGCCATGACCATCTGCATGGAAAGCCACAACAGGCAGCTTAGCAATATACTGTTCTTAAATGATCCTTTGGGAAGGTGTGTGTGTAAGCGATTGTTCATCTGGTTGATAGTAAAAGTGTAAAAAATAAATAATATAAAGGTTCATGGTTAAAAAATAGCTACCAAAGCCTCTTGGTCAATTCACAAAATAGAGCGGATAGCAACGATGGAATCACAAACTTATTCAAATCTGTTTCAGCATACAGTCAGATGACCTGCTGCAGAAAGTATCAGATTACATGTAATGAGAGTCACTTCTTTCTCAAATCAGATTAGCTCAACAAAAAATATAGAAGCAGTTGGTAACTTGCTAAAAGTAAGAAAAAAGAAAATGCAAAAGTAGACAGATAAATTAAAATTGTGTTTTTAAAACAATAGTACCCATCAGAGGGAAAGATTGAATATAGAAAGAAGGCTAAAATATACTCCTTTTCTGATTATTTTACATATTATGTACTACAGGATTTTCGCAACGATGAACCGAAATCCTTTATTTTAAGGCAGAGATCTTTATAGATCAGACGGCTACCTTGCTTTACTATACAACGAGAATAATGGGTGCTCCATATATATAAAACCAAACTATCCTGTTTACCTACCTGAGAGATAATCCTTCCGCTAGGATAGAACACCTTCCAGTAGAGCGGACGATTCCAAGATAATGCGGTTGTAGTTTTCTAGTATGTCTTTCTGATCAATTTGCCTGATTGGTGGAATACTATCAGATTTGTAGCGGGGTGGGACAAATGACATGGAAAAACTGGTTTGTACTGTTTCCACAGTAGTTCCTACAAAATGACCTACTGCTAAATTAAGCAGCTCCTGTGGATGAATGACTGTTCGTTCCTGAAGGGAATGACTAACCGAGCTTCCCTGCGAACCGTTTCCTTTCTGACCCATCAAAAAGCCTCTGGGACGATTATCACTTGAGCTTTCTGAGCGAATAACCCGTTCTTCTTTGCCAAACAAACGTGATACATATTCGGCCGTATGCAGATTGGCCACTCTGCCAAAAAACTGATTGTTCAGATTGGAAATCAGTACCTCTGCTTCATTTTGCCCATACTGCTTACGCATCTGGGAAAAGTCCTGCGCCATGTAAATGGTAGCTACTTTATTGGAGCGGGCAGTGGCGGGCAGCTGATCCAGATGCGGAATATAGAGGGTAGGCGCTTCATCCAATAGGACATAACTATGCCGTTTGCCTTGCTGATTCATTAGCTTGAGGGCGACTGTAACCAGACAGGAAATAACAGGCGAGAAGGTTTCACTAAGGGTTGGCGAGGTGCCAATACACAATACCTTCGGTGACTTTGGATCGTTTAAATCCAGGCTCACTTCATCGCCACTGAGCACATAACAGATTTCAGGGGTATTGATCCTACCCAGTCCGAGCTGAAGGGTAGATACCATACCTGCTGTCTGGTTGGATGCCTTCATTTCCACAGCCGTCAGAATCGAACGGATCATGGAAGCGCATTCAAAGTCAGTAGCCAGCTTTTCAAGTAATACCGTATAGTCTTTGTATACAATCAAGTTCACCGCATGCGGAATCGTGCAATAGCGTGGATAATATTTTTTCAGATACCAGATCGTCGCTGTCAGAAGCGACTGGGCAGAACGAGACCAGAAGTCGGGTTTGGCAATCGTTTCTGGTAAAAGGTTATTGATAATCGAGAGAGCATACTCAGAGGCGTAGGAAGCTACCGGAATATACGCCGGATTGAGTGGATTGATCCGGTGGGTGCGTTGCATATCTTCAAAGTTTACAATCCAAAATGATAGTTTATCTTCCTGGTTTGCTTGCTGATTTGTATTCTGATACTGGCTGTAGGCAAAATTAGTCAGAGTGGGAAACTTAAAATCATAAAGAATGCCACAATACCCTTTCTGGGCGGCCTGCGCTAATATAGGTTCAGCAACTGAGTGAGATTTGCCACTGCCTGCTCCCCCGATAACAAGCGTTCCCCGAAAAGGATTGACAATATTCACCCAGCTTCCTGCTCTACCGTGTAAGTCCTTTCCCTGAAAGTGAAACGAATAGGCATTTTCATTTTTTTTGTGATCATTCTTTAAAACGGATCTGCTGACAGGCTGTCTCCGCATCCACTGCCCAGTGAAATACCCACCCAAAGCGATCATACTCATTGACAGTGGGAAGCTTATCCTAAAGTAGGGATTGTAATGAAGACTGCAGAGCACACAAGCGCCAAGGATAAAGAAGGCAACCAAGAACAGTTTTCTCCATACAGACTTTTTTCTGCGAACTTTTTCGTTTTTCCTGCCCTGCTGATCCTGTAGCCTTATAGGACGCATGGCAAAAGCGAGTGGATAGAGAATACAAAACAGGGCTCTAACTGGCAAACCAGCCTTGGCAAACAGCTTTAATCCCATTAAGTATAATTTCGAATCCGATGGGATTAATCCCAAAAAGAAATACTCTGCTGTACAAAAACCAGCCAGTAAAATAAGCAGAAAGTAAAACTGAAGTTGCTGGGAATGAGATTGCATCTTTTAGCGGATTTGGTAAGTAAATAAATACTATACAATCAGCTCAAAAAATACATCCGGGTAAATACCTGTTTCTACGTATTTTCCTACTCTTTATCAGGTATTATCAGGTTTTGAGTACCCACTCCGTTCTTCATCCCACTTACTCACCTTTTTACTCAATCATTAGTCTGCTTACTCACTAATCTACTCAATCACTGGTCTACTCAATTACCATTCCAGACCTGTATCCTGCTCGGGAGTTAGGAAAGTCTTCTTTTTCTTTTGTTTTGGTTTTCTTGTATTCCACTCCTGATCCAAAGAAAAATCAGATTCACTCATTCCACTCAGAAACTTTTGTAATGTAGCGACACTGGATAGAATCTTATCACTTTTGATCTCTGCTGAAATGATCTCTGCTGAGATGTCTTTCTGATAACGCTCTCGACCCGTTTGATGACGCTTTTGACCCGTTCCCTTTTCCTGCTGTTTGCTTTCTTTTGACATGTGTCTACTATAGGTAGGCTCCTGAGTAGCTTGTTCGGCAAACGATTTGCGGGTATAAGATCTTTTCTGGCTTTGTGCAATCTCTTCTGCGTTTGCCTTCTGACTTAATCTCTGCTCAAAATCTACGGGCACATGTCCCTGCTGCAAAAGCGTTTGTTTTAATGCTTCCAGATTCTTGTAAAACTTCCATTTATGCTCATGTTCTGCATAGGCTTTTCTGATTGCATGTGAGGGAAGATCCAGTTCGGAAAGGCTCACCCCGTGTTGTTTTAAATAATCGGATCGCAGATTGACTATCTGACGGTGCAGCTTTTGTTCAGCCTTGCTATCAAAGTGGTAGTCTCTGAGCTTTTTAAACTCGGCATATAAATCCTTTCGGTCGAGTCCACTGTAGGGATCAGCGGGACGAATACCTTTTTCAAGCGTAGATTCCAGTGTTTTCAGATTGCGATAAAACCTGCGGTCAAAGTCCTGTTCTTTGCCCATCAGGGCAATGCGTCCTGCGGAAAGATACCCATCCAGTCCATGTTTTTTACTGAACGCCTCTACCCTTTCCTGTAGTTTTGCCTGTTTGTAAGCATCTTTGGAAAAATGCGTCTGTCTGGTATAGTCATACATACGCTGAAAATCTTCAGCGTTTCTTTTCTGCCAGGCTTTGATTGAAAAACGAGTCCTGCTACCAGTCGGACTCAGTGTCACTTTTTGCTGTGAGTCCCTTCGGGAAACGATAATATGAATATGGGTCTGATCTCCCTGTTTTTTCTGACCGGATCTGGCGCTTCCTTCCCGGACTTCTTTATCCCTGCCACTGTACTGTCTTTCCCTGTGTATCACACCAAACCAGACAAGGTCCTTACTTTGCAGCTTCTGACCGTTTTTGAGTGTAAACTCACTGGCATAGTTTTCCATCACCTGACGCGTATACGCTTTGAGTTTCTGAGCATCACTGCCAATGTGAGCGAGCTCATCCTGGCTGGGAGAAATCACAAGAGAGTAAAACTTGGCATCCTCTTTTCCCAGCCCCTTTACATTGGTATCTATTCTTTCAATAACTTCTTTTTTGGAAAGATTCTCTCTATCCATACTAAAGTATTGTCCGTTTTTACTGTACTCTTGTCCTGATCCACATACTGTAGCGATTTCATGTTCTTTATACTCGTCTTGCTTATACTCATGATCCATATAGGTAACAAGACGCTCACTTGATCCCTTGTTATCATACACAGCTCCTGTTTTACTGACGGCTTTACCTGTTAGGTGATTACCTGATTGCGCTTTAAGCACCTTACTTATCATAGTATAAAGTCATAATTTACTATTTCACTTACATCGTATCCGGTTTTAGACTGTTCTCATCTGGCCTTGCACATCAGGTTTCCTTTACATGGTTTTCTTCTATTTTGTTTTCTTCTATTTTGTTTCCTGCTTTTACCTGTATTTTAGCTAGCATCTGATTTACCTGAGTGTTGACAAAATCAGCATTGGCAGCTTTGATATTTTGTATTTCCTCTTCAGGCAAGTCCGAAATATGGAGCATGGTAGAAACCGAAACGGTTACCAGTCCCTGTATCTTATAGACAAGCAGATACAACTGCTTAAGCTGGTCTACCAGCTCACTAAGTGATTGTTGAGTTTGCTCAAGTGAGAACTCCATCTGTTCGATTGATCTTCCCTGTGAGAATACTTCCTTAAACATAGGCAGCATGTACTGCTGCTCCTGTTTTTGCAGAAACGAAAAAATATGATTTCGTAACCGGACTACTTCTTTGGAAAGCTCTTCACTATGAATTTGTTCCGATGGGTTTAGTCCGTTTTTGACAAAGTAGAGCATTGCATTCTCGGCATACTCTTTCAGCGTTTTCATGCCCAGCTCGCGGGCATGTTGTTTACAGCGTTGGAGTACGGCCGCATTCACATTGACAGTTTTAAGAATGTATTCCCCTTGCTTTCTTTGAGCGAATTCTACAGACTGGCCGGGCTGTTTTTCTATATTACTGACCTCTGATTTTATCTGATTCATTCGCTTTCTTTTCTCACCTGTCCTTCTGGCCGGGCGCTTGGGAGTGATAGGTCTGTTGGAGTGTTTCATTTGCCTATTTCATTTAAGTTATTTCCTATGTAATGGAGTTGTTTCCTGTGTAATGGGGCTTTTTCCTATGTAAAAAACTGGTTTTCAAAAACTTATCTGCATATTAGTCCTTACCCAATAACTATGTTATTGTCTGCCAGTTTGTTAGCTTTACTAACAGCGGGCCTCTTGCTAAAACTGCGCGTAAGGTCACACAACATCGATACAACAAAAACATGCTCAATAACCGCAGACAATCGTTTACTGTATTTGTTTGTTTCATTTTTGTTGTGTGTTTGTTGTTTGAATGCATTTGCCGTTAACTGATTTGGTTTTTGTTGCATATTTGTTGTATTTTAGTTGGATAGCTATAATTTTCATACTCTTAACTGATTCTATACAGATGGACTCGATCACTAAAGATGATATCATTTCCGCATTTGCGCTCAAAAGAAAGGGTAAGCTCAATCTACTCTATCTGTATTTTAAGGATCAGTATTTTCACAAGGGATTATCTGCAGAGCTAATCGCGAGAAAGCTTTCTGAAGCACTGAATTTACCCATCACTCCTACCCATATCTATGACATTCACAGAAGATATGTTCCAGCTACTTCAGTTCAGGATAATAAGGCCCTGGAACTGAATCTTGATCAGCTCAAAGCGCTGATCCGGCAACAGGTGCTCTCTGAGCTCAGACAGGAGCAAATAAGCCAACAGCCCATCGACCTGATGAATGCTGACTCCTCTCCTGCCCTTTCCGATTCTGAAACTACTACCGCACAAACTCACAAGCGATCCCTTACCTACGTTAATCAGGAAGATGAACCAAAAAAAAATCCGTATATCGATTTGATGAAAGGTTTATAAAAAGTACTTATCCTCAGCCAGACTCTGTAGACATCCTTTACTGAGGCTACTCGCCTGCTTAAAACAATGTGTTAACGGCCTATCGCTTCTAAGTAACATTGGTGAACCTATACTACGTTTTTAGTGAACCTACACTACTTTTTAAGAAAATACTACTGCTACCGGCTCATAAAGGGTCAGAATTCGTAGAAATAAGTAGAGAACTCCTCGAAATTGAGTATTTCATTTTCTTCTCTTTCCCTGCACCTTCGCCTCTAGGTATTTACCTAAAGAGCAACTAATCCATTGATTCTAGTTCATTAAACAGACTCGTTTAATGGATTTGTTTAATGGATCTTTTTAATGGATTAACTACAAACCATTTCTGATGAAAAAGCTTATTCTGATCACCCAGTCAAAAGGTGGAAGCGGAAAAAGTATTCTGACCTATTTGCTGGCAGAGAAGTATCCGCAAGCGGCTATTTTTGATATGGACGATGCCACCCGTACGACAAGCATTCAGCTAGCCTACCGTAGTCCGGTACTTGCCACCTTTCTTAATTCAAATAAAGTCATTGATCGCGGGCTTTTTAACTCCTTTCTGGAAGCGCTTACCTATGCCGAGAATGAGCTGTTCATTGCCGATCTGGGCGCTTCGGTTTCTGAGCAGTTGCCGTATTACTTTAGTGAAGTCGCTGAGTATCTCCCCTCAGTGCTCGAAGAGCTGGGTATTGAAATCGAGATATTTGCCATTGTGGGTGGAGCTAATATTTTTACTCCCACCATGTCTTACCTGGAAGAACTATGCGAGTCAATCCGAAAAAAATTTCCGATTCGGGTATACCAGAATGAGTATTATGAATTTTCTCAGGCCCAAAACACGACATTGGATACCTTTATCCGACTTCATAAGCTTAAAAGCCAATCTTTTACCATTTCCAGAGACAAAAACGAGTCCACGCAAAACCGTATCCGGGAGGTACTCAAATCCGGTCAGGGTCTGGCAAATGCGAGTGCTTTCTCAAGAATGTATTTTATATCAGCTTTGAAAACAATTCAACTATGAAAATAATGCTGGGTAGATTACCCGGTTGGATGGTACCTCCTCTTTTGCATTTTCTCTTTTCTATTTTCTCTTTTCTATTTTCTCTTTTCTATTTTCTCTTTTGTATCTTCTCTTTTGTATCTTCTCTTCCTGTTATGCAAAATATTCACATACCAGACTCTAGTCCGATAACCCATACTTCGGTAACAGAAGCACCTATACTTTCAGATCAGCAGAAAAGAGACTTCTGTGCCTTGCTACTCAGCATATATGGGATTCAGATTGATCCGTGCAATGAACTTTTACCGGTATATTACCTTGCCTATTCTTCCTCTGCGCTAGCCAAAGATTCTATTGGAAAAAGTATTCAATCGCTTTCTGAATCTGTATCCAGGTTTGATTCGCAGCTAAGCCATCAGGTAAAGAAGATCCAGACTAACTCGTATGTATTCTCTTGCGCAAAAGATGCTTTTTGGTTTGGCTTTGGCAAATGGGGAATTCCGGCGAGTTTGTTTATAATACTCACTTTTGTAGCCTCGGCCTATGTCTATATTCAGAATCGGAATCACAAACAGGCAGCTACCATTGCCATGTTACTTAACAGATATGGCAATATCGCTGTGTTTGATACTCTTTCAGGTACTGCCCAGATTAAACAGGAGCCCTCTCCTAAGGGATCAGTAGAGTATATCGAACTTATTCCGGTGAAAGATTTCTCATCTGTTAAGGTAGGTAAAAACGCAGTGGTTGATTTAAAGGCTAAAACGATTAAAATTCCTCTGCGTTTTTATCCGGGTGTGGATACACCTTAACTCATACCTCTTACCTACTATCCTTTAACTGATATGTTTTAACAGCTATTCATTCCCTAGCTGATAAGTCACTGATATAGCGTATACTCTTTCCTGGAATGGACTCATAAGCAGGCTTTCGACGATTCTCTCATAGTACATGAAAAATCTTCTTACCTGATGAGTAAGCGTATATTCTTTTGTCTGAACCGAACCAGGTGGAATCCGAATAGCCATTATAGGATGTCAAAGTATGCTTTCTTTTTACAAAGCTAGATGATACTACTATGAGAAAACCGTCGAAACAATAGAGGCAGTTCGATTAGCTCCATAAGCGAAACAGCGGTACAAATACATGTTTGTACCGCTTTCCTGTTTTGTGGGAAACCCAATATAATAATCCTTCTGTGTATCTAGTTGCACAATACATAACATACAGCTAGCTGTACACCAGTTTGAAACAAGCTCCTGCAAGCCGATTCTGCAAGCCGATTTTAGAAGCATTCTTCCATCTTTTATGCAAAATCTTTTGACTTTAACAAATCAAAAATTCATAACACACTCTAATTATAAAAGTCGCAGTGGGATCAGCTACGATCTGTAATGCACATGGTCTCACATAGACGTTTCGACCCATAGACGGGTCGATATATTTCGCCAACTGAAACTTCGCTCTCGGCTTGCTTCAATGCCAGAGCCGATGTTATGAAGCAGATCTTCTTCATTCATGTAGCAGGTGGCAATCTGCGCTTCGGTAAACTATTGTATCAGAGATGATTATTTATCGGAGATGATTGTTTAGTAGAGATGATCCGTTTTTCATGGTGGCTTTTTGGTTAATTGAAACTAATGGATCATATACGATCAGCCATCATATACGATTTATTAATCACCGATTTTTTCTACTTCCCTATCATATCCTGTAAAAGGTCATATACCGTAGAAGGTCACTTTACTGAAATTTTAGCCTTTGGATAAGGTCACTAAAATATTTCTCTCCCCAAATGGTAAGCACACTTTCATCTTTTATAAACCGTACAATATCTTCCCGGATTGACGCATAGGAGACGCTGGTAATCTTAGCTTGCAGTAATGCCAAAACCTGTTCCTGCGTGATGGTATCTGTTTCCCAGTCGCCTGTATCTTTTGCCCTGAGTGCAAAATGACGCAGATCCAGTGGGACACCTTTTTTGATGTACCATTCCAAATCATACCAATCCCGTCCTTTGACACGGTTTTGCCACTTCCTAAACAACAAAGCATGCATTTTACCGGCAAACAGACTCGGCAAATCAAAACATTTAACATAGAAGGAAAAAGGCTTCACCAGCAGCTTCTCCTCTGTTGAAAATCCCAGTGGAGGCTGGCGATCTGCTTCAATTTTAATGGTCACCGTTCTGTTGGTCGGTTTTAATCCTGCCTGTTTTACAATTTCTTCCAGTACGAGTTCTTTCCATATTGTTTCTGTTTTAAGGAAGGCCGATTCAACAGTGGTTTGTTGCTTTTTATCTTTTTCCCGGATACTGACCCTCATTCCTATGGCTTGAAACTCGGTAATGATCGCTTGAAAATAAGGTTCAAAAGAAAAATCCGGATTGGCCTGTAGCAGTGAAAAGTCCATGTCTTCTGAAAAACGGTCTAGTCCATAAAATATGCGTAGTGCCGTCCCCCCATAAAAAGCCGCTTTTTCAAAAAAATCGGTACGTGACAACCCAGCCAGTGTGACTTCCTGCATAATCTCGCGTAGCGCCGAAAGGGTTTGTTCAGTATCCTGCGGCTTGTATTGAGCTATCCATTCCTTTATCATATCCCTTAGTCTAACTTGTGTATTTATTCTAAATTTATTCTAACTTACTGCCCTATACATCTTCCTATACATCTATTAGTATGTTTTATGTTTATTCTGTCATAGGGCTTTGAGCGCCTTAACCAGCATATGTATACTGTTGCTTTTGGGGGCATCATCTGCCCATGAGAGTATGACTTTTTTATCAAGCTTCTTCAACTTGTCGTAATCTATCCGAAGATCATCCAGCAAAAAATCCATTACCTGCCTGGAGCTACGTAGAGAAATCCCTGATGTAGTAACGATCTTATCACAAAGCGCCTTTTCGGGACTTGCCAGCAGCGCCACCTGGTTAGGTTGTAATTCAACACTTCGCAGCCCAAAGCTGTAATAGGGAGAAGGAATATGCTGATAACTAAATCTGCCTTTGGGTGTTTTATAGGTTTTTGAGGCTTTCAGTGTCACAGAGCTTATTTCATAGACACGTTCAGGAATTAGCTCCCAGTACGATAAAGCAGATTCGAGAGAAACATAACTGGGTCCGTACAGGTGATTAGCTATCAGGAAAGGGTGTGGTCCTGGCAGTTCTGCGTTTGCTCCAGGTATGTAAAGGCCTTTCTTTAGCGAGATCAACAGGCCAGCTTTTATCAATTCACTGATCTTATCGTTTGGCCGCTTATACTCTTTAAGCATTTCCAGCATGAGCTGCCTGGAAAATGGAGCATTGGTAAACTGTCTGGCTTTTCTAGTAAAATCCATTATGTTAAATATTCTGGCAATAATCGGAAATATTCCGATTTAAATCAATTTTTTTAACATGGCATATTGTTGTATTTTTAATTCATAGTATTGCTGGTTTGGTTTTGTGTATTGATTAGACTTATCTCCTGAATGGAAGTAAGGGCATTGTGAAAGTGAACAGAATCCGATTATTTCTGAAAAGCGGCTGGTACTCCCATCAAACTAAAAAGTGATTCAAAGTACGGTTACTACTTAATGTTCACATAGCTCCATGTGAACATAGCTCCGGCAGATGACATAAAATCAAAAAATATTTTTTCAAACTTGAAATCAACCCAAAAAATAGTGTCTATTTTCCCTGAGACTGGTAGGGACTATTTCCAAAAAAGCTAAATGAAGCTCTCAAAGATGGCAGAGAGGAAAAAAAATTGTATCTTTTAGCAGAGAAATATCTTTTGCAAATATTCAAAAAAGCCTTACCATTGGCAGATGCAGTAGAGAATCTTTCAGCAAAAGCCTATATCCTGCAGGGGCTGGCCCGAAATTACTTTTTAAAAAAGCAACTTCTCTTCGCTGTTGCTACAGCTGAGCTTTTCATATAAAATTGTACTAATACAGATTGGGATCTTTCGTTAACCTATATTCTCAATCAGATAAGATAAATCAGATAAGATAAATCAGATAAGATTTACGTATGCAAATTAAGCAGTGGAAGTTAAATAATTGACCCTAAACTTTTTGTATTATTGAAAATAGAATTATGTCAATGTCTGGTGAAGCAAATGTGGAAGGAAGAACTTCAATGTGGAATAACGCCAAAACTTATTAAACAATAAGTTAGATTAAAGACTAAAATATAGATTTTACTTTTTATTGTTTAATGGTGCATTCCAACAGGAATGTGGAGCTTTCTCTTACTTTCTAACAAATACTCCCCCTTTGTGCATAGTAAGCATAGATAAAATTCATAACAAAGGCAGATAAGTAAACCTGCCTTTGTTATAAAGAGCTAATTTTTACTTTCAGAAAATCCTTTCCGGATAGTCTAGTTTTAATTACTCTGATTGAATTACTCAAATGGTAGCATCTGCTAGTACATACTGAAAAATCAGCTCCAATGGTAGAATTCAACCAAGATCGTATCCTATCTTTTTTGCATACATAGACAGAATTTTTTCCAGCCACTCATTTTTATCTCTGTATCGTTCCTGTAAAGATACTTCATCGATCATCTCGAGGTATTTGGCTTGAAGAGTTGTTGTAAACTTAATCCTAGGTGCGTCTTCTTTCTTTCGTTTTGCCTTTCTATTTTTCTGATTTAATTTACTTGTATTCAGCATCTTACCACCTTTTCCATACGCATTATACTCTTCATCCGTATAATATTCCTTACCCTCACTATACTCATTATCCGTATATACTTTACCAGTAGATGCAAATGCGTTTTCTTTCTCCACTCTTTCTTTCTCCACTCTTTCTTTCGCGCTTTCACCACTATCCGGCGACTGACTTAACTGACTAGTCACACTTTCCTCTGGTATTACTTTTTCAGGCTGCTCTCGCCTATCCTCTCTCTCAATCTTAGTAACAGCTATCATTGACTGCTCAACCGGCTTAGACTCTGATTGCTCTGCCTCTACCGGTTGCGAATCCCTTACCAGTTGAGCTTCTGCTATCAGTTCAGCTTGTGTTACCGATTCAACACCTGTTACCAGCTTAGCCTCCTTTACAAGCGTAGAAGCTTGTGAACTATCACTTTGAGTACTATCTACCGTGCCAGAAATCTGTGTTTGTTCACTCTGCTCAGCAACCTCTGGCTCAGCATCACCCGGCTCAGCATCTAAGAGTGCGTGCAGATTTATCTCCTGCCGCATGATCGGTTTACGCGTGAGTGTTCGTTTGGAGGGATTGCTCATGGGAAGTTACATTTAGGATCTGTAGTATATTTTTAGCCAGTTGATCGTAGTCCAGTGCAGGTTTACTTTCTGCCGCCCATTCAAAGATGGTCATTCCTTCATTCTGGGATTCAGGCACTGTAACAGCTGTTCGTATCAGTGGACGGAGCACCTTATCGGGAAAGGTAGCTTCCAGATCTTCCAGATTCAGTTTACCAAGTTTTGTCTGCATGATGGCCGAGGACTTACAGACAATGAATCCCATAAAGTTCAGATTCGGATTTACCTTCTTGCGGATATCCAGTAGGGTCTGTATCATCTTTTCAATTCCTTTCATATCAAAACTTTCCAGAATCAGCGGACAAATAACCTGATCGGCGGCTACCAGTGCATTTACAGTAAGCGCTTCCAGAGAAGGTGGGCAATCCAGAATCACAAAGTCATACTGATCGCGGATAGCATCCAGGTAATCATTGAGAAACGTATGGGATAAATGCTTGGATCCAATCTCACGCTGCTTGTCAAACATCTCATCAGAAGCAGGCAAGATATCAATGCCACGGCTTTGCAGAATGATATCCTGAATTGGAAATTCACCGAGCATCATCCGGCCTACATGTTTAAGGTTTCCTTTATTGGAGAAACCAAAGTTCATCGTAGAATTGGCCTGGGGATCCATATCAATAAACAAAATTTTATATCCCATTCTTTGCAGGGAAACCGCCAGCGATACTGCGCTTGTTGTCTTTCCAACTCCTCCTTTATTGAAAGCAAATGCAATTGTATGAGCCATATATTTAATGTAATTTACCAATTTTCAATAAAGAAAAGAACAATAGTAATATTATGCAAATTTTATTATAATTATCTTACATTACTCAAAACAAAAAAGTAAATATTACATATATAAACAGCTGAAAATAAGCAAAATAATATACACATTATACGTACAAAACTTACAACACACATTATACCCTATATTAACCTTAGAAGTATTACACACGCGACACATATAAGTACTACAATACGTATTGTAAGGACCAAGAGCATAAGAAGTTTAACACTTACCATCCTGTTAAAGAGTATGAAAAATATAATAAGTGCGATACGTTTAAAACTGATAAATAGTACAAAGCGTATAATACGGAGTGAGTGTATAGTACTTCCGATAAGTATTTGACGCATTAGAAGTAGGAGACAGGTAAAGTGTATGAGTAGTATAAGAAGTAGAATATGTATATAACGTATCAACCCTACCAGGTGTAATCAACATATGAAGTGTAAAAACAGTTTGTTACGTTAGAGAAGGTTCAGACACATTATATAGTCGAAGCGTCTGGCTCGTACAAAGCGTCTGGCTCGTACAAAGCGTTTAATCTTTCCCAGCGGTCTAAGAAAGATATTCTTTCACAAACGTAAAAAGAATCCAAAACATACCAGGAGTACAAACTGTATAAGAAGTATCAAATGTCAGGTACGGCTCAACTATCAAAGGCCTCATCGGAATACCTAAAATCCGGCAGGGAAGGCTCTTTATAATTCAAGATAGATCAGCTATCTAAGCTGTATAGCATAAAACTGTTTCATAGCCTATTTAGTACCGATACCTGGGTAGAGATATATTCGGGTAGAGAGATATTTTGATAGAGATACCTGATTGGCAAGAGCGATACAATCAATAAAAGTGATACAATAAAAAAGATGAAAAGCGCGCCTGCAATAACATTAGCTCAATCAGTAAAGCGTTGCTACCAAAGAAGATCACATGAGAGTTTATCTCATAGAGTAAATCTACCATGTGATCTCATAAAACAATATACCGTATGCTATTGGTAGATGGTCAGTTGGATAAGCTTTTTTTACTATAACAGCTACTTTTAACAGAATCCTGCCATAAACAGTTGCTTAACCGAATCAGTTGCTTAACCGAATCAGTTGCTTTTAACCAGGTAGAACTGGTTTCCATCAAGTACTTTAATAAATCCATTGCTAAAAAAGATTTCCTCCATATACTGCTCCAAATCATGGGCATACCCACGTCGTTTCTGGGCATCCTGATACATAAGCAGTACTTCCTGCTCTTTGTAGGTAATGGTTGCCGATGGGGAAGGAGAGGAGGATTGCCTGGAGTTCTTCTTTTTGGTGGCAGGTTCTACTTGTTCAGGTAGTGGCAGAGAAGGATTGACCGAATCCAGGTATGCCTGGTAGAGACTTTTATCCTTTAGGCGGTTGAGAATATATCCTCCATCGAGTTTTTTGTTTGACTTTTTGGACGAGTTTTCTGCAGCGGTATGTTTGAGTACGAATGCCACATATTCCTCTTCAACTTCATTGGCCGTGATTAGCTTTACCACCGTTGCCAGATTAACATTGTAGGATTTAAGCTGCTTTTCCAGGAGCGTAGGAAGGTTATAGCGATCTGAGGCTTTCTTAAGTGGTTTAAAGGTTAATTCAACGACAGTCTTACCCTTTTTATGTTCTTCAAATTCAAATGCGCTCAGCGTATTCTCAAGGGCTTTCTGATGGCGAAGCAGAAAATCGCGTTTAAAGACTTTATACTCTTCGTATTTTTCTTCCTTGCCAAAGAACATCCCACGTATGTTATCAAGTGTATCCCGAAAGTGAATACCGGCATCGATACAGGATTTGATCATGATATAAAAACGCATGGCTCCTGAGGTTTTCAAAGAAAAAAGTTCAAAGAGCTCAACAGTGGTAAAATTCCCTTTCATCTGGATCAGATACGGTTTGATTTCTTCTGAGAACTTGGCCTCAATGAAATCATTCCCATCCAGATAGTCGATAAAGGAGATAGCCGAAATAAGACGAAACCCTTCCTTACCATTAACCAGACGATTGATTTCCACTGAGTCAAACTTGCGTTTAAGTTCACGGCACGCTTGTTTGATTCGTGGATAGCGCTCCCCGCTGTGGTAGGGGATAACATCTTTCACAGCAATGCGGCACACAGGTAATTCTTCTATATTCCAGGGCAAATGGGCAAACATCAACAGAAAAATCTTCATTTCGGATTCTTCCAGATACGGAAAGCGCGCCCAGACAATGTTATTGTGCATCCGGACTGCCGGATTTTTCTGCTCCTGAAAGATGGATAATTGTGCCATAGGGGTTTGTTTGGTTTAAAAATACATACAAGGTGAGTAGTATCCAAATAAATCTCACCTGAATTTTCCAGCTGCGGCTGTTTGCCTCACCTATCGGTCGGCTGTTTACCTCACCTAACAGCCGACCGGATGCTAACATCTGATAGATAGCACGCTCACAGTTTGGACAAGAAGCAGGAAAGCTATCTGATCCAGCAAAAAACCGGCTGTTTATCTCACCTAACAGCTACGTTGTCGGCAAGCAAAAGCAGCAGTCAAAGCCTGCAGAGGACATTTTTACAAAAAAAGTCGGCTGTTTACCTCACTTATCACCATCACAAATCAAAGGTAGCAAAGCAATTTAGCAGCCTTTAGCTAGTTTACCTACCAGCTTCGGCTGTTTGTCTCACCTATCGGGAATAGATAGCGTATCTAAACCGGCTGTTTATCTCACCTATAAAGCAGCTCGGTCAGCAAAACGGCTGTTTTACTCACCTACCGGCTGTTTGCCTCACGTAAGTGGCTGTTTATCTCACCTAAAGCGGCTATTTACCTTACCTATCAAGGTGTAAAGCGGCTGTTTATCTCACTTACAGCGGCTGTTTGCCTCACCTGAACAGTGTTTATAGCATTGATTTTCAACGGGTTATGCTGCCTTAATTTATTAATTTAATATTTAATTCAGTAAATTCAGCTAAGGGTTTTAAAAGAGTTTAGTAAAAAAAAGAAAAGAAAAAGCAGGTTCAATCAAAAAGCGACTATGCCGAAGGTGAGTAAAACAGCCGGCCGATAGGTGAGGCAAACAGCCGCCAGCCAGACTCTTTTCAGAGCCCACAAAGGGTATTTGTACAAGTTAGCATAGCTATTTTAGCAATCTATCCTGCTGACTGGCAGTTGTGGACTGGCAACAAACGAAGGGTCTAAGCCTGATGCAAACCAATTTCAGGCTATAGAAAGGAAGCTTGTGGCATATATGGCTACGGATCTGAACGGAAAGAGATTATCAAGCGTAAAGCCAAAAGAACAAGTATAGTGTAAGTAAATGAGGTTCTTACAGCAGGGTAGGGGGCTGGCAACTTGTGACAGAGTTGAAAAAAGAAAGTTGCCTGCTTGGCAGATTGACGAATAAAAGACATTAGGCTAAAAAGATTTAATAATAAAAAGATTGAATAACTAGAAACAGAAATAAGTTTGAGTGATTGGTTTACTAATCGGATAGGCATACAGCAAAGATGTATGCTGCTGGTATACAAAGCTGATCAGGCAAAAGCACAGTAAGAGCTTGAATGAGAGCTTACATGAACCAGGGCAAAAATGAACGGAAATGGCAAAAGAGGAAATACTCAATCCTATGTATTTGTCTACCTAATTATGTGCATTTTAATTATGTGTATTACCGAGTGGTAAAGTGTAAAAGAAACCATTTGCGACTCGGCGGACTGTTAAGGCGACTGGTTTGAAGTGGAAACGGCGTCCCAATAATGGCATACTTTATTAACTTGTAGATTGTAGTGACCGAAATACCATTTCTATATTTAGTCAATAATGGCAGACTTTATTATCTTGGAATTAGAAATTGCAGTGCTCGAAATACCATTTCTATATTTAGCTAGAAGAATAAGTATATTTATATACTAAATATACTTATAGTAAAAAAGTTATATTTATATATATTATATTGATTAATATAACAAATTGACTTACAGTATATAAAAATATATTTGATGTTGAAGAAAGTAAGATAAGGGGATTACAAGAACAGCGTTTACTTGGCATAGCAAGATAAATAAGGAAATCAGTAAGCCGTCAGAGGGAGGTAAGCTACCAATATTGACTAGTGAACGTCTGACAATCAAGGTTTGTACTAAGCGTTTAAACAAAGTCACCTTATTTGTGTTGTCTTTGAGCCGTTATACCAGAAAGGACAACCAGGTAGCTTTTTGTATATACAAAAAGCTACCTGGTTGTCGTAGAGCAATGGAAAAGGGTAGACGTATGCGAAGAGTAAACTACAGGAAAAAAGTATTTTTCTACTGTCACCATTCACAATTCTGGGCTGGTATTCACAGATGAAAAATGAGCTGGAACACCCTATGCCCGAGCACACCAGATGTTCTTTTTACAAGGCTCAACCCCGTCTTTCTGGTGCAAAAGTTATGCATTGAACCGATATCCGATCTAGAACTGGTATCCCAGTGTGAGTCGGAAGGAGCGAGGCATTCCTGCCCAAAAAATCCCACGGCCGTACCCGCCGGTATAATACCGGATATTGGTCAGGTTGTTGCCATTCAAGCCCAGACTGATAGCCTTAATTTTATACGAAAGGCCAGCATCCAGTGTGGTAAAACCAGGCAGTACAAAACCTTCGGTGAAGGTATTTCGCTTGCTCACATGTTGCAAACCTGTATTGAGGCTCAGCCCGTTCAGCGGCCCATTTGTAAAACTGTATTTCACCCAGGCATTGGCTGTGTGATTGGGTGCCATCGGATACAAGGAGCCTTCAGGAGCCCCAAACTCGCCCCCTTTCTGGTTTTTGGTCTGGTTGTAGGCATAGGAAGTGATCAGGCTGAGCTGAGTAGTCAAATTGCCCTGCAGGGTAACTTCTACCCCCTTACTGCGTGCCTTCCCATCTGAGCGCTGCCGTAACCCGTTCGGATCGGTTGGATCAGGGACAAGGATATTTTTCTTGTCCAGATGATAAAAGGCAATGGTAGGAACAAGTTTACCGCCCAGCAACTCCGCCTTAGCTCCGATTTCATACTGCACGCCCCGTTCAGGATCGAAGGGACCGCCTGCATTGTTCAAATTAGAGTATTGGGGTTGAAAGCCTTCACTGTAACTGGCATAAAGCGAAAGCATATTCACAGGCTGGTAAACCAGTCCGAGCCGGGGTAGTACTACAGTAGCCGTTGACGCATCCCGACCGGAGTAGGCAGCATCAAAGTCATCGGTTGAAGAGTTTTTATAGTGGTAGGTGTCATAGCGAAGCCCCAGCAAGGCTTTCAATCCCCTGGCCAGGCTGATCTGGTCCTGCACATACCCACCCAATAACCATGTATTTTCAGTGGTATATCCACCAAAGCTTTGATTGGCTTGCGAGCGATCAACAGGATAATCCCGACTGAAGTTCGGGTTATAAATACTCAGAGAGGGAGCCCTCCAGGATCCGTAGTAGTAGGTCCGGCCCATATTGGCCAGATCCGTTCCGGCAATGAGCAGGTGTTCGAATGGTCCTGTCTGCAGCCGTGCCTGGACATAGAGGTTGGCCTGGAAGCTGAATAATGGCTTTTGTTTAAAATACTGGTAACTGCGGTTAATGAGCGAATCCACCCCTGCGATAACTAACTCCCCAAATCCACTGGTAATATCCTGTTGCTCCTGATCGGAATGTACTGAACGAGCCATCGCGTGCAGACTTAGCAGGGAAGAGAACTGGTGAGAGAATCGTAGCTGAGCCGATAGGCCCCTGGTTTTGCTGAAGTCGTTTTCATTGTGGCGTGTCCAGCGGATGGGCAGTGCATTCAGGTTATAGGTGCCATCAGCCTGCTGGGGAGCAAGCAATCCACGTTCAAAGCCTACCGTGCGGCGGTCATTATACAGGTTTATTTCCAGTGTAGCCTGGGTGCGGTCAGAGAACTGGTAGCGTAGGGAGGGAGCCAGGAACAGATGGCGGATGTGTTGCACACGGCTGAGGGCATCACTGTTTTCATAGCCGGCAATCAAGCGGTAAAAGAGTTTGGGTGAAAGCGGTCCGGTTGCGTCTGCCATCAGTCGAAACTGGTTGTAGGTGCCGTAGGAGGCTGAAAGTTCGTAGCGTCGGGTGGTTAAGGGCTGTTTTGTAACGATGTTGATAATACCACCCGGACTGGCATTGCTGAACAGGGAGGAGGCAGGTCCTTTGATGGCCTCTATTTTCTCTACGTTGAACAGCTGACCCGGCTGGTCAAACTGGTAAAGGGCTCCCCGTACACCGTTGTAGGCAAAATTACCGTCATTGGAGCGGAAGCCCCGCATTGTATAATCCTGATAAACCGAAAACAGGTTCATTCCGGCTACATTGCGAATGGCTTCATTGATGGTAAAAGCCTGCTGATCACGCAGTACCTGCTGTGGGATAACCTGGATCGACTGAGGTATTTCCAAAATGGGTGTAGCTGTACGAGTGGCCAGATTGGTCACCTCGTTGCGGTAAGCCACATACCCATTTACCACTATTTCGTTGAGTTGCTGACTGGTTTCTTTCAGCGTAATTTCTACCTTAGTAATTTCACCGGCGCGGACAGTTACTGTCTGACTGGCAGGTTCAAACCCAACAAGCCGTGCCTGAATGGTCTGCTGACCTATAGCAATCTTGGCAAAACGAAACGAGCCTGTCTGATCCGTTTGCTCACTTAAGCCCAGGGCGGGTAAGAATACACCCACATAGGATGCAGGTTGGCCATCGGCGCTACGGACTTTGCCTATAAGGGTGCCTGTTTCCAGGATACGGGTTTGCGCATAAAGAGACAAATAGCTGTTAATCAGTAAAAACAGGAGTAGTAATTTTTTCATACCGAATGAGTAGGTGGTTATTTAAAATTAATCTAATTAAAGACGAAAATACAAGCGCGCATTGACAATCAAAATATTTTTAGAATTATTCTATATAAGGTTTTTGTAGTGATCATCAGTGCAGGATCAGCATATGGGAAAAGAGTAAGCTGAGTGAGGACGAGAGTATGAGGACAAGAGTACGTTTTCGTGAGCTAATCGATTGCGATTTGGTAGGGTTACTAACCAGACAGGACTAGGGGAGAGGGACGACCAGCGTAGATCTTGTCAGGAGCTTAGAGGGTGAAAAGTGTTTTGGTGATTAAACTTTACTCAATTACGAATAAACCTACGCATAAGGGAGTGAGTACTTGCGAGAGCTTTGAGAGAAATTGCAAGAGGGCAAACCTTTTCTGTTTACAGCGTTTTGTTCACAGCATTTTGTATTAGTTGTGGCCCGGTGGGGATAGTGTGAAGGTAGGAGGGAGGGTTTGCTGTCCGCTTTTTTTGGACTATCCGGTAATTGTAGCTCTAAATACAACAGGAATAAAATCCATATCACAAGCCTTTAGAAAGCTTTTTGAAGGAAGTTTTTCTGATTTTATCTGTTGTCACAAATCCTGGGTATGCAGGAGCACTTGAGTCTGGTGTCATATAAGCCTGTAAGCTCTGAGCTAAAACGTTGTGATAGAAACAGCTCAGTCTTCTTTCTTTTTTCGGGTACCTCTGGCTGCTCCACGTTTGGGTTGGTAGTTGGTCAGTTGTATATGCTCATATTTTGACCCATGAATCCGTTTGTATTCGCGGATTATCTGGTTAATGACTTCCTTTTCAAACCTGCGATCAAACCAGGCAATTTGTTTAATGAAATAATCCAGGTCAGCATCCAGCTCTACCGTCAGGCGAACCGTATCGATCTGATGCTGGTCGCCTATGGAATGATTTTTATCCTCTTTTGCCAGAATTTTTTCTATAGGGGTGGCAGATTCATCTTTCTGGGTTGAGGTGCTTTGTTTTTTTGCCATATAACAGATTGGGTTTAGTTAGACAAATATGTGAAATAAAGTTTAAAAATAAAAGAATTCAAATATGTTTAATATGCTAAATATGCCTCCCGTGAAGTAAGCAATCAAAAAGGAAAAGAAGGAAAACGGGAGGGTTGATTATCAAAACTGGGAAGCATATTTACTGTTTAATATGCTTAATATGTTTATTTATGGACGAAAAATGAATCTTCAATCTTGTATTGTCCTATTAGAGCCGTACAAGAAAAATATCTGAGCTATACACGAAACATTAGACTATGGTATTAATTTTTTAAACACAAGAGATTTTTATGGAGCGGGTCATAATGAGCTGTTGGTAGGTAAAGCCGTTAAAGGAAGGCGGGATCAGGCTTTTATCAGCGTAAAATTCGAAGCTATCTTTCATAACGGTCAGCCGTTGGGAATGGATCTGCGTCCGATTGCTATCAAAAATTTTATCAACTACTCTCTGACCCGTCTGGGTATCCAGACCATTGATCTGTATCAGCCCAGCCGGATGGATGGCAACGTACCGGTTGAAGACATCATTGGACAGTTTCTCCAACCGATTTCTACAAATTCTTATGCTAAATCCATGAAAAAAGATTGGCAAAACAAGCTCAGCAATTGGCACAAGCTCAAACTAAAATCAAAGACTTAATCCTTCAGAATCAGGCATTTAACACAGCTATTGACCTGACCGAAGAACAACTTAACGTTTCCATCCGAAAAAGTCTGGTACCAAACGGATCTGTGAGCTCAGTAACCCGCCTGAGTGAGCAATATCCATTAATCAGTGTGGAAAAGCTCTGTGGATGCTCTCACAGAGACGTTTGGTCTGACTCGTCAGGCGTGATTGAGCCAAGACGGTACGAAGCCAATTGGCGTCAGGAAAAAGAAACCATGCAGGATTGTCTGGTTTTGGAGCAAATTCAGCTGATTCGCCAACACTTACCCAAATGACATCGCAGTAGATGGCACTGCCAAACTGTATTTCATGTTGAAGGATTTTCTGTAGTGCACCAAATTGAACTCGGAAGGGACAAATTGTATACCTTGCTAAGAAACAATCAACTGCTCAAACAACGAATCCGCCGAAAAGTAAAAACTCTCTTTGCGCAATCACCTACTCCCATCCACATTTTTACCAGTATCCGAATCTAACTGCTAATTTACTAGTTTTCCATTTAAAGTACAGTCAAACTCATAGGTGCCATCGAGCAAAGTGATCTTGTTTTACTGGTCACCCAAACCAACGCGCCGCATTTTGATGGGGGCATGTACAGCAGCAACCTGAAATAGCATATCTCCTGGCTGATTATCTATCCGTTGTGGAATCTTCCTCAAGACAGATTATCAAAAATAGTCTAGTTTCAAAACAAAACCCCACCCTATTATAGACACTATAACACGAAGCACTACAATAGTGATCTGATACAAGTTTCTCCGCGTTTGCTTCCCCACCTTTGTATTGTCAATCAGAAACAAGTTTAAAACATAAAAAAATGAAAAAGAAAATTGTAGTACTCGGCGCCACAGGCACTATCGGAAGTAAAATTTCAGAAATTCTCCTGAGCGAAGGTCATCAGGTAACTTTGATTGCCCGACACACCGACAAACTGGAAAAATACCGCAGCTTGGGTGCTCAGATCGTTGCAGGTGATATTACTGATACCGAAATACTCGCCAAGGCATTCAAAGATGCCGATAGCGCCTTTGTGTTAGTACCCGATAATGTGAAAGCCGAAAACACAAGAGTCTACCAGAGAAGTGTAACCAGGACGCTAATCAAAGCCATTGAACGGTCAGGAATCCGCCACATCGTTAATATGAGTAGCGTAGGGTCGCATATGCATGAAGGCAATGGCATGATGGGTGGCACCGCCGAGCAGGAAGTGCGGCTGAATCAACTCGAAGGTGTGAATGTGTTGCACATCCGTTCGGCTTATTTTATGGAAAACATATTACGGACCATCGGTCTGGTCAAGAAAATGGGTATCAACGGGTCAGCCGCCGATGGTGACTACGCCATTCCAATGGTAGCCACCCAAGATGTAGCCCAGGTTGCATCCATTCATTTGGCGAATCTTGACTTCACAGGAAAAAGTGTACATGCCGTGATGGGACCTAGAAATTACACCCTCCGCGAGATAACTAGCATTGTGGGAAAAGCTGTTGGCAATCCGGATTTGCCTTATGTGCAACTCCCGGTTGAACAGGCCAGACAAGCGTTTTTAAACAATGGCTTTTCGGAAGACTTTGCCCAAAACCTGATCGATATGGCATCCGCGATCCAAACCGGATTCATGAACTATCAGAAAAGAGATGAGTCTACGACCACGCCAACCACCGCTGAAGAGTTTGCTAATCAGATATATGCCCCTGCTTACCAGAAACAATAAACCAAACCTATTCATCTATCACCTATCCAACACTTGAAAACACAACAATGAAATTATTCGAGAAAACCCACCCAGGCAATCTAACGCTTAAAAACCGAATGGTGATCTCAGCCATGACCCAAAGCCGGGGCAATTGAATAAAATACAAGAAAACAAGCGGCGTTTCTGCGCTGCACTTATCAAGGCTGCACTTATCAAACCGTTTCATTCTTAAAAACAAACCAACATGAACACACTATCAAAATCATATTTTCTTCTAAGTTTATTCATACTCCTTTTTTCAGCTACTCAGGCACAGAACATTCCGGACAGCACCATGCGAAAGATCAAAAATTTTCGGGCAGTGTATGAAACCATGGGTAAAGTATATCCGCCCGATAGCACAGTCAGTGTTGATGCAACAGAAATTGCCGGTGTTAAGACTTACTGGTTTAATCAAAATTTACTCAATCAAAACCACCTGATTATTTACCTGCACGGTGGTGTCTATACATATGGCAACATCCATGCATACCAAGCTATGGTAAGCCGTTTGGCCAAGGAATTCCATTTGCCAATTCTGTATGTAGAGTATTCTTTATCGCCTGAGCATCAGTTTCCTACAGCCAACAATGAAATTCTGGGCGTTTATCGCCAGATTCAAAAGAAATACCCCAACCATGAAATCACCCTTATTGGAGACAGTGCAGGAGGCGGTTTGGCAGTGTCTCTGGTAAAGGATGCCATAAAAGCAAGCCTGCCATTGCCGTCTTCTTTAGCTCTGATTTCTCCGTGGATAGATTTGGAGTGTACTAATAAATCGTATGAAACCAAGCAGGCCGTTGACCCGATTCTGAGTAAGAAATTCCTATACGATCATGCGTTGTTATATGCGCCCAATAAAATCAAAGAAGCTGACCCAAGTGAAATAAAGTTCACGAAATTCCCTCCTGTTCTGTTGCTGGTAGGTACCGATGAAGTGTTGAATGATGATTCCAAAAACTTCTATGCGGCTATCAAACCCATCCAAAAAAACGCAAAACTGAAGGAGTTTGACGGGCAAAAGCACGTTTGGGTGTTTTCACACATTGCTTCGAAAGCATCTATGGAAGCAGTTTCCGATATAAAGAAGTTTATTAATGCATTCTAATTGAAGAATATCAGCATCTTTAGACAAAAGCGTTAGACTTTGTCCGTGTTCTGGCAAAGTCTAACGCTTTTTAGTATGATGTATCATCAGTTTATGCTTATCGGGCAAATTCCTCATAATCTGAACTGAGTGTAAGAAAGATAGAAGCAGAAAGATGGAAAGACATAAATATTCTATTGAATTGTTGATATCCAAGTTGTATCTGAATTTTACAAATGGCATTTATATACCTTGTTCATTTCATATAGGTTAGCACACACAAACTTGTTTTTCAGGAAATAGCTGTAAAACGAAATCCGCTTGTTGGTATGTAAACGTATGTATAAAGTGAATTTATGAACAGAGTGAAGATATTAAATAGCATGACTCATAACATTTATTTGTAGCATTCATAGATAACATAGTTATTATATAACACTTATCCAGGTAATTTCTTGACTAAACACTATCGAAAGCATTGTCTATACTAGTTCAGGTAATACCCTGATTGTCAACTAGTCATTGTCACTTAACTGATAAGTTTCTATCTATAGTACCTTAGTGGAAAATCCAATCATTCTGCATCGTAAAATCTTAACCCGCTTTCAAAGTCAGTTGCATGAAATGATGTCACTGAATGAAGAAATATATCTGGCTGCATCCCCTCATCTAATTGGTATACTTGCAAGCTGCATTGAAATGATCAAAGCTTTTCCACATCCTAGCCCAAAAGACAAAGAAAATGCCCTAAACAAACTCAGCTTAATTCATAAGAACATAGTTGAATTTGACCCACATAAAGCATTTACTCAGAGAGTATATCCTACAGATGAGGCTCCGCCAGCTGGTTCACCTGTAGCTAATTCCTATAGGGAATGGAAGCAAATCGTTTCCCAAGCGGAGAAGACCATTCATTTATATCTGATGATTTTAGTATAGCCATCCCCAGAAACCAGTCACAAAAAGCAATAACAACGAAAGGGAGATAAATATGATTAGGTTATTTATACTTAACATAAACAAAATTATATAACAAAATCAGTTCTGAACAGGTGAACCTCAAATAATGTACAGTAGAACATCTTACATAATCGAAGATCTAAACCGACTGCTCTTATTAAAATACATCATCCGGAGATACTCTAGAAAAAAGAGAAGCCAGCTTCTAAAAAGAAAGGGCAGACTGATGTTAGTTAAATAAAAAATCCGGTACTGGTTACCGGATTTTTTATATCTAAGGGAAGTGATTATTTTTCAATCCAACTTAGTTTATAGCCACATTTTAGCATGCATACAACCCTTAAAAAAACATTCTGGTGGATAGGTGTTTCTATCGGTGCGCTGATTCTTTTCATTGGTTGGGTATTTGTATGTGCGTTTTTATTAACCTTAGTTCATGGACCGTATTATCAAACACTCTATGACATTCTTTTAAGTGGGTATACCTATGAGCAGTTTGGTGGTTTTTTCTGTTCAGACGGCTATTTAACTGCCAGAGACATACTACTTTTTCTTTTAAGTCCTGTTATCTTTCCATTTCTACTATTTTTCTCGTACAAAACCAGTCCTTACACAGGATGGAAAGTATGTGTATTATACGGAGTATTACTAGTAATTGGTTTTTTAATGGGATTGACCGTACGAACTAAGTATCTGATATCCTTATCGGTATATCATAATTTCGTCTCTATTTTTAAGGAAAATATTTGTTCTATATTAAAAGGTATTGTGTTCTTATCAATCCGCTTCAAAAAGTCATATTCACCATGAAAATTCATATGTAACCAAGTAATAATCGATCCACTTCGAATAATATCGAGTAAGTTCTGTTTTTTATCTTCACTTTCACAATGAGGTTCTCGTTACATTTGGACAATAAAGGGCGGTTTTCAAAGAATTAGTTTCTTAGAGTTATTCATTTACCTCTGTACTATGAAAACCTCAATATGATTTATTGTTACAAGAAGCTGATGGCGGTACAGCAGCTTCTTGTATGCACTTGATGAAGTACAGCCACTCTGATGAAGCCGTACTAGGGGGTATCTTCCAGAAAATCAGAAAAAGCGCCACACTTATGCTATAGTAGGTTATTTATCAGTTACTTACGAGGGGAATTTTGTATTTAAGCTCTTATTCTGGCTTGTAACTTAGTAAATTTCTGAGTTCTTCTTCGAAAGCTTCTCGCGTTATAGTCTCCATGAAGCAATATTTATTTTCGATAAGACTATTCTTGCAAAGAAAGACATCATGTCTGTAATTGGAAAAAGAGAAAAAAAAGCGATAAGAGTTTATGCACCCTGGATAAAACCTGTAGTAAAACAGGTAATTCAGACTCAAGCATGGCAAACTCCATACCTCTTTCCTATGGATTCCGCAAATGAATTCCGCAAATGGTCATAACTTAGTATATTCCAGACGCTTTTTGTAGAGTAAGTCTTCTGTTAATGTCTACTCGTGCACACCTGTGGACAGTATACCTATTACATTTACTTGACGCATAAAAAGATTACTTAAGCACAACTAACCCTATGCGTAAAGCTATTACAAAGTAACTGTGGCTCTTTTTCTGTATCTGTGCGACGAACCAGTACTGCTAGAGAAGGTACTTTTTTTAGTAAGAATACACAATAAGGCTAGTTCATTGTCCGAATATGATACATTAGAATAACCATTGCCTTCCCTATGGCAATCAGCTACATCCCAGAATGACTACTTTAGCTAATGGACACATAAATGTCTTTCAGTTTTACTCATTCTCTGCAACCAGCAGCAACTCCTGTCTGCTCTTTATACAGGTTAATAAAAGCTTCCAATATTCTGGACTGAACTACATTATTTCTGTAGATCAGGACTGTGGTCATTGTCCCTAATTCCTTATTCAATGAAAACGTTTTGATATTCCTTCCTGCATAGTAACTAGTGAGAATTTCCTCAGGCAGTATGCTGATACCAAGGCCAGCCTCTACAAAGTTAATAATGCCGTCTATGGAATTGACAATGATTGGTTTATATTGTACAATACCTTTACCACTAAGCCAGGACTCCAACCGAGCCCGGAATATACATCCTTGGTCAAAAACAATGATTTTCGGGAAAGTATGCTGATTCAAAACAGCTGAAAGAGAAGCTGTATTCGACGGTCCGAGTATGACCAATTGCTCTTCTCTGATCAGTTGCTGCTGCAAACCGGACACGCTGATCGGGCCGGAAACAAAAGCAGCATCGACCCTGTAATCCAGCACATCCTGAATAAGTACAGAGCGCATAGCGGATTTAAACTCCAAGTCAATATGCGGATAGGCAGCACCGAAATCAGTAAGTATCTGGGGTACTTTAAGGGCCATAGTTGTTTCAATACATCCGATTTTCAGCAAGCCAGTCAAAACCTGTGTACTTTTAATATTGCTTTTGGCTTCGTCAAGCAGATTTGCAATTTGTTTGGAATAGTGCATAAGCACCTCGCCTGCAGGGGTAAGCAATACTTTCCTGGCATTGCGCACAAACAGAGTAGCCCCAAACTCCTCTTCAAGATTCTTCACGCGGGCTGTAACATTCGATTGTACAGTAAACATAGCTTCTGCAGCCTTTGTAAAGCTGTTGTAAGAGGCAACTGCCTCAAATAGTTTCAGATCATTTGTATTCATAAATCATAAATAGTGATTAAACTCATCATAATTAATCGTTTTTAATAATCAAATATCTGAAATACTTTTGAATCATCAAAAAAGAAAAATCATGGAAAAAAGCATAGCCTTGTTAGTGAGCCTTATTCTATCAGGGACATATCTAACGGGATATGCACAAATAGTAGATCATTTAAATCAGAAAAGTATGAAAACTAATTCAGTTCATTTCCACACTACTAGTGTCAATGGGATCAACATCTTTTATCGTGAGGCAGGTCTTCTGGGTGCTCCGGTTATCCTTTTATTGCATGGCTATCCGACCTCGTCGCATATGTTCCGAAATCTGATACCGATGCTGGCTGCCCACTATCATGTGATTGCACCTGATCTACCCGGCTTTGGCTACTCCGATATGCCAGATCGTAAACAATTTATCTATTCATTCGATAACCTGACCAAGACCATGCAGGGATTTATTGATAAACTAGAACTTAAACGTTTTGCTCTATACGTATTTGATTATGGTGCGCCAACAGGTTATAGACTGGCCATCGCAAATCCGGAAAAGATCACTGGCATCATCTCCCAGAATGGTAATGCGTATAAGGAAGGACTAAGTGAGGGCTGGAGTGAGATCCGGAAATACTGGCAAAATCCAACTCAGGAAAACAGGGAAGCATTAAGGAAATTTACTGCTTTAAAAATCACCCGCTGGCAGTATGAGGAAGGCGTAGATGACAAATCGCTTATCGCACCAGAAACGTACACCTTAGATCAGCATTTTTTGGACCGGCCGGGAAATGTAGAGATTCAGCTCGACCTCTTAAGCGATTACCGCAACAACGTTGACTTATATCCAACGTTTCATACCTACTTCAAAGTCCATCAGCCTCGACTACTAGCAGTCTGGGGAAACAAGGATCCTTATTTTCTGCCCCAAGGAGCACAAGCATACAAAAGGGACATTCCTGGAGCCGAAGTAAAATTTTACAATACTGGTCATTTCGCTCTTGAAACCCATTTAAAAGAGATAGGTGCAGACATCCTGGCTTTTATGGAAGCCTTGCCAAAATAAGGCCATTATGCACAATAAAGCTCTTTGCTGATATCGGTTTAACTAGTTAAGTATAACTATATAAGAAGTGAAAATTTTGGGTAGAAATTGCAGTATGTTTACTATCAGATACTTGTATTGCATTTCTTTCCCGAAAATCAGGTTTTATGCTTCAAAGTACTACTTATTCAGTTAGAAACTGCCGTTTTTAGTCAGGTTGTAAGAAGAACCTCATTAACGAGTATGGAAATAGACATAGATTATGTAAATATAGATTATTTTTCTACACGCAAGTTATAGCACTTTTGTACGATCTTTTAATTTAACCTAATAAATAAAATTTTACGAGGTAATTTTTATCCTACATTGTAAGAATGACTAATGGCCAGTTTATGAAAGCGGGTTCAAAACATTTTCCTAAATCGCACAGAAAACAACAAATTATCACAACAACAGATACTGTTTTAAAAGAAGTAGGCGCCACTGATTTCACGGTTGACCAGATAGTTGACCGCAGTGGCGTGGCCGAAGGTATCAGTTATAAATACTATAAAAGTAAAGACGATATCCTTGCCGAAGTGAGCGTTAAAGCCTTGGAGCTGTTATTAGATTATTTCAAAACTGCTCTCCAGAAAGAGAAGAATTTACCGGAGGCCACAAAAGGATTAATCATGGCCTACTATCACTATTATTTAGATCATCCCAGATACTTTGAGCTTATTCTTTATATGGAAAGACCTGACTTCAATAGCAGCATCAGGAACTATTTAGTGATAAGCAGGGAATTAAGAGACTTTTTCACAAAACATATAGAGAACTGCCAGGCCGCAAATGTAATTAAAAAAGACGTAGATGCGACCTATTGTACGTATATGATATGGGGAAGCTTATGAGATTAATGAATTTTATTGAATCAAAGCAGGTCTTTATTGAAGACATCGAAAAGATAAAGAGAAAGCAACTATTTGAAGCATATGCTGAAACAGTGATGGTTGGATTGAGGGCATAATTTTTTTGTGCATAAAATGACTGACAGTCATTTTATGCAGTTATGTACATGGCACATAAGCTCAAACCTGAAACACAACAGAAAAGTAAAGCCAGGTAAGTACTTGCCCTATGATAGTTTAACTTATTAATAAGTGCTTTTTTGACTTAACTATTTAAGAATCAGACAATAAAGCAAAATGAATAATATAAACTAATTAGGCTTAAGTACTTATCTAGTTACAAGTAAGCAAAAGAAGAATACCGGTTAACTACTTTCATCTTAAGTGATTGGTTTAACCAACTGTCCACCGCGATCATTCATTGATTTTGCAAAAGAACATGAAAAGGAATTTTTGAATTTACAATAAACGAGGAAATCAGAGGGATTTTATGAATTGTACTCTCTGATGGAGGCTGTTAATCAACAAATTTTGTCCTCTAATAACTGACACTCAAAACCCATATTGTTGATCAGTTTGATAATAGCGGATATATTAATTTGCAATCCTTCTACTCTTAAAATATTATGCTGACATGGAAACAAGTGTATTTTTTCATATTCTACATCATAATTAATTTTCAAATCAGGAAAAAAATCTTTTAGCTTCCTTACTACATGGTTATTTTCAGTATCACTTTCAATGTTTGTTATTAAAACTTCTACTAAACTCTCATTCACCACAGCTCCAGTTAAATTGCCTTCATAAACAGCATGCGTTACTGATGGCTTCATGCTATTGTTTTCACCACAGGCAAATACACTCATAATGGTATCTTTTTGAAATGGACTCACTTTGATATGCCCTTGCTTACTGTATTTACAACCTGGCAAGATGGACATTAAAAAAGGTTTCTTAATGAGTGAAGAGGCATAAAGGGTATTAAAACCTTTTTTAAAACTATCTGTAACAAATACCTGCTTCATTTTTTCTTTTTCATATTCTATTTCCATAATCGGATTAGCCTCGGCCATAATAGGTGTTACTATCATTTCAACACTCTGCTTGCTTATCTTTATAGCTTTTTCTTCTGTACAATTTGCCTTGCCACTCGTAAGTAGACCTGTTTATTATTATACCTAAATGCATTTAGGTATGCTATCCACTACAATTTGTTCTTGTTTTGCGGACTTTTGCATTAAGATCAAAATGATTTCTATTTTCTGTTCAACAATAGATCATTATTGGTCAGCGTTAAGCAATCTTTCAATCAAAGGAAACATCTCTTTTTCAGTTCTGATTTTTTCTGGTCGTATTGATCTCATTTTTTGTCACTCTGCTATTTTAGCCACTTTACTATTTTAGCCACTCTGCTATGCTGACTTGCTTTATGTACTTTGATTGTCTTACAGTGAAAAAAGTTTATATAGTTGTTGACTTATGATGAATTCAACTCCGTTTTATGGTACTCTTTTAAAACATGTGATCAAATAAAATGGATGATTTTCGGTCACTTCTGTAATATGGGTTAATCCATACTTTCCAAACTCCTTTTGAACTGAAGTTTCGTCATAGAAAAAGATTTTAACTCCACCAAACTGTTCATAACGATCTTTACTCAGATACGTACCCTGACCATATGAATGCGCTTTCTTAGATATTGCTGTAAAGACCATATACCCACTGTCAGATAATTGCTTGTAGCAATCCTTAATAAATTTAGTTCTTTCATTTTCGTCTAGAAGATGAATTAAAGCATGGCTAAAAATACCTTCATAACGATCACTGTCAAAAGGCATATCGGTTACAGAACCATGGTAAATTTTCATGGTTGAGCCAAAATGCTTTTCAGCCAGCTCGATTGCTGTTTTTGAGATCTCGATACCTGTAACCTCCATTGTTTTGATCAGAAAGGCCTGTGCGTTTCGGCCATATCCTATTCCGGGGATGAGTACCTTTTTCACTCCTTTGTCAACAAACATCTCGGCTGTCAACAAAGCTGAGTGAGTAGGATCAAAGCCCCACATTTCCTGCTTGTCTTTAAATGCCTCTTCCCAAAATTCTCTCATTCTATTCTCTATTTTGCTTTGAAGAAATGCCCTGATATAGTAAGATAAACTCTGATATGGCAAGATCTATTAATGAACTGATCTCCATTTTAAAAGAAGTGACTCTGTTTTTTTTTGATTCGAAAACAACTTTATTGACAAAAATGAGTTTTGGAAAGTTGTGTCCAGGTATTTTAATTCAACTTCTTTTTAGCTCATGGATTGATTCTAAAAGTTATCAGAAACCGTTTTCATTAGTGATGGACGGAACTGTAGTGTAATGAGTTGCTTCCTTATTTTTTTCAGGGCCTTTTATCAATATATAAATAAACAAAGCACTCATAAATCCCACACCAATCCACATCGCTTGTTGCCAGCCGCTTACAAAAGACTCACGGGCAATACGAATAACAATTTCAGCCTTTGTTCCTGTACTCGGAGCAACTGCCTGTGCATGTGCCAGTCCTTCTTTTACTCTAGTAATCAATTCCTTTGGAAACCCAGACAGCTTTTCACCAATGGCTACCCTGTATTGCGCACTTACCAATGGTCCCAAAAGGGCTACCCCTAAAGCTGTTCCCAATTCTCGTGTAATATCATTTAAAGCAGAGGCCACGCCTTGCCGATCCGCCGGCAATGAAGAAGTAATGGCTTCTGTAGATGGTGTCATCGAAAACCCCATTCCTAAGCCCATTACAAGCATACCTGGCAGAATGGATACATAACCGCCTTCGACAGAAACCAACTGCCCCATTAATAGCGCACCTATTGCTCCCAACGCGATTCCAAAAGCAATTGTATATCGGCTACCCACTTTTAGTACCAATTTGGGGGCTAAAGCTGAGCTAAGCATCATTAACACAGCCATAGGCATCATCCCTATTGTGGATCGTAAGCCTGACCAACCCAGTACACCTTGAAAGAAAGGAAACAACACGATGAATATGCCTGCCTGTACACCAAAAACAGTTAACAAGGTGATAGAGCCACCTGACAAATTACGTTTACCAAACAAACGTACATCCAATAGTGCACCCTGATAACCAAGTTCCCAAATGATAAATCCAATGACAGCGAGGATTCCAATAAAAAGACTTGAAAGTACCAAAGGGGCAGTCCAGCCAAGCCCTGGTGCTTCATGTAAACCATATACCAGAAACGCAATAGCTATAACAGATAATAGCGAACCCACAATGTCAAATCTATGCTCCGATTTTTCTATTGAATCAGGTATAAAACGTATTGTCATGATAATGGATATCACCCCCAATACAACAGGCAGTAAAAACAGCCACCTCCAGCTTGCAACATCGACCAGCAGGGCAGACAGGTACATACCCAAAATTCCACCGCCACCAGCCACGCCGGTCCAGATACCTATTGCTTTGGAGCGTTCTTCGCTGGGAAAAGTTGAGGTAATTACAGCTAATGTTATAGGCATAATCAAGGCAGCTCCAATACCTGTCATTAAACGAGCTAGTAACATAATAGCAACATTTGTGGCTATTGCTGACAACATACTGGCAGCTCCGAATATAACAAGCCCCATTAGTAACATCTTCTTCCTTCCCAAACGGTCGCCAACCGCGCTCAATGGCAATAGTAATGCTGCCAGTGTAAGAGCATATATATTGATGATCCAAAGTACAGTGCTCTGGGAGATGTCAAATTCTAAAGCAAGCATAGGTTGTGCAACGTTTAGTCCGCTCACAGAAGCAATAACAGCCATTAACGCTATACACACTGAAATGAGTATTTTTTTTAAATTAACAGGAGTTGTTTGACTGAGAAGCACCTGCTGCTTACTTTCTATTATTGTATGGTTTATTGTAGGTTTCATTGTTATCCTGATTTTTTATTTTAAAGCTTACTTCTTAAAGCGTTTATGATGAATCAATCTTCTTTTTAAGTTCATTTTAAACTATTTAGTTCAATAAAAAATGAACCAATAAGGCAAAAAAATCATTTTTTATCTTCCCATTTTTTAATTGCAATCATCAACTCTTTGTAAATAAAATCTAAAAATTCAGTAACCTGTTTCAGGTCATGGTTAAATGTCTGCGTTTTGGGGTCTCTAACTTCCAATATTTCCTTTAATATGCTGTTGAGTTCATCAAACTTTTCAAAATTGTCTTTAGTCATACTCGTCCAGTTATTCATCTTACAACGGAAATACCTCTTCTTATCACCTAATTTGGTAATATATTCAACATGATTTGTCATCATCAGTCTGTTCAAAGCTGTACTTGTTCCACCTTTGCTAAGGTGCAAGGTCTCCATAATTTCTTCAAAGGTTAATTCAACTTTATCTGCCACTAAAAAAAGCCCCCACACTCGGCATTCTGCTGGAGGTAGTCCATATTTTTCATTCAGGACGCCAAACCGCTCAATTAACTCTTTTTGTTTTTCGGTTAAAACCATAGTTTTAGTTACTCTTCTTAAGTATGATGTAAAAGTAACAGGGTTTTTACAGTTCAGCAAATAATGAACTAACTTTTTTTATTTTTTGTGTAAAATCAAATTCACTTCACACAAATAACAAGTTGTAAGTTCCTAACAAACCTAAAAGAGGTTGGCAAGCCAACCTCTTTTTTCATCAGACAGATACATTTTACCAGGCGATTTCACCCGTCTGGGGATTTGTTTCTTCACTGAAAAATTTACCTGTCGGTCCATCCTGGTCAATCAATGCATATTTAATAATTCTGTTGGCGGCAATATCTACTTCACCGCCATTGAAGAATGTAAAATCAGTCTTTGTCAGTCCTGGACAAACCGCATTTACTTTAAAATTTGTATTACGCAACTCATATGCTAACTGTACCGTGTACATATTCAATGCCGCTTTGGATATGGCATAAACGCCGTATTTGGCATAATTATAGGCAGGCCATTGTGGATCACTTTGTAAGGATAGAGATCCTACACTGGTACTCACATTAACGATTCTTGGTTGTGAAGCATTCCGTAATAAATCTATAAACGTCTGTGTGACACTTGCTACCCCGATTACATTGGTTGTAAGTGCATCCAGATATTGACTGGTTGTGGCCTCAAGAACAGTATATGGACTACTTCCTCCATTGATACCCGCATTATTAATGAGAATGTCAAGTACCTGTGTTTTTATACCCATTTCTTTTCGTGCATTCCGGATGGATGTATCATCGGTGACATCTAATTGTATTGCCTGAGCATGGATTAATCCTTCTTCATGCAATTTCTTTACAGCTTCTAAACCATTTTCTAATTTTCGGCTGCCGATAAATACAGAAAAACCTTTCTGTAAAAATTGTCTGGCTGTTTCAAAGCCAATACCCTTGTTAGCGCCTGTGATTAATACTGTTTTCATATTTTATAATTGTTACGTTTTCCATGCAAAATTGAGGGATTCAACTGCCTAATTTTTTACCAAATGGTAAAAAGTAAATTACCGGATGTTTTTTCGTATTCTGCTTAAGGATTGTTGTGTTATTCCCAAGTAGGAGGCAATATAGGAGAGAGGAACACGATTGATAATTGAGGGATAATTTTCCAGGAACTCTAAATATCTTGTAGTAGCGTCTTGCGATATGACAGGACCTTTCCTGGATTTTTGGTACATACATAGTTGTACCATCTTACCTTTAATGTTATCCCATCCAACTATAGTATGAGAGAGTTCCTCCCAATCTCTTTTGGAAAAGACAATGAGACTGCAATCTGTAACAGCTTGAAGATACTCAGCAGAAGAAGTATTTGCCTCAAAGTTAACATAGTCACAGACTAAGCTGTTTTCACTAATAAAACAACGTGTAATTTCTTCACCCTTGTTATTATAGTAACAACCCCGAATAACACCATCAAAAATAAATCCAACCTGTTTCGGAATTTTTCCAGCTTCCGAAAAATAGTTATCTTTATCTATTTTTAGTGTTTTTCCTTTATTTTCGATAAGTTCAATTTGTTGCTTGTTAAGGCTTCCAAATTTGAGAATATATTGAATCAGCTCTTCCATGAAAACAGATTGAAATACTATTGTTCTCCTTTACTATTGTTTTCTTATATGATTATACATCCAGTTCATGTTTAGGGATAGGTATGTGTTATAACTTGATGGTGGTCATACAACTTTAATTTTTTATTTAGTTCACTCCCTTCCACTTATTGAATGATAGTTATTGAATGATAACACTCATACCTCCATCAGCCATTACGATAGATCCTACCATGAAACTAGCCCTGTCAGAAGCTAAAAATGCAACGACTTCTGCGATTTCTTCAGGTTGGGCAGCTCTTTTAATTGGAGCACGCTTACCATGATCAGCTAAAAATTTGCGTCCATCGGGATTATGCTCATTGATAAGATTTGTGATAACATCTCCCACACCGACAGCGTTTACTCTAATATTATGTTCGATACTTTCTACAGCCATCGTTCTGGTCAGTTGAGCCAATGCCCCTTTGGAACTTGCATATGCGGCTATTGTTGGGAAAGTATAAAAGCAAGCATAAGATCCGATGTTGACAATAGACCCTGTTTTGTTAGATATCATCACTTTAAGTGCTTCCCGCGAGTGAAGAAATGCACCCGTTGTGTTGGTATTCATCACCATATTCCACTCTTCCAATGTAGTATCCACTGTAAGCTTGTTAATAATACGCCCTGCATTATTGATCAGAATGTCCAACTGACCAAATTTTTCTATTGCAAATGCTACTACATTGATCGCTGTCTCCTCAAGAGTTACATCCCCAACAAAAGGCACTATATTTTCATAATCCTTTCCGAGATCTTTAACATCATCGTTGTAATCTTCAGCTATAACTTTTGCACCCATCTGATGGAACAAAATAGCAATTGCTTTACCAATGCCACTGGCTGCACCCGTAACGATAACTACTTTGTCTTTAAATTCTAAGTTTCTATTTTCCATACGTTTGTTGTTTAAAATTTCTCAATACGAAATTGAGTCATTAAACACAGATGTTATTTATCAAATGGTAAAAAATAAGTGATGCAAAATACCTTATGCAAAATACCTTTGATCATCCCGCTGTTGAAATCAAGGAAGCTATTAATAAAACTAGCATCATCTTTAGCTTACACCATAAGCCAGAGACTGGTCCTAAAGCTTGTCCTCCACTCTAATCTAAGACTTGGTAAATCACGATGTATTCTTTCACCACTTTTGGGAAAAATCCTATTTTTCGTGCTTGATTCGTTGCTGCAAGTCCCAACGGATAAGACTATGCACTAATGAATTTCGAGCGGTATTGGCTTAGAGAACTGCTTTGTGGTAGACTCAGTTGTAGAAGACAATAATATAGTATTTTCCCACTACTACTTGCCCTTCTTTTGTAGACTTGTCTAGGATAGATGGTATAATAAAAAGAAAACAAAAGGGGTAGAACTAAATAATTATAAAGGCAAAAATTATAAAGGTAAAAGTAAGGCACTTATGGGTAACTCTAAACAGTTACCCATAAGTACATCAGTAACATAGACATAGACCAGCAATGTTATGGAATAGCAATAAGTTCAGATACTTAAAACGCATTACCCTTATCCTATTCCTAAAACTTTTATACTGTGATCTAATTCTATGGAGAGATTCGATAGTTTATTGAATAATGGTACTCATACCTCCATCAGCCATTACGATAGATCCCACCATGAAGCTGGCTCGATCGGAGGCAAGAAAAGAGACAATTTCGGCAATTTCCATTGGATCAGCGGCCCGTTTAATCGGAGCAAGCTTACCATGCTCAGCTAAGAATTCGCGTCCATCCTCTCTTAGTTCATTAATCAGGTTAGTAACCACATCACCCACACCAATTGCGTTAACACGAATACCATGCTCTATGTTTTCCACAGCAGCTGTTCTGGTTAGTTGAGCCAATGCCCCTTTTGATGCAGTATAAGCAGATATTGTTGGGAATACGAAAAAACTAGCATACGAAGCGATATTAACAATTGCGCCTGTTTTGTTCGGGATCATTGCTTTTAAAGCTTCCTTTGTATGAAGGAAAGCACCCGTCACATTCGTGTCCATGATCAACTGCCACTCTTCAAGGGTGGTTTCTGTAACTAGTTTGTTAACAATACGTCCAGCATTATTTACTAGAATGTCAAGCTTACCGAATCTCTCCAGAGCAAGTTGAACTACCTTTTTTGCACTCTGCTCTTGTGTTACATCAGCCTGAAGAGGAACAATACCTGTGTATTCTTCTGCAAGTTTGTGGACATCTGCCTTATAATCCTCAGCGATCACTTTTACACCACGTGAGTGAAGCAAAACGGCAGTAGCTTTGCCGATTCCATTTGCAGCGCCTGTGACAATTGCCACTTTACCCTCAAGCTCATTTGTTACAAAGTTGTTTTTCATGGTTTGTTAACATTTAGGTTAAAGAACTTTATTTAACTATTAATTCATTTATTTATGAACTGAAAAAACCATTTTTCAAATATAGTTAGTTTTATTGGTTCATAAAATTATGAACAAGATATATTTTAAGGATACTCAGAAAAAAGACTTATTTTCCTCACTTTTATAAACCAACCTTTTAATAATTAACTACTTACATACAGCCCTTTGACAGTCTGAACCAATGTGAAAATTTTTTCTATGCAGATGAAAGCCTAAAGAGGACCGTCTTTAAATCCATGAAAGAAATCTAACCTGACTGTCAACTATTCTGATCCATTAACTGTGCGAATGAAAAAGTATTTAACCGTTGCAGAATACTTTTTAAATGTAAAATAGGTTAAATCAATTCAATGAAGCATTTATTTTTCGAACTACTTATTCTTCTCAGAAGCAACAACGGAGATCTCAACCGATGCGCCCATCACCAGTTCTTTGACAGCAATGCAGGTCCGAGCAGGGAACGGAGCATGAAAGTATTGCTGATAGACCTTATTAAATTCCTCATATTGCTTTATATCTGTTAGATATACCGTCGTACTTACTACCTGTTCAAGAGTAAGGCCTGCCTCTTTAAGTACAGACTCTACATTTTCAATACTTTGACGGACTTCCAATGAAAAGTTACTATTGGGTAATTCTTTTTTGTGAGAAAGGCCAATCTGTCCGGAAACAAAAACCAGTCCATTCTGAACAACATAGGAACTAAAAGCTGGTTTGGTACGGTTTGACACCTGCGCGAAAGAAGGATAAAAAACAAAGGTAGTAAAAACCAGTAGTATTACTTTAATTACTGTAATCATAGTAGAAGCTTGTAAAAACAGATATTAGATATTTTAATCAGATTAGGGACTCTGGTTAAATGTCAGACCAGAAATAAGTTCAGACCAGAAATAAGTTCAGATCAGAAATAGGTTAAGAGTCAGGAGTAGCATTGGGTATTGATACTGAGAACGAACTGAAAAGCGTAAACAGCTTTTATGCAAAATCAGGAAATAGTGTTCTGTGCTTGCAATAACACTACAATCCATGTTTACTGAGCAGGTAACAAAGCGAGGCCATGGCTGCGGTTCCAAGTTGAAGCTCACGACGATTAATCTTGTCAAACGTATCAGCAGCCGTGTGGTGAATATCAAAAAAACGCTGATCATCACAATCAAGACTGATTAGTGCCTTGGCAATTCCTTTCAGAGGTGCAATGTCTATTCCCCGCTGGTTTGGCCTGATCCGCTCAACCTGATAGGGTTTAAACAACATATCCCACATACAGATACGTTCCGCTACTTCATCTGAGGCATCAATCCGGAAGCCTTTAGGTGTGAAACCACCTGCATCTGATTCAATGGCTGCCAGTTGCTTTTCCGGGCTCAGCTTTGCCAACTCTGCGTATTTGACTCCTCCACTGGCACCATTTTCTTCATTGACATAGAGTACGGCGCGAACAGTCCTTTCCGGGTGCAAGCCTTTCATAATTCGCATTACTTCAATTGTTTGAACAATCCCGGTTCCATCATCGCTGGCACCTTCTGCCAGATCCCAGGAGTCAATGTGTGCGCCAACTGTTAGTATTTCCGTTGGATAGCTTCTGCCATTGATCTGGCCAATCACATTAAAGGATTGAATATCGGGCAGCTGCTGACAGTTCATTTCCAGTTCAACCAGCAGGTTGGGTGTAGTCTGTAAGGCCTGGCTCAGTTTGTCGGCACTATTAGTACTGAGAGCAGCGGCAGGAATTTTTTTTATTTTTTCCTCATAACTTACTGCTCCTGTATGCGGCAAGTCATCTTTTGCCAATGTGAGCGAGCGGACTAATGTGCCAACGGCTCCACGTTTTGCTGCGGCAATGGCTCCCTTACTGCGTTGATCAACAGCTTCAAGGTACGAATCAAACACTTCCACATGAGATGGATTCATGGGCCGGTTAAAAAAGACAATCTTACCCTTAATCTGCTGTTCCGAAAGTGCAGCCAGTTCCGCCCAGGACTTGATTTCAACCACCCTGGCCCTCAGTTTTCCATGAGTAGCTACCGAACCACCCAAAGCGCAAACATCAAGACGGATGGCCTTACCTTCAGTTGTTATCAGACGGGCCTTCTCTTTTACTCCTCTTACCCAGTGTGGCACTGTCACTGCCTGTAAATAGACACTGTCCAGCCCCAGTTGTTCCAGAAGCGATTTTATCCATACTACCGCCTGGGCTTCCTGGTTAGATCCACTCAATCGCCCCCCAATTTTGTGGGTTAAGTAGCGCAGGTTATCATAACTCTGATGGGTGGTTAAAGCGCTTTCATATATTTTTTGAATAACAGTGGAATCCTCTACTCGAGCATTCTGCTGGGCCAGAGTAAGCTTACGCTGAGCCAGGGCTGTGTTTGTAATGATATCTACTAAAGTAAAAGCAGCCAATAACAGTATTCTAAAAGGGTTTTTAGTATAAAGACACATGAGGATAAATGCTTTTATTTTGGAATCATAGTATAAAAGAGGTCCTATAAAAGGCATAGAAGGCATAAATGGCACTGTTGCAACTCCATTCTAACATAAGCTGAAAGGTCATTGACCAGTACCCAATGTGCTGTAGGTGATAGGAATCCAAACGAATTGGGAACCTTCCGTTCTTAAATGACCGATTCCCGGATAAGAAATATGTGCTACAGCCACCAGGTAACCTTGTCTGGCCGCCTCATCGTAAGCTCTTTTACGTTGAAGCGCGGCCTTTTTAGGGTCTACATCAAAAGCAATGGTTACCGAGGGATTGGCAAATTGAATAGCGGCTGCATGCATGATATCCCCCCAAAAAACCAGTTTCTGCCCTTTGCTCTCTAAGACATAGAAAGTGTGGCCAGGAGTGTGCCCGGGAGAAGCAACTGGGGTAATGCCGGGAAACAATTCAGCCCCATAGCCAAAGGTCTTTACTTTACCCGCTTTCAGGTATGGACCTACTTTGACTTCCGCTTCATGAAACCATTTTTGCAGACGTTCGGGCGCTTTGGCTTTACTTTCTTCACCCAACCAGAAATCCACTTCCGGCTGGCTAATGTAAAGGGTGGCATTGGGGAAGACCATTCTATTTTCTTCCATTAATCCTCCGGTATGGTCTGTATGAATATGGGTAACGAGTATAGCGTCGATTTGTTCCGGCGTGTACCCACTCCTTTTAATACTTTCCGATAAATGCCCCAGAGTGGGTCCGTAGAGTTCGGCCGTACCTGCATCAACCAGAATCAGTTTACCATTAAGTTTGATCAGGTAGGCATTCACAGAGGCTTCAATCGGATTTGTCTCATAATTATGTTTGAGTAACAGATCAATTTCACCTGGCTGAGTATTGGTTAAAACCTTATGCAGGTCTAAGGGAACAGTCCCATCGGAAAGCGCGATGACTTCAACATCTCCGATTTGTAGCCGATAATACCCTGGTTGGGCTAGTGTTACCGGGTTTGAACGTTGGGCGAGTACATCCAGGTCGCTGCTTAAATACAGAAAGGCCGTGCAACTTATTTTGAATAGAGATCTGACAAAAGTTTTCATGGGATTAAGGATCAGAAGATTTTAAAATCTGCTCAGAAAGTAATTTATTTCCTTTCAGAGCAATGGGTTATTTTAATCGAATAGTGATGCAATCGAATAGTGATGCAAACGTATAGCAAAGCTTACATTGATACAATTACGTACTTACTTATCATATAGGGATAAAATTAGCCCTATATGATAAGTAAGTACATTCTTATAGCTAAATTTGCGCTGACTAAATTAATCTGTATGCAAGAGCGGAAAATACCCAAAGACCTCACCTGTGGCATGTCTATGATCATGGATATTATTGGTGGTAAATGGAAACCCTGCCTGATCTTTAATATCAGTCAGGGCTATCGAAGACCCAGCCAATTGCAACGTCTCAATCCAAAAGCAACCCGACGGGTTCTCAACCAGCAACTCAAAGAGCTTGAAGAGCACGGTGTCCTTCGGCGGGTAGTATATGCTGAACTACCGTTAAAGGTAGAGTATTTCCTAACCGAGATTGGAGAGTCTTTAATGCCAGTAATCCGGACGATGGATAACTGGGGATCGCAGTATTTAAAGGATCCCTATCATCTGCCTATGGTAAGAGAAATGGCTTCTTAATATGGTTAATTTTACTTAATTTAGTTCTCCTAAGCGAAGCAGTTAAGCGAAGTAGTAAAAATGTAAATATGTAATAACCCAGCTTTGCCTGTCATCTCTCAAAGAAGACAAATAGGTAGTTTGTCTCATTGCAGGGTATTATGAAGTAGATAGTCCCCATTGAGTTGTATTATTAGGAAAAGGCTGACTTTTTCCTGCATCTCTACCTGTAGGCTCACTGCTCAACCTGGTCATAATCTTTACTTTTCTAGCGGGAATGTTGGCGGTCCTATTTTGGGCCATTATCTGGCAAAACAGAGAAAGAAAAAACAAAATTTACAGCGATTACCATCATGTTTGGATTCAGAACATCATCTGTTAATGGATTGTTTATAATGTTTCTGTTTATGGGTTTAGTAAAGTTTTTAGAATTCAGTTTAGTTTGCCTATGGCCACCTCCGATAAAGTAGCAAACCAACTAAACGGATTTGAACTGACCTGGCTTTATTTTGGATATTCCTATTCACTTGCCCTGACGATTGGCCTGATTCAACTAATAGGCGCTATCGTTGTACTTTACAAAAGAAGCAGTTTATTAGGGCTATTTTTCCTGTTGCCAACCATTATTATTATTACACTCAGCATTTTATAAATTTAAATCTGCTTTTGACAAGACTGTTATTGAAGGCCTATACTAGCCTGAATGTCAAACGCATGGATACATTGGTAGGACTCTGCTAGGTGGATAGTACCTCTTTTACTATAATTCATTTAATTTTGGTTATTTTAAAAGATCCATAATGGCTTATTATAAAGATGTGATTGATCAGAGTTCTCAAAAAGAATTCGATACACCACCTGTTTTAGATTACCAGCTCAGAAAACATTTTTTTTCATTACCTCCGTGGGCAGAAAATATAGTATCGGGGTTAAGCTCATCAGTCAATAAAGTTGGATTTATCCTCCAGTTAGGCTATTTTAAAGCAACTGGCCGCTTTTTTAAACCTATTACTTTTCGCAAAGGAGATATTAGTTTTATTACTCAACGTATCTTACAGGTAGGATCAGTCCAAATAAGAGACTATGCGGATGCTACCCGAAGGCGTCATCAGGAAGAGATTTTACGTCAGTGTCATGTTTTGCCTTTTACAGGAGAGGCTCGCCTGCTTTGTGAACAGGAGGCTCTGCAACTAGTCAGCCACTTACAAAAGCGACAACTAGTGTTTGCTGCCTTGGCTTCCTTTATCCGGGAACACCGCATTCAACTTCCTTCTTATACCACATTCGCTATTATCATTAATCAGGCATATAGCATCTTACGCAATAATCTTTTAACAGTAGTAGATCAACAATTAACGCCACAACTCAGGAAAAGTCTGGATGAATTACTAGAAAAACAAGCTGATTTACAACAAGAAACAACGAAAACGAGTCCTTACCGGTTAACCCGATTAAAAAATAATCCGGAACTAATTAGACAAAAAGCCGTTCGGGAAAACGTAGTCCATTTTCTCTATCTCAAAAAGCTTTACCTGGAGATTTTACCTATCCTTAATCTGCTTACGATTGGAGATAATTTAGTAGAAGAGTATGCCCGCTATGTTAAAAGAAGCCATAGCTATCAAGTCAAAGAATGGAATGATAGATATCTGCTTTTAATCTGCTTTGTCAAATCGGAGTATTTTCATCTTACCGATCTTCTCACCGAGACGTTTCGGACTTTGGTAGAGCAGAATATCAATCAATGTGAAAAAGCCTATAAAGAAGAACGACTTCTAACCCATGAAAGAAGCCTGACTCAACTAGATACTATCCTGGCCAGTTACCTGAGCACAGGAAAAAGTATTCAACTCTTACAGGATATTTTATTCAATTTTACCCTGACCGAAACGGAGAAACTAGCTCATTTTTCTCATATTTTACAAAACCCGGAAACAAGCTCTTTTCTTGCATCGCTCCCTCAGGTCCTAGAGCTTTATCAGCAGACCAAAGGCCAAATCAAAAATGAAGATTATTATCAGCATATCACTCAGGGATCACAACGTCTGCAGCTAAAAGTTTCTGACCTTGTCAGACACTTACAGTGGGAAGCAGCTCAGTCAGAAACCCATTTACTGGAGGCGGTTGAATTCTTTCAGAAAAGCAATGGACAAATCACGCCAAAAGCCCCAACCGGGTTTCTTAAATCATCCGAGCGGAAAGCAGTGATTGATCAGGAAGGGAAAATAAAAGTAAGCCTATACAAATCACTCTTATTTCGCCATCTGCATCGAGCACTTAGGGCCGGATTCATAACCCTTCCTCACTCTCATCTTCATAAATCAATTAACAATTACTTGATTCCCTTTCAGGAGTGGCAATCAAATAAGCAAACCCTTCTGCAGCGGGCAAATCTAAGAACAATGGAGTGTTGGTCTACTGTAAAACAGGATTTGCAAACTCAACTAGCGGCTCAGTATGAACATACCTTTTCCCGTATCAGCAATGGAGAGAATCTATGGGTTGTCAAACGAAAGGATGACACCTTACGTTTCCGTATTCCTACTCAAAAGCAGGAAAAAGAGGAAGTAGATCTATATCCCAAAGATCGGTTAATCTCTATTTACGAAGCGCTTGTCACCATTAATCGAAGCTGTCACTTCTTAAAAGATTTTCGCTCCTACAAGCCTGATTCTGAGAAGTCTACTTTAAATGAACGTTTGGTGATGGCTGCTATCATTGCCTATGGCTGCAATCTTTCTTTAAGTAGAATTGCAAAATCTTCCAAAGACATTAACCAGAGTAGTCTGGAAACCATGGTGAATACCTATTTTTTTAAGGAAAATCTGGTCAAAGCCAATGATCATGTCAGTGCATTAATCGAAAAGCTTGGCATCAGTCGCTTGTTTAGAAAGCAGTCCGATAAAGTGCATACTTCTAGTGATGGACAAAAATACAGTGTGGCGCTGGATTCTATTCATGCCAATTATTCGTATAAATACTTTGGAAAAGAGAAAGGAGTAACGATCTATAGCTTTATTAATGAAAGTCATAACATATTTTCATCAACTGTATTTTCTGCAAAAAATAAAGAGGCATGGTATATTTTTGATGGATTAATGCACAATGAGGTGGTACAATCCGATTTCCATTCTACCGATACCGATGGGGCAACTACTCCAATCTTTGCTCTTTCGTATTTGTTAGGAATCCTGTTTCAACCCCGTATAAAAGGTTTTAGCAAACTCAATTTTTATGGGCTGGAATCTCTATCTGTTGAGGATCACAGACAGTACCTGATTAAAGAAGGGATGGATATTAATCTGTCACTGATTGAGAAACAATGGGATGAAATCTTACGACTGGCTGTGAGTATAAAACTAAAATACACTAAACCTTCACAGGTATTGAAAAGACTGACCTCCTCTGCCTTACAAAATCCTTTGTACAGTGCCTTAAACGAGTTAGGAAAGGTAATTCGTAGCCTATACCTGCTTGAGTATATGGATGATGAAAACCTTCGTCAGCGAGTAGATGGGCAATTAAATAAAATTGAAAGCATACATGCCCTGGCTAGTGCGGTTAGTTATGGGACTAATGGTATTCTCCCACATGCCAGTTTACAGGACTTACAAATAGCCGACCAATGTAAACGCTTAGTGATGAATGTAGTGATCTGTTGGAACTACCTGTATCTGACCAAACAGTTAATCAAAGCATCTTCACAAGAACGCAAGCAACTGGAAGAGGCTATCGGTCATAGTTCAACCGTTGCCTGGAAGCACTTCAATTTTCAGGGTGAATTTAATTTTATAGAGACTATGCCACGAGAAGCCTTCGAAGAAGAACTCAGAAATTTACTAAGTTACAAGCCAGAATAAGAGCTTAAATACAAAATTCCCCTCGTAAGTAGTTGTGTGATAGCATATTGTAAGATACTTGTGGCGCTTTTTCTGATTTCCTGGGAGTTACCCCTACTAGGGGTTATTATATTTTGGAATTAATTTCCATCACCACACGGCCGTCGATTTGTCCGGCTTTCATGCGTTCAAAGATCTGATTAATGTTTTCCAATTTATCTACTGAATAATGAGGTTTTATCAGTCCTTCAGCCGCAAAGTCAAGACTTTCTAACAAATCCATTCGGGTACCTACAATGGAACCACGAATGGTTTTCCGAGACAATACGATATCAAAAATATTTAAATTAAAGTCTCCCGGAGGTAAACCCACTAATGACATAGTCCCCCGACGACGCAACATAGCTACTCCTTGAGCAAAGGCCATGCGTGAAACCGCTGTAACCAATACCCCTTGTGCCCCTTTTATTTCTTTCATAATTTTCTCTGTTGGATCTTCCACCGCAGCATTCACGACTAGTTCGGCTCCTAACGTTTTGGCTAAGGTTAGTTTATCTTCGGAAATATCTACTGCCGCTACATGCATTCCCATAGCCTTAGCATATTGCACCGCCATATGTCCCAATCCTCCGATACCGGAAATTACTACCCATTCTCCTGGTTTTACTTCCGTTTCCTTTAGTCCTTTGTATACAGTCACACCGGCACAAAGTACAGGAGCAGCCTCTAGAAAAGAAAGCCTATCCGGAATATGTCCTACATATCTTGGATCAGCTACCACATATTCGGCATAGCCTCCGTTCACCGAATAGCCGGTATTTTGTTGAGACTCACACAAAGTTTCCCAACCAGTCATGCAGTGCGGACAATGGCCGCATGTGGTATATAACCAAGGCACCCCTACCCTATCTCCTTCTCTTACTTGGCTTACCCCGGCACCCACAGCTACTACCCGACCTACACCTTCATGACCTGGTATCAAGGGTAAATGTGCTTTTACAGGCCAGTCTCCATCTACTGCATGTAAATCAGTATGACAAACACCGGAAGCTGCTATTTGTACCAATATTTGTCCGGCTTTTACTTCCGGCACAGCTACTTCTTCAATTTGTAATGGTTTCCCGTATTGACGAGCTACGGCGGCTTTCATTAGTTTAGTCATATTATCTAAAAGAAATAAGGTATGATCGTAAGAATTATTTATATCCAGATCTTGCTCTTGTCAAGTATTTATTAAAAAGTCAATAGCCATGGGTTTACATGGAATACAGTTAAAGGAAGGCTATTTAAAATTCATTTTTACAACGACAGTTAAGCAAGGTCTCCAAACAGAAATCAAAAATGGGCGATAGGAGTCCGATAAAGAATTGCATCAATCAACTTTTTTCATGATAGATATCATGGGTAGGCTAGAGAGGAATTGATATTTTTATAAAGGTAAATTACTCCTATACATTTAAATATTAATTGCCGTGAAAGCTCACAATCAATCTCTTCTCACTTCAATTCACCTTGGTGAACCAGCTCCGTACTTTCAAGCAGAAAGTCAGTTAGGTAGGGTGAGGTACTCCCTATTCTTAGGACCAACAAGTAGTAATTCTTAGTTGAAAACGGATTCTATCTTCATTGGATAAAATCGCGAAGCGGGTGTGCTTCGATCAATGCCTTGATGGTATTTGTGATAATTGTATCTTTCAAAGAATCCTTCTAGTCCTTGATACAATTGCCAGCCATCTTCTGGAGGAGTCAGGTAAAGATACTCGTATTTTACCGTTCTCCATAACCGTTCAATGTAAACATTATCAATGGCTCAATCCCAGATCAAGCTTGGTTGAGGTTTTCCTTTCCCATCCATAGAAATTTGAATGCTTTCATTTTTCAGATACTCAACCCATTTTTTGCAAGTAAATTGACTACCCTGGTCATCGGAGCGTCATGCTCCATTTGATAATTTGACATTTTCCATAACAGACAATAGCCATCTGTAAGGTTTCAATAACCCAATCGGCCTGCATACTATTGGAAATATCCCAACCAACCACAAAACGAGAATATACATCCAGAATTGCTACCAGATACATAAACCCCTTACTCATCGGCAGATACGTTATGTCTATTTGCCAAACCTGATTCTTTTCTGTTATGGACAGGTTCTTAAGTAAATACGGATAAATATATTCCGCTTTTCCTATTTTACTTAGATTAGGTTTAGGATAAATAGCCAAAATCCCCATTTCTCGTAAAAGCCTTCTTACTCGTTTATGATTAACTACATATCCTTCGGATCGCAGATAATCCTGCATTTGCAAAACGCCCTCGGTTGGAAAGTTTAAATACCGCTCATCCAATAATCGCATTAACCTGCGACAGAGCCTGCATCTGGGTTCGCTAAATTTTCGCTTGTTTCTGTCGCTGCCTGGTAGTATAGTCCACTTCGATGAAAATCCAGCCAAGAAGCTTCAAGAGTGCACATTGAGCCCGTATGCTAAGTTGATTTTCTGGTTCTATCATAGCTTTACGCTCGATTAGTGAAGCTTTTTCAAGCTTTTTTTTAGAAACTCATTCTCCAGTTCCAATCTTCCAATTCGGGCATATAATGGATCGGGATCAACCTTTTCTTCCGAGTCCTGCTCTGACTCTTTCTCAAAAACAGAGGTGGCTTTTTCCAAAAACGCTTGCTTCCAACCTGCTACGAGCGTGGCATTGGATAATTCTGCTAAAGTGTGTTTGTCTTTAATGGCTTCCAAGGCAACTTTTGCCTTAAAACTGGCGGTGTATTTTTTGCGTTTTCCTTTCATTTGATCACTAGTTTAGTCTTTATTTTTCATCTTAACTAGTGGCCCTAAATCTGGGGAGTAGCACATAACAGCCTCTCCCTGTGCAACCAAAAGAGAAGTTGTTAAACAAAACAACGGATGATGTGTTCTGCATAGAATACGCTGAGTAGAAGCAAGCTTAGGCTGGAAAATCATTACCTATTTTTAAACCCCTTGTTCATTTTACTCAGAAAAGCCAGAAGTGATACTGGAGAATAATGCCAAAAATATACAGCATCAGTGTAAGTAAAACCAGATGAATGGCGTAGTGAATCAAGGAGGTTAGAAAGGTGAAGTATAAAAAACGAGAATAACGGATTTGGTGTACTACCGTTTGATAAGGCAATCATACTAAAGGTAAGTATGAAGTAGAGGTACTGTTTTTTTGCTTAAGAAAAACCCAAAGTTGACTTTTATCAATTAAACGAATTCGTTTTAATATTGCCGGTTTTATAATTTTGCCTTTTACTCAATCATCCTGGCATATAGTATGCAGTTATCATTATCTACCCTTTTCTTCTTGATTTTTACTCAGATAATCTATCAGAAAGACTCTTATCCTACTCAGTCAAAGATACAAGAGCAATTAAATACACTTTCAACTGATACGGCCAGAATATCCTACCTTCATACTATTGCAAAACAATATCCCATGGAGCTCAGCTCTAAAAAGGAGAAGGAAATCATTTCCTTTTTGGCTTTTAAAGCCATGGAATTAAGTAATCATATTCACTCAGTAAAACATACCTTTTTGGCACTTAATCTTATGCAGCGAAGTTTGATTACCTACCAGCAGTATAAAAAGGCACAACAATATGGATTAAAAATACTGGATTTGACCAAAAAAGTGAGAGATCCTGAACTAAAGGCACAGATGTTCAATTCCGTTGCTATTAGTTATTTCTATCAAAATGACTGGAAAAACTATTTTGAATATCAGTTTAAAGCATTGAGATTGTTTGAATCACTGAGAATGACTAGCGATGTTGCAAAAGTATATTCGGCTTTAGGAAAAGCCTCTTATTATACTAATGATCCCAAAGAAGGTGTACATTATAACCATAAAGCATTAGACTATTATCTTTCCAAAGGGGATAATGAAAAGGTGGCAGATGTATATAATGATATGGGCACGTTGTTTATGAGCCAGGAGGGGGGATCTGACTCTGCTATTTATTATTTAAATAAGTCAATTCAATACGCGCGAAAAGGAACAGATCATAATCTACTCACAACTCCTCAGTTTAATCTGGCAGGAATATATGTTGAGCAAAAAAAATACAAACAAGCTCTGGAACTGGTGCAAAGCGCACTCGAAACAGCCCGAAAAGCTGAGAATATGAACTCGTTTACATTGTATTCAGTCGGGTTGAGTTATGTTTATACAGAAATGCATCAGTACAAGGAGGCAGAAGAGGTATTGCAGAATGCGTTAAAAACCAGTCAGGTAGAAGGTACACCCTATTTGAAAATCCAGATATACAAAGCTCTGAATGAATTATATACCCAAAGTGGAGATGCTGAACGTAATGTAGAAATACTTCATAAATACATAGCTCTGCGTGATTCAGTATTTAACGAAGAAAAAGCTGAGGCTATCTCACAGATGAAGGTTGAATATGAAACAGAAAAGAAAGAAGCGCAAATTCATATTCTGGAAGATAGTGTACGTACCCGAAACTGGCTCATGGGTATCTCTGCTCTGGCAGGGTTGCTGGCATTCGGACTTTTCTGGGGGTATTGGCGGGCTTTCCGGTTGCAGAAGCAATTGCGCCTTCAGCAACAGCAATCATTTGAGCAGCAGCAAGAAAATATGAAGCTTGAACAACAGGCACTTCAGGCTCAGAAAGACCTCGCAGAACAGAAAAACCTGACCTTACAGACCGAAATGGAAGCCAAACAACGAGAACTTACTACAGCTACGATGTTTATTCAACAGAAAAATGAACTGCTGGAGTCGCTGCAGCAGCAGATCCGGGAGGTGTCCGTAAATGAAACCAACCATAAACAAATCCATCAGATCAGCCAGACTATTCGCCGAAATATGAATTTTGATGATGACTGGGATAAGATTAAAATTCACTTTGAAGGAGTGCATCCCGATTTTTTTGAAAAGCTGGCAACTACCAGCCTCACCGATCACGAATTGCGCCACTGTGCCTATATCAAAATGAAATTTAATCCCAAAGAGATTGCCAGCCTGCTCAATATTGATGTCAACAGCGTCCGTGTATCACGGTATCGCATTAAAAAGAAGCTGGGCCTTGATGCCGAACAAGATCTTCCTGACTATATAAGTTCTATCTGATCAGAAGATAGTTTTAAGTTGTTAGTCCCGTAATAGTACAATCTATTACGGGACTATTTTTTTTATGGGCGAGGTCATGTCGTGAGTGTTTCATATAGCTTGGTATAAGGCTGTTTTATAAAAAACTATCCTGAAAAATAAAGTTGTGTTTTGTGTGCTTTTCCTGATTATACATCCATATGCTCCTGTGAACCTCTTCTATGTTATAATGAAAATTGTATTTATGTCCCTTACTTTTGTATTTAGCTAAGAAAAAAAACCTTGTATATGTTTTGTAACGCTGTTTTTGATACAACTTTAGCCTTTTCAGGAATACATTCGCAAAGAAATCATTACACGATTTTCTAAACTTTTCAACCAACTTATTTTATTCAATTATGAGAGCACTCGTTATTGTAATCGTTTCTTTGTTTATCTCTGTTCAATCATTTGGTCAATTGGGAGGTGTCTTGAAAAAAGCCAAAGATAAAGCTGCCAGTGAAGCAACATCCATGGATGGAAAAGGCGTTCAACCTGATGCTTGTATCAGCAATGTGGAAGGACGATTGAAGTCCATTAATGATTCTTATTATCCCAAGTTTCAGAAAGATGCCAAAGGATATCTGGGTAGTCCAAGTGCATTATGGTTTGCCCGAAAGGATTTTGAAGCTGCCCGCTATTTTTATACAGGTGGCAAACAAGGATATGGCAGACCCGGTGCAGTAACATGCGATCAGGGCCCTGCTACGATTGATCCTCGTTACAAAGCTTTGAAAGATAAAATGGATGCGGCAGAAGCCAAGGTAAAGGAAATGGAAAAAGCGAAAGGCTATGAGTTTGTAGGAGTGAAAGACAATAATATCCTTTACAAAGATATTAAAACCGGAAAAGAATTGTCTGCTGACGAATCTGGAAATATTTAGTGATAACAATAGGATCTCTTTTCGGATGGGTAGTCTGAGAAGAGATCTTCTTTATTTAATTCTCTGTTCTGGTTTAAGTTCCCCAATCGATATCTTTCCCCAGAAACAATCGGCTTTCCTTAATAAAACAGAGTCATTCCAGACGTTTCAAACTTTTGTCATTTTGTGACTCTATTCAACCATTATGAACTCACTGATTTCTTTTTTATTGATCTCTTTCAATCCCTGCTGGGGCCCTCAGCTGATAAGGTGAACCGACTCAATGTAAACCTTGAAAATGCAGAAAAGAGACTCAAAACAATTGAGGGCACGTACTATGTCCGTTTCCAAAAGGATTCTTCTTTTTTGACTCAAACCGGAGCAGTATGGTTTGCCCGTAAAGACATTGAATCGGCTCGTTATTATGCTACCGGAGGGAGAGAAGGCTATGCCGTTTCTGATCGGGTGCAGGATGATGCCGGATTAAACCGGTTTGATCCAAGAGTGAAGAAGTTGTTACAAGAAATAACAGACGTGGAAAGTAAGGTAAAGGAAATGGAAAAAGCGAAAGGCTATGAGTTTGTAGCCGTTCGTGATAACAACATCATTTACAAAGACACCGAAACCGGAAAAGAATTGTCTGCTAAAGAATCGTCTCAGATCTGATTCTCTTTTTTCCGTAAACCCAATGTGTCATTATAAAGAAAAGTATGAGTGTGCTTGCACCAACACCTTTATCAAAAAACCTGAAACAGAAATACAGAACTGAACTTCAGTACAATTCAGAGAAAGTTTTTCGGGAAGAGTATATACGTACAACCAATCTGGAATACCAGATTATACTCAAGCATGGATATAACGGTGTAAAGATGTTTCTGCAGAAGATACATACGGATGATTATTTGCGAGAAGGAAATGGCGAGTATTTTTCGTGGGGAGAATTGCCTGCGGATTGTCCCTGGTATCAGTTTAATGACTTAGAGCTTTTATCGTTTATTGACCGGAATTTTAGCAGTATTCATACTCGGATTCCTGATTTACTAGCCGCCATGAAGCAGCGGTGTATCTACATTGTTGCTGAAAAACTAAGGGATCAGTGGTATCTGCATTACCTCTTTACCCGTCAGTTATACGATGGTCGGGAGTATTATTTCATCTACACTGGTGGGCCACCAAACCCTGCTCCTACTCCCAGCCAGGAGTTGCAAAAATATGACTGGTACATTCCGGCTGATCTGAGAACCTTATATGCCATACATGATGGATTTGGGGCTGTTTCTGATCGTTTTAGTATACTTAGCAGTAATAAACTGAAAGTGCTGGCTAGCTTAATGGACCCTATCTGTAAAGATCAGAATGATTGGCCGGAAAAATACTCGTTTGAAAATCTAATGGTGTTTTTTCCTTATATGGATGGCAATAGCAGGTGTTTTTACTGGTGTGATAAAACAGTTGATGAAATAGGTACGATTTACTGGGATCATGAAACCTGGGATATTACTTCTCCTATTCCACTTTTTGAATGTATGAATCGGGAGCTGGCTAAAATGGATGAAGAATAGTACAAATAGCAATACCAATACTTCTTAAGTTAAAACATCTATATGGAAATTACTCCTGTCACTGAACAGTTACATCTTCAAATACAACAAGCTGAAGCTGCACAGCAATATCTGTCTCTGACATCCTACATTACAGAACTTCAGAAACAACCTGTTCTTTCTCCAGAAGATGTGGTGAACCTGAATGCGCTACAACAGCAACTGGCATTTTCTCCCCCAGAACAAAGGTATATTTGGTTATATCTTGGAAAATACTTTACTGAAAAAGATAATGCGTATGCTGAAACACTTTTGAAGAAGTCTGCTGCTGCAACTATTCAGACATTTGGAGAAAAAAGTTTTGATACTGGCATTCGTATTATTGATCTGGCTGAGTTTTATGCAAAAGTGAACATGTTGCCAGAAGCGATACAAGCCTACCGGATGGGTATTTTCATTCTGCAGGATACCAATGCCAATGGAGTCAGTGATTACAGTATTCCTGCTCATAGCCTGCAACTGGCTCAGTTGTATCTGCAAACAGAGGATTTTAAGAACTATGAGACAACCTTGAAAGCCATTATTCTATGGTTTAAACAGCTACTGGAAAAAGAACCAGGTACAGCCACTCTTATAAAAGAACGTATGGCAGAAGCTCAACTCAAACTAGCGGATTACTATCTGTCACATACACAGGAAACCGAGCCTGCATTGGAACTTTACCGACACTTGAAAGCCGGGTATCTGGAACGGGAAGGAGACACTATTCTGCAACCCATGTGTGATAATCGGATGGGTATTATCTATGAAAAATCCCGGCAATGGGAGCAAGCTGTTGCCCACTACCAAACCGCCCGTCAGGCATTGATGCGGTTGTTTGGTGAATCACATGGCGATATTGCCTGGGTAGATGAACGCATTGCCACTTGTCGACAAAATCAATAAGTACTCTATGGCACAAACCCGTGATGAACGTATGGCTGCTATTCATGCATTTGCACAAGAATGGCTTGTTACAAATCATCCACAAAATACAGAAGAAGCTTTTGAAAAGCTTCGTACACTGATACACCAGCAGTTCTATGATAATTACAGTTCATGGGATACTGAGTATGACCTGGTTGAAAGAGTGATTTGGAAGGCAATAACCTCTCATTCAAATTCCTAAAAAGAAAAGTTTATAAAAAGATTCTTTACCTGCTATGAAAAAAACAATCCTGTCCGGCCTTATTATGGCCTCTTTACTTCTTTTTACAAATTGTAAGAAAGATGATTCTCCTTCTCCTGTTGACTTATCTAATGGGTTAGTGTTTTATAGTCCACTCTATCAGAATGCAGCAGATTCTAGTCTGAATGAAAATAATGGTACTACATTTAATGGTACACAAATTATTGATCGTTTTGGGGTACAAAACCAGGCTTTTACATTCAATGGAAGTTCCAGTTATATCCGTCTTGCTAATACTAATCTGACCCAAAAGCTAACTTCAGCCAAAGCTTTTACAGTCATGGCAATTGTAAAGCCTGAGTAATCGAATTCTTATAATATTATCTCTCATGATAACAACTGGAATTATTTTGCCTATAATCTGAACATCACAGGAAGTGCAATTTATATCGGGTTACATAATGGTACATCTACAAATGTATGGGAGAAAAAACAAATTGATTTTACCAGAGACAATGGGTACATACAAATTATTTGGATACAAGATGACACAAAAAGCAAGATCTATGTAAATGGTGTCCTTGCTGGTGAACATGAGTTTTCGAATGTGGTATGGGAAGATAAAAAAGTGGATTATAGCTATATCGGAACATTCAAAAGTGCCTATGATCAAAGTTGGGGCGGATATTTTCAGGGCACTATGGATGAAGTTAGAATTTATGACAAGGTTTTAAATAATACAGAGTTAACTGCAATGTTTGCTTTGAAGTAATTTACTCAAGCCTTTGTTTTCTTACCTATACTTTACATTGATCAAACTATGATGACTTTAGAAGATAAAGATAATTTATTTGCCGCTTTTGATATTGTCAAATGGGAAACTGAGCCTTACCAGGAAGGCACCATTTCCTTTTTTAATTCCCAGCATACACCTGTTGCCAAAGGAAAATACAGGAGGATTCTTGCCTTTTCTGCACCTAATGATATTACGCTGGTTCCAGGCATTGCCACTGCTGCCGCTATTTCCGGAATGCCTGACAAGTTAAATGGAGATGAAGCCCGTGCAGTTCATTTCGCTTCTGTTATCGCAGATCGTTTACAATTAGACTTATTGGTAAAAGTAGACAATGATTACCTGGGAGTTACAGAATTTACAGTACTCCAATAGACTTTTGAAAGAGGAGCTTAATAAGAGTAACCAATCGCTGATTTACTATCAATCAAGGTCAATATTATTGAAATATGGATACATTAATCATTCGTTCATCCTCTCCCAATATATGGGAACAAGTACAAACAGCACCTCGTGGAAGTCTTTATCTTCAGTGCGAAGATGCATCACATGATTTACTATCAGCCATTGTAACCTGTTTGACCGATTTTGGTGCATCTGTTCAGAAGCTGGAACTTTCCCTGTATTTTCCTCAGGACCCTGTTTATCACGATATGGTGAATTTTGACTTTGTCACATCTTGTCCAAATCTTGAAGAACTCTCATTGAGATACTGTGAGGTTGGCGTGTCATTATTACAACATCCAAAACTAAAGCTGGAACTGGATAATTGCTGGTGGCGCACTGACGATCTGGTTGGGATTGGGGTGAGTTCTATATCTGTATTAGAAGAAATGACTATTTATGATACCAATTGGTGTAATAGGGATGAAATAAGCATAGCAAAATTAACCATTGGAGCAAAATCTTCTCTCAAGACTTTGAATTACTCACTGGATGAAGACTCCGTTGAGAACTATCCGGATGACATTGAAATAAATGGTTGTCCTTTACTTGAAAACATTCGTATTGATATTGATGCAACCTGGAGAGTAACACTAAAAGGCAATCTTCCAAAGCTTGTAAAGCATAGTTTTGGAAGCGGACGTTTTGGTAATCATGAACTTGATTTTTCACAGATAGGTGATGGAAGTGCCAGTGATCTAATTCGTATTCGTAATGGAGAGGGTCCGCTTAAAGGGATGTTTTATGTATTTCTGGGTGAAAATGGCCGCTTCCAATTGGATAAAGCAAAGCATATCGTACAGGTGTATGGAGGTAGTTGGAAAGACACTATTAATGAACAGGTTACACACGCTGTACTATTAGGAGAAGCCAGTGATGAATGGGATTCGGAAGATCTCGTGAATGAAAATTTGCTGAAGCTGAGAGACTTGCTGGATGAAGGAAACGACATAGAGCTTATTATGGACAATGAGGCTGTCGAGCATTTTGAAGACTGGTATTAATGTACCTGTTTGGACTTAACTACATCACATTAAAATTTGAATGAATATGATGACAATAGAAGATCGTAATGCCATGTTAGAGGTATTGAATATTTACCGCTGGAGTTTGATGCCCATTGAGAAAGGGATCATTTCATTCATTACCAAAGAGAATAAAAAAGTGGCAGAAGGGAACTACGAAATCATCCTTTCACATGGTCCCGAAGAAGAGTTTACAATGGCGTATGGCATTAGTATCTATACATCCATGAATGCGCCTGTTATTAAACCACTCCCTGATTGTCCTCTTGTGCACCCTGGTAGTCTGGCCGATGCTGAAGCATTTGCGTTTAAAGTGGGGGAACAGTTGCAGAAAGATTTTGTGCTGGATGTCATGCATGTGTATGTGGGTGTTTCAAATTTCCAGCTAACAGAGCCTGTTGATGTAGAAGCTTTAAATATCAGTAAAAGTCTCAGTCAGATGCTCAGGGATCTTTCACGCATCAGAAAAGACCAACAGAGTTGATTTGAAAATGCGCAACAGTAAAACTTTATTTGAAGCAAAGAATGAGTTATAAATTCAGAAAACATCTGTGTATAAGCGGGGGTGCTATGGAAGCGCAGGAATGGATAAAGGCTTCTGTTCTGGAATCAAAAGACAAAGCTGTGCTGAGCCGCTTTGTGAAGCGCTTTCCCGACCTGTCTTTTTATAAAGAAACCGAAGAGAGCTTAAATAATCTGGAAGCATCTCAAAAAATAAAGTTTCCCCAATGGTTGCGTAACCTGCTTACTACGGTTGGTTTTATTGCTCAGGATCAGCTTGAGTTCCGGGTTTCTGGTTTTGATGAGGACTATCGGTTTGGAAAGGATCGTTTGACTGGGTTTTGGTTTCTTCCCTGGTTTGTGTATGGAGAGGAACAGGAAAGAAACTGGCTGGAACTGCTTTCCTTTTACCCGATCGCCCATGAAACAGACCGCCATACATCCCGGCTTATCGTCTCACTCAGGGAAGAAGATCAGGCCGTGTATGATTATTATTACATGGATATGATGGATGCAGAACTGGATGCAGAACCGATAGAGGATTGTATACAACTGGCATTTACTTCCTATATCTCCCTATTTGATCATGTTACAGAAGTGAAGCTGGAGGATGGGACTATTATCATTGCCAGAGAGATATAAAAGCAGACTGTTTTGATTCCTGCAGCCTCTCTTTTCTGTAGATTTCGAATAAGGAGGGAACACGAATAAAGTTATGGTATCCCCTATAATTGATACCAGTTATATCAAGGACGTTATTTAACATTTATACATGTATTTTAAGAAACTGGCAGAACTAAACATAGGGCTCAAACGCTTATCGGATGCTATCCGGATAGACAATAAACTGTATCTGAGAGATGATGAGCAGGTAACCTGTATCATGGCGGAACCAGACTTTACCCATGTATGGACAAAAAAGCTGGATTTAGGGCGTCCAAGTGGTAACCATAATTTCTTTCAGTGCCTCAGAGGTTCGTCACAGGCAATTGTAACCACCAAGGAAAAGGAAGATGTGAGCTTATTGGCACTGGACCCTACAGATGGGCGGTTGTTATGGGAAGTGTCCATCTCTCCCAAAAAACTGGCCGACAAGGGAGCTCCGGTGGTATGGGAAAACAGGGTATGCATTGCTATTCAACAAAGCAAATATGTTCGGTTTGTTGTCTATCATATCCTCACTGGTGAACGGGTTGCAGAGTTGAACCTACCTGAATCGTCTGTTTCTGCTTTTGGAATATGGGCATTGCAATGTGGTTCCTGGGTTTATGGAAAAGAATGGGGGTATGAAAAAAGTACCTGCCTGTTACGATTCAATCTTGCTGATGAAAGTCCGGTGCTGGAGCAGGTATTCACGCTGCCTTTGTCTGATCTTCAAACAAATGGAACAGATCTCTACGCCTTCGCTGCTGATCCTTTCCGGATTGTATGGTATGATGGGCAGACAGCTTTATTCAAGGGAGAATGCATACCGGATAACTTTACATATGATACTATAGTACCGTATTCCCCTCATTCTCAGTTTGTATTGGTGTATTCTGAAGAAAAGCGGGCCATATGTTGTCTAAACCTACAGGAAGGCACCCTACACTGGCGCAAAGATTTTGAAGAAGACTGGGATGCAATATACTCAGGTAAGGGTACACTCAACGGATGGTATCTCACTATCCAATACAAAGGAACAGAGTTTAAACGAGCCTGCTTTTTTTGTCATTTGAATAGTGGAGAACTGGAAGAAGTACCTGAGGTCATACACTCTAGAAGCAGACTTGAACCTTTGGTTTTGACAAATGATTACTACCGCGATTACGATTTTTATGTGCCAGTGGCAGAAAAGCCCACAACTGACGACCCTATCCGTTTGCTGAAATGGGAAGATTTTGGTAAAGAGGCTGAAGAGATTGTTCTCCAAAAGACACCCTTGCAAATACAGATTGAAAACATTCAGCAGATGCTGGCAACAGTCCATAGTGAGGCTGACTATGAGGCTATCTTTGTGGCTGTTGAAACATTGTTTGGGGTACCACTTAATCCTGAAGTCAAAGAATTTATCCGGGTTAATGAGTCTGTGGATGGGTACTATCGTATAGATTCTTTCTCCAGATCGTTGGGGTCTGCTCGGACTTGTGGCGAACTTTTCGGGGAAGATATTCCATTTGCTGACAGCATGTTTCCAGCAATATTAATTGGAGGCACTCCATATGGAGATTACTTCTGGTTGGATCTGGAATGGGGTAGTGTCATTTCACTGAATCATGATGACACTTTTACTGAAGTAGCGCTCGATATTATAGAAGATAACAAGCCTACCACAGCGTCTGGCTTTACCTTAGACTTTTCCATGAAAGGAAACGGGTTCTGGCTTTCTGAGTTGCTGGCGTTTACTACGGCTGCCCGACATATGAAACCTTACCCATCTGCCGGATCTGATAAAGAAAAAGAACCATTTGAATTGGTAAAATGGGTCTGGAAAGCAAAGCGTTGGCCAATAAATACCTTACCCAACCATCGTTTTGCCCAAGCAGAGATGTTTCTTTGGGCTGTAACCCAGGATGCATTAGATAGCAACGATTGTAAAGAGAGAGTACTCGAGCTATACAATGCTGACTGTGAGGCCTTACTCACATGGCTAAATCAAGAGAATGAAAGCCTTGATCCTACACAGGCAATTACCACAGCACCTTTAAATTTAACAGACAAGTTTGTGGTTTGTGATCCTCAACGAACGGAGGACTTGTATTATCCCTGGAATAACACCAGTATGCCTATCACTCCTGGTCAGTATGCTGCCACTATTTACAAGCAGAATGGCCTGGCTCATTCCATTGCCATCTGGTTTGAAAAAGGGAAAATTGCTTCATTGAAGGAGTATCGTAATTTCTCCTCCATTGGCTTTAATGGATTCAACTTTTTTACAAAATATGTGGGCATCTTCGACAAAACGCTGGTTACTAACAGATTGCTGACCACATTGCCTGCAGAGAAATGGTCTTTGTTAGAAGAAGATACTACTGATTGGATACGTTATGATGTGCCACAGGAAAACACAGATGAAGTACCTAAAAATATGCTTGTTTTTAAAGTAAGTCCGGAAACAGGCTTCTGTGATTCCTACTGGGGTTATGGAGAAGATAGGAATCTGCTTTGTTATGTGCTCAACTTCAGAAAGGTACAACCAGAGCCGCAAAAGTAAATAGATAGGAATGAGTAGATTTTACTTTAAATACATGTATAATCTCTATGAAAACCTGTTTTGTTGCCCTTATATTCCTGAATAGTCATTTTCAGGAAAGCTTTATCCGGGATGCAATTCGGAAAACAGAAGCGACTTTTCCAATGGCACATCCCTTTAAGCGGGAAGTGTATACCAAAGTGGCTCTGTCCGCAACTATTTCGGTGGTGTTTTATGAGGTAGAGAAAACCCATGGACAGCAATCCAGCTGTGATGGGGCTATTGAATTTTTCAGAGAAGACAACTTTCTTTCCATTTTACAAAAAAGTGCCAGTGAGAAAAGTGCTTCGTTTGCCTTTTATGCCTGTATGTATGATCCAGAGGATAACTTTCTCATCACGAGTAAATATACGGAACAAGGTTTTGATGAAAGGCAGAACATCCGAGGTGATGTGACACGGATCTTTACACAAGCAGATGGCTCAGTCACGATGGAGGACCATGATGCACAAGATCCGGTAGCTATGCGGTTTCAGTTGGTCGAAAACTACCTGAATGACGAGATAGGTGTGACTCTCAAGGAACTGACTGTTGCCTGGCAAAAACGGCAAACAGCAGGAACGGTGCTTTGGGAGTGGAAATAGATGGATGCTCCAAACGTAAAAGACAAGATGGCTTTTCTGGTTTTGGTAGAGTCAATGTTTATCGACTGACCGGTACTCGGGTCATACAGCTTGGTGACTGGAAGTATGGTTAGTTTGTAAAGTGACCATACTTCCGGTCCAAGTAAAAAGTGAACAGAGTTCGGATATTTCAGGAAACTGACCATACTTCCAGTCAAACCACAAAGCGACCGGAAGTATGGTCAAAACCAAAAGCGAACAGAGTTCTGGTCAATTTCAAAAGTGATTCGATTTCTGTTCACTTTCCTTGTCGAATGTTTTCCTGATCATTCGACCCTTAATGACCATTTTGACCATAACTCGGATATTTCTTCTGTATGACCAGAATTCCGGTCATAGAACAGGACAAGATCAACTGTAACAAGGTCACTTTTATAACAATTGTTGAATAAAAACAGGACATCGATTAGCAAAAGAGGATCGTAGATAAAGATCCGAGAGAAGTTAAAATGTCAGTTGCCTGATAAACAAATGCTTCAATTTTAAGCTCAACATTCCAATATCAGAAAGTAAATTACGGGTTACTTCTATTGCTGAAGGACTCAAAAATTGCTGGTTACAGGAAAAGACAATCATCTCAAAAGTATTGGAAGCAGAGTGCAGAAACTCAAACAAGATCGGCCAGGATTTGAAACAGATTATCTATTTGACGTAACGGAAAACTAAGTGAGTTTTTGAGTCTGCTGGATACCACAACTTCTATCACAAAACGCTGAAAATAGGATGACAGCCCCCAAATACCTGATAACCGGATTACTCCTCCTTTGCCATACAATACTTTCGTGTGCCCAAAGCGAAACATTCACTTCGCTGAAACGAGTATTCAGTGATAATAGCGAATGGGCACTTGCCACTTCCAATGGAGATATTTCCATCAAGAGAGTTTTTTCTGATAATTCCCAGTGGCGGGTTAAGTGGTACAATGAAGAGTACCTGATTGAACGTATTTTTCAGGATGGTTCCGAATGGCGCATGCGTACACCAGAAGGAGTGTATCTGTTAAAGAAAGTTGTTTCGGATGGTTCGTCCTGGTCACTGTCTGGAGATTACGACAATTACACCATCCAGCGAACGTTTCAAGATGGATCTGACTGGACAGGGAGCGGTTCCAAAGGGAACTTATCTGTGCATCGTACGTTTTCAGACGGTTCTCAGTGGGATCTGAGTGATTCACTGAAGGATACTCCGGCCTTTGCCAAAATCTTTATCTCTTTTGTAGCTATTGTTTCACAATCAACCAGAAAGTAAATACAGGTATCTAAAAATTATAAATTCATAAATCTTAGAATACGATGGGTCTGTTAAAATCTACTGACAGTTATGAAATCATGCTTCTCAAGAATGCCACCAGAAAAGATGTTATGAATACTTTTCATTTTAATAGGTGGCCGATCTGGACTGAAATACAACGCACTGAGAAACAACCCTACCAGCTTGTATGGTCTGCTGATAATAAGGGCAAGACATTGATATCCCATATCCAGGACTTTATTGTAAACTTGGATTATCTGTTGGTACGTGGTGAAAATGTGTTGGAAATTGCCCCAAAAGTTCGCTCACTTTTTCAGCAACATATTTTCACAAAAGAAGAGATTCTACATTTGTGGGCACAGGCACAAACGCAGAATGAGAAAATCAAATCCATCTATCAGATTGGCGTAAGTGCCTCCTCCACATTTGACCTGGATGTCTATGCAATATTTGGGACACTAGTCAATGAGAGTGACAACGAAGTACGACTGGCCGCTGTCTGGAGTATGAGTTACATTGCCTGGCCTCAAATACAAGAGTTGGTTCACAAATATGCTGTGTCTGATTCTGATAGTGAAGTCAGAGATGTAGCTCAGGCATTGCTGCGAACTTATGAGACAGGTATAGGCTTGGGATTCTCATTATAGATGTTGACAGGGCTTATACAACCCTTAGAAAGTAATATGATCGATTTTGAACCATTCGTTCAGGTATTTGGCACTCCTTTATCTGGCACAGGTGTAGATCTGGCTTCTTTAAAGTTGAGTCAGTCTATCGAACTTCAGGAATTTGTTACAACAATAGGAAGTGGTTGTTTTTCAAATGGACTGCTCTCAATTGCTTCGCAGCGAGAACAGGTTTCTGATTTAGGAGGCTGGGAACATTGGTTACCTGCGTCCACCTATTTATTTGGAAGCACTTGTTTTGGTTTCCTATTCTGCACAAGTGGCAATGATCTGTGGCTTATTGATACACACTATGGAGAAATTATAGAATCAGACTTTTCAATAACTGATTTTATCAATGATTTAGCTCAGACAGATGCACAGGAAGACATAGTAAAGATCTCTTTATTTCGATCCTGGTATACGTTATCCGGAAGATCGGCTTCAGATGTCGTGCTTTCTCCAACTCCCGCCATACCTCTTGGAGGAAGTTGGGATATTTCTACTTTATCACCTATGCCTATGTCTTTGTATCTGCCTTTTACAGGACAGATGTTCTCCTCAGAAAGCGGGATGCCTGCAACTGTTCATAGATTACAGCAATAATGGCTGATTTGTATCCGCTTCATTGGTTTTAAGCATGGATATGTATGCGCAAGAGTCAGTGAGGAAAGATTCAATTTATACCTAACATGAGTCCTCCCAAATTTTGAGTAAAAATGCCATTGAGAAAGAAAGAACAAAGGTTACAAAGAGAGCAAAGACAACTTCAACCGCGTGTGGTGGTGTAGGTGTGTAGGGATAAAAATTCCGCGGGCCTAGCGATGGCCTGAGCGGCGAAGCTTTGGAATTTTTTGCCCTTTTTTGCTCACGCACAAATCTGGCTCACCAAACTCTCGTTTGGTGCCCTGTTTTTTGGGCAAGCAAAAAATAAAGGAGCTACAAGAAGAGTAATGGAAGTGACAATAAACAAATGACGATAGATTAATTCTCAAAAATTAACCCAAGCCCACACTTTTAAAAAGAACAGACTTGGGTTTTACTCTCATCCAATATTTGGAATGACTCATGTTTTTATTTCTGGGGGTATAGCTAACCCTTACATTTGCCCAAAATACGCATGCTACTTTTGTCTTGATTATCAGTCCCATCGTTTTATTTCCATAAAAAAGTAATCCCTTGTATATACTTTGTATACGGTGCTTTTTCGGTGTTTTCTTTTGCCAATCCTACTTTTGATGCCAGTCTGTTACCTTATCTGATGCACCTGTACAACTCCATTCCGATGTGATGCTGGTACTTCATAAAGTCAGAATATAAGGTAACAATCATTACACTTTTAAAACTTTAAAAACGGTTATGAAAAACATTTTTTTATTAAGCTTCACTTTTATCGTATTCCTGTTTACAGCTTGTAGTAAAGATGACAGTCCGACACCTGCTGCGCCAGGAGTATATGTGGTGGGCTATGAGAATCTCGATGATCAATATCACAGACAGGCTAAATTTTGGAAAGATGGTGTGGTTTCTAACCTTGCTTCCCCTGCAGACTATGCTACAGCTAACGATGTCTTTGTCAATGGTCAGGATGTTTATGTGGCAGGTTATACAGTGAGTGCGTCCCCCGTGCAGCCTGCTATTTGGAAAAATGGAAAATCAACTAAACTAAGTGTAACCAATGCAGGCATAGGAGGATCGGCAGCTCATATTTTTGTTGCAAATAATGATGTTTACGCTATCGGATTTATTTTTGATGCTAACTATGGTCAACATGCTACGCTCTGGAAAAATGGAGAGGTAAGTCTGATGCTGGAGCAAACAAACATATATTTTGAAGGTTTGGTGGTCTCGGGTTCAGATGTATATATAGGTGGAACAGAGTATGTGAACTCGCAAGGTGTTGCCACAATCTGGAAAAATGGTGTTGCTTCACGTATTGGTCCTGTTGATGGAACTACCTACACTGGTATCCATGATATTACCATTGCAGGAGCAGATCTGTATGCAGTAGGTGTGAGGACTCAGGGTGGAAGTGGTTCGGAGGCTGTGGTTTGGAAAAATGGAGTTGTAACAGGTGTATTGGCTACAGGTGCACAGCAACTGGATCTTAATGAAATTTATGTTTCAGGAACGGATGTATATGTGGCAGGATTCGTGGACGATGGAAAGCATGGTAGCGGTGTAGTTTGGAAAAACGGAGTTGCCACTGAACTTACTGATAATGCCACTCATTCTTCTGCAAATTCGATATTTGTCGTGGGAGACGACGTTTATGTAGGCGGATTTATCAGCCTGTATTATTCGGAGAATGGATCTGCTCGGACCTATAGAAGTGCCAAAGTATGGAAGAATGGGGTATTGACTAATCTTACCAACAGTACATATGATTCTGAAGCACTAGGCATCTTCGTTGTAAAGTAAGATAAACAAGTCTGAGAAAAAATCAATTCAAAAAACACAATCGAAAAACAGTAGTACGGTATGATTGTCCTTACTGAAGGAATAACCGATGCACACATGTATGGCATCTGTGTAAAATAACGTAAAATATTTACAAATGGAGGCGCCACCAGTTGGCGCCTTCTTGCCATGTAGACAAAGATGAAAGCGATACTAAATCCGTAATAAAGGTTTCTTGCAAGTGTGTTCACCATACAAGCCTATTGAATAATTATATAAAAAGCATCATGGAACACAAAGCATACCTTTTTGACTGGAATTCATTTGATCAACAGCTTGCTACTACTTTATTTTAGGCACTTAAAACAGGGGAAACAGATTTGCTGAGAGGATTTATCAATGACAATCTTGCCTCAATAGCTCTTCTCTGGGATGGTGAGCCTGCTGCACTGACTGGGAGGATTTGCTTGAGATAAAAGATCCAAACCACTATGGTGAGTTTGCCTTAACCAAGCATTATGAGCCAGATAATTATCAAGGATTGGATATAAATGGCTGGATATTCCCAATTTGTTTACAACAGCCTCCGGTTTTTTCTGGGAGAGCAGATCGGTCCTTCCGGAAATTATTTCGACCCTGGAAAATATGGTTCTTACTTTATATTACCACTAACGCTGAAGTTAAAACAGGAAGCCATACTTCGGGTGAAAGGCGATCCTTTACTTGCGGCCTTTCAGGAGCGTATACAAAACTATTTGCAGCTATTGACTGAAGCACAGAAATCTGGCTCGGGTATGTATATTACATTCTGAATAGGAGGGAAAGCTTTATTGCTATACAGGCAGGATCAAAACCAGTTTTAAAACCATTCGATAGATAAAATGAAGCAGTCTTCAAGACGTCTAATTCTACCTATGCTTGAGCCTTTCTTCTGAGTGGCTTTTTTATTTCTGCATAAATATCTTCTACAGAGACGGCTATTCTCAACTAACAACCTAGATACTTATATCCTCATTATCAGTCACATCATTTTATTGCTATAAAAAACAATGCCTTGTATATACTTTGTATACGGTGCTTTTTCGGTGTTTTCTTTTACCAAGCCTACTTTTGACATGAGTTTGTTGCCAACAACAAACTACATCACTGAAAGTTATTTTTTCAATTCGCTTCTATGAAAACAGAAAACCATTCTGAGAAAATCTACAATCTTGAAAATGCATTTGAGCAACCCGAGTTGGTCAGCGTGATCAAAATAAGCCAGACCATTCCTGAACAGATCCAGACACTTCCTCAGGTACATACACTGATTCTGAACAACATTCAATCTTCTTTCCTGCCCGACTGGCTGGGGCAGTTGAGTACTGTGCAGAAAATAAAATTCGATAGAGGTACCATGCACCTGCTTACAGCACACAATATGCAGGTGCTTTCACAAATGAAAAGCTTACAGCATATCGAGATACTTCGTGGTCCTTTACCAGTTGAAATAGCCTATCTCAAACAGGTAAAAAAGCTGCACATCCATCAATGGCAATGGGAAGAAGATCTGCACATTCCTGCTCAGATATGCGAATCACTGGTACAGATGAACAGCCTGGAATATTTGCAGATTGATTCAGGTTTTCTACCTGTTCAGGTTAAATTACTTACCCGGTTGACCTATCTGGATCTGAGTAGCCAACCAACAGCAACGGTGGATGCTATTCTGGAGCTCAATCAGCTGAAATCTCTTCATTTGCTTAAACGCCCTTTATCTGCTGACCAGGTAGAAAAGCTGAGCTTGTTTGCTGGTTTACAGGAACTGACTTTGGCAAAGTGTGGTTTGACCCAGTTTCCTCAACCACTACTTTCGCTGGATTCGCTTCACTATCTGGATTTGAGAGAAAACAAGCTGGTTTCTCTTCCTTCGCAATGCCAGTTTGATGCTTTACTTAAGTTGAATTATTTAGACTTACAGAATTGTGAACTGGAAGGCTTTCCGTTAGGTATTCTGAGTTTGAACAAACTGGAAAAGTTGGATCTGTCAGAAAACCCACAGATTCAGACTTTGCCCTGGGCAATCAATGCATTGAGTCGGTTGCAGAAGTTGAATTTGAGAAAGACAGGCTTGAGAGAGGTTCCGGACTCAATAGAAAGTTTGACTCAACTTGAAGAATTGATTTTGTCAGATAATTCACTGGAGTCAGTACCCAATTTGAAAGTGTTACCTAATCTGAAGCGAACAGAGTTGTATCAGGCATTTGTGAAAGATTACAAATTGAGAAAAGAGTATAAGCCATGTATAGCAGAGCAAATTTTAAGGTTGATAGGGGATTGTTCAGGATTGATTTTACTTGATTTGGAAGATAATATCATTGATGAGTTAGAAACTAAAATGTTACTCCAAATTGAACAACTAAGCAATATTTTCGAGCAAATTAAAGAGTCACCAGAATTAGACCGATACTTTGCTTGTCTGCAATATAGCGAAGAAGGTTTTAAAGAGGTTATTACGAGAGCACAAACATTAAGTGAATTATTGAAGAAAATAGCGAGCAAAAGCCTTCAGATAAATCCAAATGAGAAGATTCTTTTAAATATTCCACTGAAACACAAATCGTATTGGAATGATTCTGTAATTCAGGATTTGGGAAATATGATAAATAATAAATATGATACATCTTTTTGTTGTAACAATAACCTGAAAGTTACTTTGATTGATGACTTAGGCTTTCATCGTCTTTGGGAATGGATTACATATTTTCCCTTCAATACAGGTACTAGTTCTCTTGGAGTTTTTGAGATACAAAAAGATCATGTACAATTCTGGTATGAAACCCAGTTAGTTGAGCAGATTAATGCAATTATGGAGATTGCCAGCGAACTTGAAAAAGAAGCTGTGACAGGCCGTCAGTTTGCTTTTGTAGTTTATGATCAGCAAGACGATGAAGCCCACATCACATGCATGGCTGATACTGTAACATCATTGATTGAAAAAATAGCAATGGAATCAGCTCTTCCAGAAGAGAAACTAACAGCAGAGCAAATAATACTTGAACTTCCTAAACGACAAAAAGTTTTTCAAACTCCTTTAATTATTTCGTTTTTGCAACGAATGCAACAAAGAGATATTATTGACGCATCTGTATTTGTAACCTTGAAAGATAAAGATATCGGTGAAGAGGACTTAGAAGAATATTATTTCCCTGATATGTTATCAGTTGCCCAAAAGTGTCAGTTTCTCTTTGGTTGGTGTTATGATCCAAATTTTGAGATTACGGAAGCCTTTGCTGTGATTGAGATCCTGGATGCTGAAGACGAGTGAAACACAAACCCAATTGCTTTGTATGCCCAAATCCTATCCATTACCCACTATCAACGAGATTAGCCATCAGATAGATATGTTGCTACAGACTGAGCCTGTATTAACTCGTCAGCGGGTAAAAAAAGGAAAATATTTTTATCGCGAACTAGCTGCTGCTTTTCGCGAAGAGGTATCCATACATCGGCTGGATAGTTTGTTGCAACTGGTTTCGCTGGAATGTGCTGCGGGCGCCTCTGCTTCTCGTTGCAGACAATGGTTTGCCTGTATGGGTGCCCTGGCGGCTCAACCCCAAGAGGGAAGTTTATTGCCAAGCCAGCCAGTGGAAGCAGTAATCTATTTTGCATTGGCAGGCATATTTGAACAAACACTGTATGAACCCTGGCCGGCTGATATTCCTACTTTGCAAACAGCAGACCGGGTCATCTATGCCTTGATGACAGGGAAACTTGTTTCTATCGAAGAAAGCAACCTGCATGATAGTCCCTACTGGTTGGGATTGTATAAGGCGATCCGTAATCAATCTGTATCTGACACTCAAAAAGCTATTTTACAGCTCGCCGACTCCTGGTTGCATGAGTATAAACAAACTGATACACTCGATTTTGATCCTTACCGATATCCTTTTTTTGAACCAGATTGTAATGCGGCTTTAGCCCTACTACTTTATCGGGAACGAATGCGGATAGAGCTTCCTACAGAAAAATACAAACGCTTTTATGTGGCAGCCTTGTTGGCTGACTGATTCAACATACCAGATATTATTTTACTGAGTCTATTTTACGTATCAATTCCTGCAAAATCTATGAAACGTACCGAATCCTTTCAAAATCTACTTTTAATTATAGCAGCCGATGGTGTAATTACACCCACCGAAAAAGATGTCGTTGACCAGATTTCATATTCTCTGGGGATTACTGATGAAGAGTATAACTATTATGTACAGAACATCAGAAATCTATCATTTGTGATCCCTGATACCAAAGAAAAAGCTGGCAATGAGTTGTTTTCGATGATACTGGTCTGTCTGGAAAGTGGCGAACTAAATGAAGGGGAAGAGACCGCTTTGTTGGGATTTGCACAACAGGCAGGCTTTTCTGAAGAGGAATTTTATGCCATTGTAAACTATACTATTGACAAACGGAACACAGAACAACAGCAAACGACTGATGCCAACAAGCAAAGCTATGAATGGGCAGTTGCGGGTACCCGGCAGTCGGGTAAAACGGATGCGGAAATTGCCAATATCCTAGTAGCAAATGTAGTACAGCCACATAATCTTACGTATCAGTTTTCAGAGGACGAAGAAATCAACCGTGCTTTTTATGGACTGGTGTGGTCGGTATTCCATCGGTATCAGATACTTCGTCATCCAACAGGTATTGTGCTCACAACCATGCGAATGGACCTCATCAAATCAGGAGATTGCACCCTGGACGATTTGCTGGAAGATCTAATAGTGGCTGAGGAAGCAGTGGGAGACGGAAAATCCTTCAATCTCCAAACAGCACCTCTGGCTGCCCTGATTGAAGACCTAAAGCATAGTTTTCCCTTTAACAACAACTAACTAACTTGACAGACAGGTTGATTGGTAAAAGACCTATCTGGGTACACGCTCAAAATCGTATGCTTGCCATCACTCAGGAACTTATCCAGCAGCTTCAGACGCCTGCTCGTCATGATTACCGTCACATCGAATTTTATTGTGATGTGATTGGAACCTATGGAGACGCTTCAGATGCAGACGCATTGGTCACCTTCTTTCTGGAAAAGCCTTTTGCCTATAATCGGGAAAGTGTGCTTGTACCCATTGCCACACTCGGAGATGCCTCCATGGCAAAGCGTATAGCGGATGTGTGTCTGGATAGCCTGCAACTCAAAGCAGAGGTAGCGACTGAGGTGCTGCAATGTTTGGGTGCCATGCAGTATGAACCTGCAAAACCCGTGCTGATGCATTACATCACTAATTCAGATCTGCATTGGGAAGTGCAGCAAGCTTGTCTGGGACTGATGTACTTTAAAGAACTGACACCTTACAAAGAAACTATTGAACAGGAAATCAGCAAGTGCATGGGGAAGAATCTGTTTAGCGAGTTTGTGCCTATGCTGGCTTGCCGTACGGATAATTCTTCATTAAAAGATGCGCTGTATCAGCTTGGAAATACCACCGCCTCTACCGACTGTAATGCCGGACTCATACTGGGTATTGCGTTGTATGAAGACAAATCCTTGTTTAAAAGGATTCTCTGGGACTATCATTGGGAAGCAGCCAGTACAGGCACAGGTACTATCCAATGGACACTGACTGCGATGCGGTTGCTCTCTGTTTCTTTTTCGGAACTCTTTGCAGATTTGTTGGTCCTCATGGAGAATACCTGCGAAGGTACACACAACTGGAAACCCTTTCAGCTATTTCTGGATTTGCTGGAGGCGCATGTGATGTTGAGCTATCCGACTATATGGAACTACCAGCCTCACAAAAAAGCGGAAAGCTGTGTGTCGATCTGGCAATCTGTTTTTGAACCGGAATCATCCAGCCTGTCTGATCTTGCCCGAAAATACATTAGTTATGACAAGGAACTGCAATCACGCTATTTAGATCGGGTACAACACCTGAGGGAAAAAGTAAGTCTGAAAAAACAGACCGAAGAGTGGGAACGTTGGGCTGTCCTGACAAAGCTGAAGTAATCAACTGGATATCAATTCTATAAATTCTAACTAGCTTAAACAAATACATACTATGTCTGTTGAAAATAGTGTTTTGCCTCAAGATGAAGATGCCATTCGGTTTATGAATGCATTTCTGGAAGCAGAATACCAGCTAACACTCGCACAAGTACAGGAAGACCTGGATGCCGAAAGATTCAAACAGAAAGTAGAAGATGTGGACAGCCACTATTTTTCGGGCAATGTAGCTTCAGATATCCTGCGTTTTGAACAACCCGGAACACCTGGATTTGAAGATATTAAATCTCAGATACAGATCAATGCACCCCGCAGGCTTTTTCTGGTACGGGTATATCAGCACGATTCACTGGGTCTGGTGTATCGTTTTTATACAGGTACAAACCGCAAGAAAGGAATCTCCTATTTTTATTCCTATTATGTCACCCAAGTCGATCAAACGTTTAAGATTGTAGCCCGGTATATGAGTAATGATACTTCTATAGGCTGGGAGTGGAGTGCCGGAATGCGATTTACCAAAGAAGCACTTACCTTCCTGCGAGTCTATCGCCTGCTTGAGCCTCATGAAAAAAATACCGCCGATTATATCAGTGAGGCTGGAATAGATTATAAACAGGAGGTTATGCCTACCAAACCACAATCACAGATTGTAACTGCACCTCTTATTCCGGAATTTGAGCCTATTGAAACAGTCTTCGAAAGAATCCAGAATAAAGCAGGAGACCTGAACAATCTGGCAATTCAAAAAGCAGAAGAAGGCAAATTGGAAGAAGCACTGGATTATTATAACCAGGCATTGAATCTCTCATCCAATAACGCTGAAATTCTTTACAATCGGGCTATGCTTTTACAGGATATGGGAGAATGGGAAGAGGCTATGGATGACTATGATCTCTCGCTCTTTATCAATCCGGAAAACGTAGATTGTCTGGTGGCACGTGCCAGTCTAAAGGAAGATTTGGGGTATCAAGAAAAGGCACTGGAAGATCTGGCGGAGGCATTGAGACTGAAACCGGAAAATACGACAGCATTAAATAATCGAGGGTATTTGTATCGTAGCCTGGGCCGATTGGAAGAATCCCTGCAGGATTTGCACAAAGCCCACCAGATTGATCCTGAAGATACCCTGGTCATACAATCACTAGCCGAAACGTATACGGATGCCCGCCAATACGACACGGCTATTGACTGGCTGGAAAAAGCACTACAAAAAGATTCTGCCTTACAGCAAGAAATCCGAAATAATACCTTGTACGCACCATTGCTTACACACAAAAGATATCAGCAACTACTTAATTCCTAAAACCTGGCATGTCAACATGTACAATTGCTCAATTGAAAGAGAAATTACACTACTTGTCACATGTGGACAAAAATCGGAAAATATTTGGTGCTTCCCTGATTGCTTATGGTGATTTAACCAATCTTACTTCATTTAGCGGACTCCATAATAATCTAACCTGCTTACCTGAATCTATTGGTAACCTCATACATCTTAATTGTCTGTTTTTTAGCGATAACCAGCTACAAGACATTCCTGTTCAGATTGGAAACCTGATCAATCTGGAAACTCTATCTTTTTGTGGTAATCAGCTTAAAAAACTTCCTGATTCTATCGGGAATCTTATAAACCTCAAATATTTTCATGTTAGAAGAAATCAGTTGTCACTATTACCAGAATCCATCAAAAATTTACACAGTCTTGAAATATTGAATCTGCACAGCAACCAACTAGAAATGATTCCTGATGTTCTAGTTAATCTGACAAAGTTGCAGCGGCTTGAGTTGTATAACAATAAACTTTTAGCTCTTCCTGATTCTATTGGCAATCTGAGTCAACTCAAAGAACTAAGTATTTTTTGTAATAGTATCACAACCCTGCCAGAGACGATTGGTAGTTTATACAGATTAGAGGATTTGCGAATGAATAGCAACTGTATACGTCAGTTGCCTGAATCTATCTATAATCTAAAAAATCTGTATCAGTTGCAAATGTCAGGGAATCAATTGACTTTCCTTTCTGAGTCAATCGGTCGCTGGGCAAAGCTGCGTTTTTGGAATGTAAGTTATAATAGTCTTCAATAATTGCCTTTAGCAATAGGTAAGCTCTGTAAAATAGTTGAATTAAATGTATCTCAAAATCAGCTTACAACTCTCCCAGAATCTATTGGCAATCTAACCAAACTTAAAATTTTTACATTATCAGGCAATCAACTTATCTCTCTACCTGAATCTATTGGCAATTTGACCGAATTAAAAATACTTGATTTAACTGGAAATCAATTAACTTCTATTCCTGAGTCAATACATCACCTAAAGAAATTAAAAAAGCTCTACCTGTACAACAATCCACTTTCGAGCCAAATGCAGGAGCAAATCCGACACTGGTTACCAGCGTGCAGGATTTATTTATAAAAGGAAAAGACTAACCAGAAAAATAAAAAAACAATTACAAATCTATGTTGGAAGAAGCCATTGCCTTTATTAACGAATTTATTGCCAACGAATATGCTGCCTGGCAAGCCTATTATCTGGAACAGGATAATAAAATCTTTCGAGGGATACGATCTACCTTAGACCGTATGTATGGGGCTGACTTAATGCCCGAAGTAAATTATCGGTCGATAGATGAGTCATGGTTTACAGAGGGAGAAGCCAAGCTGGCACAGGTCAAACCACGCATTCTGTTTCAGATCAAGGAATATGAACATGCAGACTATGGATCTCTGTTTCGGTGTTATGTGAGTAGTTATTCTAACTGGAGTGACTCTTATTCTGCCTCCTTGTACATTGCCAAACGCGAAAATTATCGCACCAAAGAAAAGGAGTGGCGGATTATGAGCAAATACAATAACGATAGGGGAAACTGGCAGTGGCGGGGCGGCATTCGGGTTGAGCCGCTAGGTAAGTTGCTCTCGGTTCGCCAGTTTCAGCCACCTGCTGATCCTGTGGATCTGGCCGATTATGAAGCAGCACCCCTCTCGGTGGTTGCCCCGACAGAAACAAAGACAGCACCCACCCCCGTAAGCCTGGGCAGAGAAAAGGGAGAGAATCCACAACGGGATGCTTTTGTTGAAACTTTTGGTGCCATTGAAGAAAAAGTCCTCTGGGGCAAACAGTATGCAGGCACTACTTCCCAAGATCCCAACTGGTCTATTTTCCTGACCTTGTTGGGGGGTAAGTTTTATACCAGTGGCTTTTTCCAACAAGGTGCAGATCCGTTGTCTGATACATTGCCCTGGCCTGCTTTAGGGGAAGCAATCCGTTTTACTCAGGAACTAGCTCAGCTACTGACCGAAGCAGGATGTACAGCACTCAATTCAGAAGGAGACATGGCCTATTTTCCTTTTGTGTATTGTGGAGAGATGATAGATGGCTTGCCTGATTTTATTGCATTAGGTCAGTTTCTGGAAGGGGCAAAACTCAGAATGAAAAGGATACAGAAACGCAATTGCATCTTCTGGGATCAACAGGCCGATGAGGAATACAAGGAATACCTGTCGCCTCAGACCCTTGAGGCTTTTGAACAGGTGAGTCAGAAGATGAAAGCCACGCTCAAAAGCCTGGTAGAATTTTCACTTGTCTATGAGCCTGCATTCCCAGTGGTTATGGGTGGCACCTTTCAGCCAGGCATCTTTGCCGGGCTTGTGACACTGATAATCAGAAGATAGGCTTTAAATTTAGTTTTGATAACACCGTATGAAAAATAACCATCATTTAAAAAACTCGCTTTACTTTGGTTCTGAAAAAGATATAATGACTCCAGAAGAGGCAGAAAAACAGTCAGGGATTAAATCAATTGAAATTCAATACCGATGGGCTCACCAAAAAACACATCCCTTTTGCGATGTATTCGAAAAGCTGGTCTCTCATCCTACTCTGACCTCAATCAAAGTTGAAGATTTCAAGCTTTCTTCACAGACACTGGCAACTGACATCCGGTTTCTGGAGCTATTGAGTTCTGTAAAATCTCTCACTTACTTGAATATTTCAGTAGCTTCAGAGGTTCCTGAGAGCGAACCACTACTGGATATACTTGCTCGTTTGACCCAGTTACAAAACCTGAATATAAAGCTTACCAGTCGGTTTGAGTACTTTCCAACTTTTGTGAATCAACTGGAGAATCTGGGAATACTGGAAATTGAAATAAATCATTCGTTACCCGTTTCTCAGGATCTTTTTCTGCCACTTCAACAACTTAACTTCTTCAATCTGAAAATCTGGGAGTATCCCGATCCTGCTTTGGTAACGCAAGTGATAAGCAATCTGATGCAACTACCAAACTTGCAACAATGTGAGGTCTCTTCCATACATCATTCACCGTTGAATCCGGCTAAGGCTATCGCGTTTCCAGAAGATACAGGTGGTTTACCCAAAGCAATTAATCTTGAGCAGATAATCTTTCAAAACCTGAATCTGAGGCAGCTGCCTACAGCTTTAATACACTGTAAAAAACTGGAAGTATTAAAAGTCGAAGACAATAGTATTGTTGCTTTACCTGGCTATCTGCCTCAAGTCGAACACCTTACACTGAACGGCAACAAAACAATCGACCTGGATCAGATACTATCCTGCCTTAATCCGGCGACCTTGCAATCACTGAATATAGGCAGTTGTGCTGTTACGCAGCTTCCTGCCCGGATCGGTGATTTTCGGGTGTTGCAGAATATCTACCTTGGGCGCACTGCTTTGCAGAAAATTCCCGTTGAGCTGGTTTTTCTGGATAAGCTTACGGGCTTTCATGTGAATATGCCTCAAAGTGAAGTAAAGGACGGGGCCCCTTTGATAAGCCTGCTCAAATATGTAAGGCAAGACACGTACTCGGAGGAAGAAAAAAAGCGAATAGTTGCTGTTTTCTGTATGAATGAAGACTATCTGAACGATGTATCTGGTTCAGAGTTGATTCCTTTGCTAAATGTAAAAATCCCTGCCGTAGTCAGAAATACCCTTATTGTACTTGAAAAGAAAATTACCAATCCATTTGAACACTCACAAGTGTTATCCTTGGGTGGTATTTGTTTGTTTGGTACAGTCGATGGCATAAGTACCAAAGAACTAAAAGAGAAATGTAGAAAACACAATATTCAGTTAGAAAGTACACTGACAGAGAAAGCCACCCACATTCTCATTGGCAAAGGTATTACTGAAGAACAAGTACAACTCGTACTCCAATCAAAACTGCCTCTGGTGACAGGAACACAACTAAAGTCCTACCTGGAAAAGCTGGATACTCCTTTCCTGAAAGAATCCGATGAGAATACTCAAACCAATCTGACCCGTTTGCTGATCAGCGTTGAGCCCGCCAATGTTCAGTTAGCACTGGAAATGATCAATCAGGGTGGTTTGCCGGAGTCTATTTTGTACATATTGGTGTTGGTGGTTTTGCAGAAAGAGCTGGACAGCAAAGTCAAAAAGAAAGCCATGACTGTGTTGGAAAAATATGCGTCTGCTGAAATTGTTGCAGTGGTCAAATGCATCCGAATGAAGACTGACTATTTAAAAATCATTCGATTGTTGTGGAAATCACCCGAAGTTGACAAAACGTTGTTGGCCAGAACCATTCTTCAATTCCATTTTGAAGAATACTATTCCATTTGTAGCAAAGAACACCAAGATATGATACAATCTGAAACGATTTTGAAAGACTGTTTGTATCAATTGTTCATTACTAGTCCTGAAGATGCCGACTTTGCTGTGCAGTCACAGACTAAGAATACCATTTTGAACTGGTCCTGGTTGCCATTGGACAAACTCACTTCCAGCAAGGCAAGTTTGGATAAAGTGGAAGGACTAAAAATACAGATAAGCGATTTCGTAAAGAAAAAAAAACCGTTGAAATCCTTTACAGGATTGAAAGCACTGTATCTAGCTAAAAGTAATGCCTCTTTACAGGAACAGGCAAAAGCCAACCTGGAAAAGTTGCAGCAGGATTTACCTCAACTGCAAGTTATTTTTGATGAGTAGCCTGATAGGTACTAAACTCTCTGATATATCTGTAAAATGTATGTTTGCATTGCGCATAGTTCACGGCAAACTATTTTCAGGGAAAGGAATCCAGCTTGTCTGATTCATGAAGAGATTGCCTATAACTCCGATCACTTTTGGCTTTGACCTGAGTTCCGATCACTTTTTCTTTTGCGCATAACTCACGGCAAAAATAAAATCTGATCGGAATTCACGGCAAGTGTTGGCTTGCATAGAATTATGCGCAAGAAAACTTTTGTCCTGAATTCCGATCAGCTATTTTGTTCAACAACCCTTAGTATATGACTAACCAAACTGTTTCATCTGATATTGTTTCATTCATAGAGTCATATATTCAATTGGAATATGAAGCATTACTGGCTGAGTATACAGAATCCGACTTTGACAGGTATTGGAAAAAGTCCATGCAATTGAAAGTCTATGATTTGGTAACCTTGTATCATATTGGCAACAAGCGGCGTTCCCGTGCACATCCTATTTCGGAAGAATGGGTAAAGGACATATCTATTCAACCCCGATCGCTGTACTGCATTCACCACTACCAGTGTACAAAATTCGGCGATGTATTTGTGTGTTATGTGGGTCCGTTGGGAAAAGAAACCGATCCGTTTGCCTGGTATGTGGCCCGATTTCCGGAAGGGTTTCGTATTGTGGCCGAAAACACTATTGCTTCCCGTACCGGACAATGGGAAAAAGGTCCTGTCAGGGGTATGCGTATTCCCATACAGGAAACCGATGTTCCGGTTGCGGTGTATCAGTTTCAGATGCCATCGGATAGGGTTACACTGGAAAAGTATCAGGCATTTTCAGCCGTTCAAACGCCAACAGAGAATCTACCATCCATAGGAATATTTGATGAAATGGATGGCTTCTTTCTGGATCGCTATTTTTGCAGGGTGCCTGTCTTTGGGTTAGAATATATCGCTACTGGACTGATTGAAGACCTGAACTGGGAAGAAAATGACGAGCTATCTCTGAATCTGGAGTATTCAGGATATGATCTGGAGTATGAGTTGCAAGAGGCTGTAAGTAAAGCTATGGAAAAAGTGAGAGTGGATATGGGTTCGTGGGTATATGCCAGATTATGTTACCTGTCCAAAGCCTTTGCACGTGAGTGGAATAATCGCTGGCTGGGTGGGGATGGTGGAGGAAAAGAATTCTATCTGCTGATTGCGGATAAAGAAACTCAGGCTGTGTTGGGAATTCTGCGTTTTGAGATGCTGCCCGGATATCTCAGTATAGACATAAGCGAACGGTCTAATCAATTGTCCCAAAGCGATTTTTATCGTGATTTTAGAACTACGTTACTGGATGAGCCGCTTTCACTAGCCTGTTGCAGCCTGATTGTGAGTGATTACGAACAAAATAGGTTTCCCTGGGAATATGGCTGGGACGGACAGCGCCTGCAGGGTGAAAATCATTCACAGTTGAGTGAGGTATTGCCAGTATGCATGGCTATGCATACTGAGGTTTCTGTTGAAAAACGGTTAAAGGCACTGGAAACCATCTGGAACTTGACTCCTACCCATTTGTGGGAGTTTTTAACCCGGTTCCTAAAAGACCATGCTCCACAGATGCGACAGGCTGCCGCTAGGTATCTGGCACAACTTCGGGATCCACGGACAATACCAGCTTTGGAGCAATTGCTGGAAAAAGAAACAGTTGAATCGGTTCGACTGGCTGGATTGTCTGCACTTTCGCAAGTAACCAACCTGCCATCTGCATAGCACTATGGTGTCAGCAAAAAAACCTATTCTCTGGAAATATGAAACTTCAGAGCGGATGAAGACAATTCTCCATTCAGATCAAAGGATGCATCAAAATAACCTACCTCCTCTGATCCATACCAGAGCGTCAGGGTAACCTCGATTTCAGTCTGATGGGATTCCTGAATAAAACATAATTTCCAGGAGAGGTTTACGATCTCCAAAAAATCCAGATCTGCTTTGGTCCATCCGTTCAGTGGTTGCGCAGTTGATAGCATATCTGGCAGCGCTTGTCGGGCTTTGCCAAACAAGTCAAGTTCATACGCCAGCGATGAGAGTTGTGAAGCAAATGCTGCTGTCTGTTGCCAGGGATTCATATCAGGTTAGGGGTTCAGGATTTTGTTCCGAATATTCTTCCAAAATTGGTATCAATACAAAAAAAGTAAACGATCAAATAGTAACAAACATAGATTGAATAAATGTATGACAGTGTCAACTTTACTTGACTAACACAAGCTTGCCTATGAGTTATGATATTACCATTACCCTGACACAACCCAGGTTAAGAACAGACATCATGCAGATTTTACACCAGAATCCGGCTGTGCAGCAGTTCCGCTTTGTGATACATTCGTCGCATTATATGGAAATTGATCTGGAACCCTCCACAACTGATCCGGAACAGATTGCAGGTGTGTCCTTTCACATTCCCTATTCTTTTCTAAATCACGTAAATACCAATTTTGACCTGTACTTTCACTACATTTCAACTATTGCAACTCAGTTGTGTTGCCGGGCTTATGATCCACAACTGGGTTGTTATCTGGATGAACCTACTTTTCAATTAAGGAAGCCTCTTTTTAGGCAAACAGCTTTACCTCTTGGTCAACTCATTTACCAGGATGGCAAGCTACATATTGAACAGGCATACAGCCACAAACAACTAATATGGGATATCTTTTCAGGAATCTTCGTGGGCTCGCAAGCAGGTGAAAGCACCAAAGCGGATAAGTCCCCTCCGGTCGATGAGACTACTGAATTTATAATCTATGCAGATGCAAGAAAAAAAACAATACAGGTTATCGATAAAGAAACAGGAACTGTACGGCAAAATCTTGAAAAAGCAGGAGAAACTCTCCTCATAAAAGCCATATCCCGAACCCAATTCTTATCTGTCAACAAGGGCAGAGCTATCAAATGCTGGGACATGGTTACCGACCAATGCCTTCGCACATTCAAAGGGCATCTGGATACCATTTCGGATTGTTTGCTGGTACATAACCGGATTCTTTTTTCTTCTTCTCTTGGTGGCTCACTGCTTGTCTGGAACTTTATCACAGGGAAGTTACTGCTTACTATTCTCCATTCTGCCTTTAACCAATCGTGGATAGCCTTTGATACCCAGGGAAATTTTGACCATAGTGAAAACTTTTTCGGGGCTGTTCAATGGGATTTTGGAAAACAGCAATTTTCAGAGCGTCTCTGCCTGGCTGTAGATACTCGTGGCAGTTACCAGTATAAGCCTGTCATTTCAGGGCAATTTATATCAGGGTTAGTTCAGTCACAGATGAAATCTTTGCTCACTCAATCGCTAGATTGAGTAAAATATAGAATTTTCATACCTGTATATGCTTTGTAACACCTCTTAGTAGGGTGATAAAATGGCTGATGTGTATTTTTGAAACACCTGAATTCAGGTGTTTTATGGTTTATAGCCAGTAGCATTTTTGCAAATACAAAACCCTTCCGGTGTTCTGAAAGGGAACGTGTATGTATAAACTTTCGACTCATTTATAGCTATGTCTCCAAACGTTATCGAAAAAGAAAATATCATCCGTTTACTGCTTTCCGGGCAGAAAGCCAGCATTGCTTTGGGCTTGCAACTAGCTGATTCGCTGGAAGTTGATTTGCAGGATTTCAGACAGACAATCAATCTGGTTTGTAAATACCTCCAACACTACGAATTTTACTCTTTTGAGCTCAGATTAGAAAAAATAGGCCAAAGCCTTCCTCTTACACTTGAAAATAATCCTCTTTCCGACTCAGAAAAAGAACAAATTCAGTCACTATTAACCAACTGTAAGATAAACTTTTAACTGATGCACTCGACTGAGAAAGAAAACATCATTCGATTATTGCTTTCCGGGCAGGAGGCAAATATTGCCTTGGGCTTGCAATTAGCCAGGTCACAGAATATAAGTATTGCTGAATTCAAAAAAACGATTGAACATTTATACACATGGATGTACAAATACGAACCTGATCTGGAGGATTCTGATTGGGTAATCAGATTTCTGTTGAAAATCCATACAATTACAGAGATAAAACGCATAAAGGTTTCACTTCAAGAAATTCCAGACTGTATCTACCTTTGTCGGAATCTGCAATATCTTACCCTGCCAGAGAATAAAATTAGTGGGCTTCCAGCTACGATAGGGTGTTTAAGAGAATTAAGAAAAGTGAATCTTTTTAAAAATCAGCTTACCCGTTTACCTGTAGAAATCGGTAAGCTAACAAATTTGGAATCCCTGACCTTGACCTTAAATCAGTTAAAGGAACTACCTGCTGAAATCTCAAACCTTGACAAATTGCAGTTTCTATATCTTGCAGGAAATCAACTGACCACTCTTCCCTACAAAATAGGTTGTTTGGTACAATTGAGAGTACTAGGCTTGAAAGGGAATCAACTTACAAGGTTGCCTTCTGAAGTTGGCTCCTTGTCTGAATTAAAAGAACTTACTCTATCTGATAACCAATTGACTCAACTTCCGGATGAGATCCGCAATCTGAATAAACTTCAAACAGTAGAACTTAGAAACAATCCTATTCCTGATTCAGAGCAGGAGAGGATTAAATCCTTACTACCAAACTGTACAATAGCGTTTTAATTTTCATATGCATAGCAATAAAGAAAACATACTTCGCCTGTTGTTATCGGGACAGGAGGAAACTATTATTCTTGGCTTGCAGCTGACGCAGTCGCTTACAATTAATGTCTCTGACTTTTTAGACGATATAGATATTCTCTGTGAATGGTGGTTGGGAAATTGTCAACGATATGGAGTATATGACAAGTTAGTGAAAATTAGTCTGGTTAAAGAAATCATCAGGCCCAACGCACAGATTTCATGTATTCCATCTCAGATCAAGTACATGAGTAATCTCAAAGAGTTAGTTCTCTATAAAAACCAACTTCACTCATTGCCTTGTGAAATAGGAGACCTATACAACCTATCCTGGCTGGATATAAGTGAGAATCAATTGAGCCATATTCCTGAAACAATAGGAAAATTAGCGAATCTGGAAGAACTGAATTTGTCAACAAATAGGCTCCAAACTTTACCAGATACAATGATAAATCTTAACAATCTTCAAAGTCTGGATCTAAAAAACAATCCTCTTCCCGACTCAGAAAAAAACCGAATCCAGACCTTATTACCCGACTGTAAAATAAACTTTTAACTGATGCACTTGACTGAAAAAGAAAACATCATTCGTCTGTTGCTATCCGGGCAGAAAGAGAATATTCGATTGGGTTTACAATTAGTGAACTCACTTAGTATTGATATCTCTGACTTAAAATATATGATTGATATTCTGTGCAGGTGGCATGGAATACCACACTTGTCTTCTTTTGCCAATAAATTGTATCACATAGGTCAGAAAAGGATCAGTGGGGTTGACCAGAATATTACCTATTTACCTGCAGAGATTCACTATCTGGCAGAGGTAAAAGAAATGTATCTGACCTATAATACATTAAAGATTATTCCGAACGAGATAGGATATCTTATTAATCTGCTCATACTCGATCTATCAAATAACCACTTGGAGAGTCTTCCAATGGAAATAGGAAATCTAACCAATCTCTCAATACTGAATATGAGTAATAATTTTTTATCCTGTATTCCCTCTCAAATTGGAGATTTGAGAAACTTAAATGCGTTGCTTTTATTCGCAAATAGGCTGACTGCTATTCCTCAAACAATAGGAAATTTAAATTCTTTAGAAGACCTAAAATTACATTTCAACGAGCTTACATTTCTTCCCTGTGAAATCGGAAGATTAGAGAATCTGGTACTACTGAGTTTGTCTGGAAACCAGTTAATACACTTACCCCACGAAATTAAGTATCTGACACGTCTTCAGGAGTTGGATTTACGTGACAATCCCATTTCTGATTCAGAAAAAGAGACAATCAAAACTTTATTGCCTAGCTGTAAAATCCTTTTTTGAACCAAATAATGGAAACTCAATCCACCGACCAAGAAAACATACTTCGCTTATTGCTATCCGGACAAGAGAAGAATATTGTACTTGGTTTACAATTAGCAGAATCACAAAGGATAGATATCGCAGACCTCTTACAGGATATAGACATTCTCTGTGAATGGTGGTTGGGAAAAGATAAAATAAATGAGATTACAGACAAATTAGTGCAGATAGTTGGGATAGAAGAAATTGCTAAAGGAAATGCGGGATTTGATCGTATACCACCACAAATTAAATACATGCTAAATCTGAAAGAACTAAGTTTACCCTATAATCAAATCAATACTTTACCACTCGAAATTGGTACTCTGAAGAAGTTGATACGTTTGTCATTAGGTCATTCTAAATTGAGTTCTCTCCCTTCAGAAATTGGTTGTCTGGCTCAATTGAGAGAATTGAATCTGACATATAGTCAACTCCATTTCATTCCGCCAGAAATCGGACACCTTAAAAAATTACTAAAACTATTCCTATATGAGAATCATCTCACTACATTGCCCTCTGAAATATGGCAATGTAGTGAACTAAAAGAACTTCTGTTATCCTATAATAAGCTCAACACCTTACCACCAGAGATCGGCAATTTGTTTCAGTTAGAGAGTCTTGATTTATCTCACAATCAACTTCAGTCTATCCCCTTGACAATTGGCAACCTCTCACAACTTCAAAGACTTGATTTGTCCAACAATCAACTGTATTCCTTGCCAGCAGAAATCAGTAATCTAAAAAAGTTAAAACGACTCTCTTTACGCCAAAATCAATTTGTATCTCTTTTGAGAGAAATCGGGCAGTTGGAAAGTATAGAAGAATTAATCTTGGGTGATAATCAACTGTGTTCATTTCCTCAGGAAATTAGCAAACTTAATCAACTAACTCAGTTAATCATATACCATAATCAGCTTCGAACACTCCCAGAAGAAATTGGAAATTTAACTCAACTGAGACGGTTACATTTAAAGAATAACCAAATAGAGGTATTGCCAGAAGAAATAAGTCGATTAATCAATCTCGAGTATCTGGATCTTGGCAAAAATCCCATTTCCGATTCAGAGAAGGTGAAGATTAAATCCTTATTACCCAATTGTGAAATATATTTTTAACTTTTATATGAATGCGCAATCGACTGAGAAAGAAAACATCATCCGTCTGTTGTTATCTGGACAGGAAGAGAACATTACCTTAGGGTTGCAGATAGCCGAAGCACTACAGATTGATATTTCTGATCTAAAACAGGATATTGAATATGTATACAACTGGTGGCAAGGCGAAGATGGCTCCCTGTTTACAGATATGCTTTTGAAAGTAACTACCCTCAAACGACTTTATGTATCCAGGCGTACGTTAGTTAGTCTTCCTCCTCAAATCAAGTATTTTATAAGCCTTCAGGATATGGACCTGCCTTACAATGAGTTAAAGACCTTACCCTCTGAAATAGGAGAACTGACCCAACTAAATCGCCTGATACTAAGTTATAACCAACTGACTTCACTGCCAGTAGAAATTACCAAACTGACAAGGCTGGAAGCATTATTTGTAGCAGAGAATCAACTGGATTCTTTTCCCGTATTGATTAAGCAGATTACTTCACTCCGTTTTCTGCATCTGGGAAGTAATTCGTTGCAAAGTATCGGTTCTGAAATAGGCAACCTCACCAACTTAGAGGAACTGTACCTAAATTATAATACCCTAACTTCATTGCCGATGGCAATCTGCAACCTTCATAACTTACGGAAACTGAACATAGATCATAATGCGCTAGCCTCACTACCAGTGGAAATCGGCAAACTCAAAAAGTTAGAAACAGTAGAGTTAATAGGTAATCAATTAACGGAACTCCCCTCAGAAATAAGTAATCTCAACCAATTACAAAAACTTCTTTTAAAAAAGAATCCATTCTTAAACGAAGAGAAAAAAAGAATACGGAAGCTATTACTCATTGCAAACAAATTAGTTTTTCCCGAAAAACCTATGAAGATACAAAAACATCATTAAAATACGATCAATCTAAAAACTGCCGACTGTAAAGTCAGCAGTTTTTAGGGGTAACAGCCTAGTTAGTGTTGAACCAGCAATTGTTTGGTAATTATTTCATTTTCTTTTTTTATTCTAACCAAATAAAGCTCAGTACCAGGATGTGCAAAATCTATATTGATTTGATGAGCACCTGCTTCAAATTTTTTCGAGGCGACTTTTTTCACAATACGTCCGTTGGTGGTCACTAAATCAATACTTATATACTGCTCTTTTTCATTGTAAAACTCAACAGTAACATTACCATTGCTAACCGGGTTAGGATATATGTTCAACAAATTGCGCTCACTAGGAGAATCAACAAATTTCTCCTGTACAGAAAAAGTGCGGGCTGCAGTATTAGCAAACTCTATGTAGCCATTGCAGTGCATTATTTGGCTACTCCCTCCCCCACCACATCTTCCATTTGAGTAAAGAGCTGTATTGACAGCCTGATTTTCAGCTTGTAGAATAGTGCCGTTAATTTGAAGGTAATCAACTTCCACATCCCAGGTACCATTATCCGTTGTTACTTCCAACCGAACAGTTCCAGTTGCTGTAGAAGAGGCCGTATAGTTAGCAAATGCCGTAGTTAGGTTGAATGTAGAAATAACATTGCCATTGATACGTAATTGTAATTGAGCTCCAGCAGCCGTGCCACGAGCTCTAACAACAAAACTACGATTTGTACCAGGACAACTGGCAAAAGGGGCTGGCGCTGGACAACAAGCCAATGTAGGTTGTCCAGAGAAGTAGGATTTTAACCAGGTCATAGCTGGTCTATCGTTTCCATTGGCATAAATTATACCAGAGTCAGTACCTCCCGCACCTGCTTGTCCATTTCCATTAATCCAGGTAGAACCCTGGATATATCCCCACAAGGTAATACCAGCTACATGAGGATGTTCCCATGCCACGGGAATCAATCTGGAATATACATCTCTCTGTTTTGTTTCATTCGGATTCGCCGTTTGATCAAACTCGGTTATGTGAATGCTAACGCCAGTACTGTTCCAGATTTCATCAATACATGCCTTAAAGTTAGCAGCAGTTAAATTGTCTACACCATGTGCTTGCAAACCTACTCCATCAATCAGGTTTTTACGGCCATCTGTTAAGTTAGGTGCATTTTTCACGGCATTCACCATGGCAATATAAGGGGCACGGCAATTATTCCAATTCATTTCTACATTGTACTCGTTTATCAATAATGTGGAACTTGGAAAATATTTTCTGGCTAACTGGAAACACCAAATCACCCAGCCATATTGATTATTCAAATCACCAGCATTGGCAGGTTCGGCTTTGTAGCCAGCAGTAAGTGCTGCTTTTAAGTTACTCGGCATAGGAGTATTTACTGGCTCATTCAAAACATCAATCATTTTAATTCCTCCCAGTGGATTATAGTGATCAGCGCAAGCTTTAATATATGCTTGTACAGAAGCTGTCAGTGTAGCCGTACTCGCACTTGCTACCCAACCGGGTGTTTGTGCTCCCCAAACCAGGGTGTGATATTTAAACAATCCACCATTATTCTTTGCCCAGTTATAAGCCAAGTCAGAAGATGTCCAATTGTAGACACCTTTTGTCCCCTCTACTGAACCCCACTTTGAACCATTTTCACTTGTGGCTTGATTCCAGAATGAATTGTAATTAGACGGAACACTATATTGTAAAATATTACCAAAATATTTGCCTTTACACTTTGCGAGTTGGGCTTTAGCCGAATGGCCAGAAAGAAAGGAAAAGAAGGCTATCAGTAAAATATAGCAAACAGGTAAAGTTAAATTTGTTTTCATAAATAGATTTTTTTAGTCGTTAGTGAAAAAAGTTTGAAAACATCTAAGGGTTTATTCTGGATAAGGAAGAACAGTTGGTTAAAGCGATAAAATGAAAACCAATGGTATTAAATGCACACACATTTTGTTTGATCCCACAAGTCATATACTACTAGCAAAACTTTGCAGCCTGATAACAGTTGCATTGGAAAGAGAACATAAAGAGTTGCGCATCAATGTATGACCCTCCCGCTGCAATCATACGATGGATGCAGTTGGAAGAGATGGTAACTTATGGTCAGATTCTTTGTATCAGAAACTAGTCTTCAGTGGTAAAAAATGAATGAACCACATTAATAGGGATGATCTTAAGCAGATTAGTGCTTCGTTTGGTCACAGGCCATAACAATACGATACATTTTTTTATCGTATCTACTCAAAACAGTTTTTGTAAGGACGTTTTTTGAATAAAGCCTCCAAAACTAACTTTCCTTTTGAGCGTTTTTTATTTTAGAGAATTTTTCTGTAGTAAAGTTGAAAAAATACGGATTATGGTTAAAAATTTTGCATTAAACCTAGATCATAAGGAATTCGTATGTATGAACTATAATTTCCGTTTACTACACCTTGCATGAATACTTCGCAACGGTCAATGTTAGTTATTTCCATTAGCTGGTCACTCCCTGAACGTAAAATTTCCCCGTGTGAAACTTGATCTGTCCAATGTCCATTTCTTTCAGTTAGATTGGACTTTGCAGCCCAGGTTTCTGATACCTTCGTCCAGGTTCCATTTAAGTTACTTGCAGTCCATAGTTCAAAATACCTGCCTATATCTTCTACCATCATATAATATTTTCCATCCGCTTTGTTTCGGTATACATGAGGTGCTTCAAAGGTATCCGTGGCCACTATAGTAGGAGATTCCCAGCCATTCGGAAAATTAGCTATGGTAGTTCGTCTTCTTTTAATGGTCTTCGAACCATCTTGTGCAGAATAAAAACAGTAAACATAGCTATTATCAGCAATGCACCAGAAATCAATACCGTCATTAAAGCCCATTCCTTTTCCAGCTGCCCAACCACCATAATCGGAAACACTTGTATTGGTAGAATAAGTAGCTCCTAAACCAGATTGGTAGATAAGAAACCACTTGCCTTTCGCTGGAAAATTAAAAACTTGAGGCGCGCAAAAATACCCTCCTCCATTTAGAGAATTCATAAACCTGCGAGGTTCAGACTTCATATCAAACAAAGAAGGTGAATTGACATAGCCCATTTTCCATTGATTTCCGTCTGTGCCGGTGTAGAAAACATGCCACCGCCCCCCGTCATAGACCAATGAGGGATCTTTTACGGCTACAGACTCGAACGAACCTGCCGCTCCTTGTTCAAATAGTTTACCAGTTACACTCCACCGGGGATTGGGTATAGCACTTGTGGTTACGGATGGAGAAGAGTCTAAGTCGGTTGACTTATCGGCTAGTTTTATTTCTTGTTTGGTACAACTAGTAAGCACACTTAAAAGTGTCAATACACCTATACCTGAGGAGAATGCAATGTTTCTTTTCATACATTTTTTGTCTAAGATTAAAAAAATACTAAAAATGATGTATGTAACTATTGCTCGCATTACATAACTATACTTATTATAAGTATAACTATTTAATGTCGAAGTCAAATATAAGTTAAAATTCCGATAATGTGTCAATATGACATAATATTTTTTCTTTATTTTTTTCCTAATAAAACATTGATTTTACATGTTGAATCTGTCCCTTTTGTACAGAGGGGCTACCTCTTCAATATTTAGTTTTACTTAAATAGAAAAACCAATCGAGTAATAAAAGAGGTTGCCTACATTAGGTTTAAAGTCTCAGATGTGAATGAAGTAATTTTGTACCTGTATATACTTTGTAACACCTCTTTGTAATGCAATAAAAAGGTGGATATGTATCTTTGACGTATCTAAAACCACGCTTAATGCGGTTCGCTTTAAAGAATAATTTTCACAACTGCGAACCCCTCATTGCGTGAAAAGAGACACAATGCAATCAATAATTACTGGATAGTTTATTACGATGCTTTTATCTGGTCGCGACAAAGAAAACATTATTCGATTATTGCTATCAGGTCAGGAGGAAAATATCACACTTGGCTTGCAATTAGCCGAGTCTCAGAAAATAGATCTAACTGATTTTACAGAAGATATCAATATACTGGCGAAAGCAGTCAGATGTAGTTCATTTTCATTCTCACAAAAGCTATTAAAAATAGTTCAGTTGGAAGATTGTAACTTTTCTAATCCTATTCCTCTTTCCCTGATCTCTTATCTTGTCAGTCTGAAAAAACTTGGCTTGGTATTTAACCAACTGAAAACTATTCCCGAGGAGATACTAAACCTGATTCAACTCACTCATCTGAATTTAGAGAAGAATCAACTTAGTAAGTTGCCAGTTGAAATTGGAAAGTTGACTAATTTGAAAGAATTAAATCTGAGGGAAAACCCATTGACTTCATTACCAGAAGAATTTGGGAATCTAACTCAGTTAAAAACATTAAATCTGGGGAAAAATCAATTGAGTGAATTGCCACCAAGGATCTGGAATCTGAGACAGCTAAAGACACTGGAGTTATTTCAAAACCAATTACTTGAAGTACCTGACGAGATCGGAAGCCTGGCACAGTTAGATACACTTCGTTTAGAATCAAACAAGCTAACTTCTATGCCACCAGCATTCTGGACTTTAACCCAGTTGACTTTTCTGGGATTAACAGGGAACAAACTCAAGGCATTACCACCAGAAATTGGAAATTTAAAAAAGTTAAGAACATTGTATGTCGATAGTATTCAATTGACTAGTCTGCCAACAGAGCTATGGAATCTTACTCAGCTACAAATTTTAAGTCTTGGTAGAAATAAACTAGATATACTGCCTGCCGAGATTGCTAAACTCACCCGACTGGTTGATCTAGACTTACAACGAAATAAAATCAGCACACTTCCTGAAGAAATAAGCCAATTACCTATTCTTTCCAAAGTCAATCTTTGTAATAATCCTATTTCTGAATCAGAAAAAGAGCGAATTAAAATGTTGCTACCCCACTGTAAACTATATTTTTAAGCTTTTTATGCAGGTTGTCATTACTGAAAAAGAAAACGTTATTCGATTATTGCTTTCCGGGCAGAAAGAGAATATTACTCTTGGCTTACAGATAGCTAAATCTCTAAAGATAGATCTTTCAGATCTAGAAAACGATCTTTCTATTTTATTTGACTGGATAGGTAAGTATATAGCCTATTCTTTTGAGAGAAAGTTGTGGAAACTTCACCAAATCACTACACTTTATGGTTCTGACAAAAGAGCACCCCAGGTTCCTTCCCAGATTCAGTATCTGGTTAATTTATCTACACTAGCCTTACATACTCAATTGAGTTCTCTACCTGCGGAAATCGGCAAGTTGACACAATTGGAACAACTCTATTGTTCATTTAGCCAACTGGACTCTATTCCACCTGAGATTGGAAAACTCACCCGATTGTCGGTCCTGCATTTACGGGAGAATAAGTTAACATCCATTCCTGCAACCATTGGCAATTTGCGTAAAGTCGAGACTCTGCTCCTTGAAAAAAATAAGCTAACTTCTCTTCCAGCAGAAATAGGTAATATGGCACAATTAAAAGAATTGACACTACAACGCAATCAATTAACCACCCTACCCATCGAAATCGGCGACCTGACCAAGCTGGAAGACCTGCAATTATGGCAAAATAAGATTACCCACTTACCAAATGAAATAGGCAATCTGAGTAGTTTACGAAGCCTTCAATTGTCTCAAAATTTACTAACGAGAGTACCAGCACAGCTAGGCAAATTGCTTCAATTGTCATACCTCAGCCTCGAGGATAATCTGTTAACTTCACTACCAGCAGAAATAGGTAATCTCACGCAATTGTCAAGAATACATCTTGGAAAGAATCAGTTAACCACTCTGCCTATAGAAATAAGCAATCTTGCACACTTATCGCACATAAGTCTGGAATACAATCAGCTTACTTCGCTACCATCAGAGATAAGTAAACTCACACAGTTAAAATATATGAATTTATCACAGAACCAATTAACTCATCTTCCGGATCAAATAGGCAACCTGAGCAATCTTCAGGAATTGATTTTAATTAACAATCCCATGTCTGATTCGGAAAAAGAAAGAATCACATCTATGTTGCCACATTGCCAGATACGTTTCTAAGAGATGGAAAAAGAGAAAATGTCAACTAATTTTTTCCTGAACACCCAACTAACAGCGTTGATTGAGAAAGGCTTTTCCTGTATAGAATCTCATCCCTGTCACCATCTGGAATCAGGAATCCGTGAAGCCATCTATCTTGCATTAGGGGCACATCATGATCCCATTGCACATAAACGACGGAGGTTATTGGCACAGCAGGCAATAAATAAGGTAGCGCCTCTATGGTATACAACCTGGCCTCAGGATACATTGCTTATGCCTCTGTTGGATCGTTTTATCCGATACAAAGAAAGAAGAGTAGTTGAAAAAAATGAGTTCTTATACACTCAGCTTGATGAAGATTGGGAACGTATGTCTGCTTTTGCTGATAATACCTGGATTCAAGACCCTTTACATCGCAAACATCGTTTTGCAGAGTCAATGGTGGGCCTGACAGTAGTTCTTGCTACCGAGCTAGTCTTGTTTGATTCTTTTGTGACTAGTGAAGAGTCATTTCTACCCCAGAAAGATGAAGAGATTGACCTGATGGAGAATGAACTGCATTTTTATGCTGCTTTTGCATATGCCGGAGGACCTCCTTTCCCAATGCACTATTTTGGTACAGGATCTCCCGAGAAATACAAGGATTACTGGACATGGTGGCTCCAGGAAGCATTACCTTATGCCTGGAAAGAAGGAATGAATAAATAAGACTTTCTATATTTAGACACCTAAAACCAATAACCACCTTCTCTGAATATTCTAAATACTTAACAATCATTCTCCAATGAGACGAAAACGCTCGCATAGCTGGTGGGATAGCTTAAGCAAGGAGTGGAAACGCCATCTTCTTGACAATTGTGGGTATTCTGAGAAATCTGTAACTGAAGAAAACTTGTCATCAGTTATTAATCAGGTTCTTTGTATCACTCACCTACATCTCGGTGGCAACTATACAAATGCGTATATTGATACCCTGGAGCCATTACGTAGGTTAACATATCTGGAAGACTTGGATTGTTCGTTTCAGGAGTTTTCTTCTTTTGAGTCATTATCGCAGTTGCAATACCTGAAAACTATTGAGGCTAGTGATATTCACGCAAATGATTACAAGTATTTATCCGGGCTAAATAATCTGAAAATCTTTTCTGTTGCTTGTTATAGACCGGCTTCTATAGCCCCTCTGGCTCAGCTTCCTCAACTACAGCAGTTGACCTGCGAATTGAATACTCTTTTGCATGAACCTGGAAAAGGAATGGAAGAACTGGCACTATTTACCCAACTACAGAAACTTTCTTGCGGATACAACAAAGTTGTAACCTCACTACATTTTCTGAGGGAATATACCCAATTACAACAACTGAGTATACGATTGTCATTGATAGAAAAGCTCTCAGGAATTGAAGTATTGAACGGGACACTAGAACATTTGGATGCTGCGAATTCACGCTTACAAACGTTAGAAGGTATTCAAGAGTTGAAAACCTTGAAAAAACTCAATCTGAAACAATCACCTATAACATCCCTTGAACCACTTGTTCACTTGCCCCAACTAACACACCTGGATCTGGATGAAGTCAAACCGATTTCCTTTGCCTTTCTGAAAGAACTGTCCCAATTGCAAGAAGTAACACTTACTCTAATGCAGGATGTAGAACTACCAGATCTGGGGCATTTGTCATCCCTGAAATCATTAACTATTGATACAAAAGAGGACATTGTATTATCCTGGCTTGGAAAACTCACTCAACTGGAGTATCTGTCACTACCCGAAGCCTTGGTAGAAAAGTATTTTTCAGTGATCCGCGAGATGAAAACGCTCCGGAAAGTGCGATTAGGCGGTGTAATACCTTCTGGTGAAATCGAGAGAAGGCTAAAAGAAGCTTTACCTTTATATATGGTATTTTGATGTGTTTGGTTTGAATGGAATTGTTTTGAAGATCGGTTAGCTAATTACGCTGTATTTTTAATCACTCTCATGTTTTTACAATCTATCACACCTTTGCTTCCGCTTTGTCCTTTTATTGATTCGTTCTGGGTCTTTGAGAGTGACTTTGGTGTGCCCTATACCAGTAGCAGAATCATTGTGCCCAATGGTAAAGCTAAAATCATCATTCCTTATCTGAACGGATTAGTTGCAAAGGATGAATCAGGGATCCGGGAGCGAAGGGAAGGAGAAATTCACTTTGTTGGTAATTGGGATAAATCGGTGGTTATCAGTTCAACGACCCGTAAGACAGGAACCGTCATCATCGAACTTACTCCTGCCGGAGCTTATCGATTTGCTAAAATAGCCATGCAGGAGGTTTGCAACCAGATAATAAGTTTCGAGCAGTTATATGGCACATCAGGAAAAAACATTCAGGAACAAATTGGTAATACGGACTCCTTAGCAGCGAAGATTCAACAGATTCAGCAATTTCTGTTGTCTCAACTACAGACTCTCAATCAGCATCAGGTAATTGTAGACTTTTTAACTGATACAATTCTGAAATCGAAAGGACAAATTGAAATTAAGACACTCGAACAAAAAACAGGTTATTCCAAACGCTATCTGAGCCTGTTGTTTAATGAATACATCGGCATGTCGCCTAAAACACTGGCGGCTATTGTCCGGTTTCAGCAATTTTACCAATTGTGGGCCAGAACATCTTCGTCTGCTTTTTACAAAGAAGAACTGTATAAGTACTATTATGACCAGTCGCATTTTATCAAAGACTTCAAACGGTTTACGGGATATTCTCCAGTGCGTTATGCTGAAACAGACAATGAGTTTGGGCGGATTTTTTACAAAGAATAAGGCTTGGGAATGAAGCCATGTCAGCGTATTTCCCTTTTTTACAATACTACTGGTTTTGTTCTGTCCATCTTTGTGTCTGTACACTAAACCTTATTTCTGTACGAAACAATAGAGTGCCTAAACCGAAATAAGATCAGTTTTCAGCATAACGAAACAAACGTGTTTATTTTTTATCTAACTATCCTTACTCGATGAAAGCCAAACTTTTACTCCGACTCTCTGCCGGACTCAGCCTTTTCTTTGCCATTGGACATACCATTGGACATTATACCCGAAAAGATACTACCGACCCCATCAAGAAGTCCATTCTGCGCCAGATGGATGAGCAGGCATTTGACTATGGCGGTTCATTACGAAGCTTAGGGGATAATTATGAAGGGATAAGTTTGTTTCTGATTGTTATATTGGTACTGCTGACTATACTGTTGTGGCAGATTTCTGGTAATATCGAAGAGCACAAATCTCTCTGTATTTCGCTATTAATTCCCATTATGGGATGTTTTTGGGTGTTTGCTGTTTTGAGTGCTTTTTATTTCTTTATCGTGCCTGCTGTAACCTGTTTACTTGCTGGTATTCTAATTGGCTGGACATGCTTTCGGGCTTTTAACCAACAAAATATAACTGACCCTTCCATTTCTTAAAAAAATGCGGTCTATCTATCGATATGGACCGCATTTGTCAGGTTTATGAAAAGAAAATGATTATTCGTTTGTTATTCGAATCGATAGTCCTTTTTCTGTCAAAGATTCAATATGTTTTTCCCATTCTTCCAGAATCAGAGATGCCAGAGCTGTGTCCAGTCTATCACCTGATTGAAGAGTGTCCAGATGATTTTGAACAGAAGAGGCATTGGGTAGGGAGGAGAGAGAAAAGCAATGTTCAGGATTTACTACTGTATCAATCTGTATCCGGATACACAGAGGGGCTACATCATCTACCTGTAACTGATGATCTTCCCAGTAATTGGTACAATAGGCTTCGCTAAGTCCTTCATTGTCTGCGGCCTTCTGTTTCCGCTGATCGTCAGAATTAGCGGAAACAACATGCCCTCTGGCGAAGACTGTTGCTTTGTGATTTTCAGGTACTATGATTAGTATAATATCACCTGGCTGAACAGATCGGTTAGTTCCCTCTATCAACCAGCGATCGGTTCAGGTTTCTCCTTCCTGTGCCAGATAGAATAGATCATCTAAATCATAAAAGAAATCATACTTGTCTTTCAGAATGCGAATGGTCACAAAACGAATGGATTATATACCAAAGAAAGCCCTAAGGTAAAGCAAATCAGGAAACAGAACAATGGAGAAGGAAGTTTTCTTGAATGATATAGATAATTCTACCATTCTGATAGATGAATCAAAAAAATGAAGCTTTCAGATATAATTGTTGGAGAAAATCAAATAGAATTTGTTTAAAAGTCAATGATATAACGGATTCTAATCATTTAGCAACCAAGTTGTGAATTGTACTTTCGACATATATACAACCTGTTTACCATGTTATACTATCGACTTCTTTTTTTATTTATGCTAATACTGGGAGGCTCGTGTCAGTCAATCGATGAACCAGGTACATTAGTGCCTCCTACAGTAGATCAGGACCCCACCTTATCACAGATCAATGTGAGCGTTGCGGGGCACACCCGTAGCCTTCATTGCTTTACATATGGTAATCCTGAAAATCCGCCCTTATTTGTATTACATGGAAGCTATGATGAAATTCGTAGCTACCGGGTACTACAGATATTGTCTGACCGGTATTTTATAGTAATGTGGAGTCAGCGGGGGTGTGGACTCTCTGAACGGATTACAGAAGCTGAGTTTACATTTGCATCTCAGGTAGAGGAAGTGGAGCAGGTAAAGGCTCGATTTGCTCCCAATCGCCCGATTACATTATATGCTCATTCTATGGGGGGAGGAACTGCTGCTGCGTTTTCTGCCCGGCATCCTGAGCAGGTGCGTCAGCTGATACTGGGTGAGCCGATTGTGCTGCAAGGTTCAGCAATGGATAAAATATGGAAAGAACTCGTTGAGTTTGATTATACGAACAATGGTTGGAATGAGATGGCGCAAATGAATGATGTCTTACCCGCTAAAACGCACGAAGAGCTTGATTACAGAGCTTTAATGATGCTCAGGTCAAATATGACCAAATATTTTTGCGACCGAAATAATCCTCCTGCCTGGCCTGTATGGCGAATTGGGGGATTTGTAGAAATGATACGCAACAAACGAATGGGAAATGCACAGAGTGGCTTTACGTATGATTTTTCTGAAGGATTAAAGGTCTATACCAACGAAGTATTGATTTTGGGGGGAACATGTAGTGGTCTTGGGTATCGTAATCAGATTACCTACAACCAGCCATTGTTTACGAATGCAAAAGTGGTGAAGATCGAAAGTGCAGGGCATCGGTATCTGGCCGAGCAATTTGAACAGACCATACAGGCAATGAAAAGCTATTTGTATGAGTATCAGTAATTCTATGTTTTCCTGTCTAACTTCTTTCTGTCATGAAATTATATTATACATTACTTTACTATTGTGTTTTTTGTATTGTATTGAGTGTATCTGTCAGGGTACAGGCTCAGGTATATCAGTTGCCTGTACAGGCGCAGTCCAAACCTCACTTTGCCGGATTGGAAGTTAATGGCAATCCAACGCTGAAGGCTGGGGTTACTGGTGGCTGGCAACTGGCACCCAAAGGGAAACATACTCCATTGTTGATGGCTAGTTTGCGAACACCCATATTTTTAGTAAAGCATCCCGATACATTTGAAGCAGGAATAGGTATTGCAGATTATTTGACTATCCGCAACCAATGGGGCGTTACAGTGGCTTTATCCGGCACGCTGGCTACCACCCGAAACACCAATGCCCGGCTTACTACTTTGGGAACAGAGTTGGTTTTGTTGCCCGGCTATCGGGCTAATCGCTGGTATGCAGGGGCATGGTTGGGCTGGCAATATAAGCCTGTAGTTCATCTGCATCATAGCGAATATATCGAGGATACGTTTAAAGACAGATATAAAGATGGGAGTTTAGGTCAGGGACCTGTTAATGGATGGGTTGCTTTGCATGGATCAGTTATCCGGCTGGGGGCTGCAGCAGGCTATTCACTTAAATCCTATTCGTTTCATCTAAATGGCGGTTTCCAAAGCACTCCGGGTCCTTTGCACATTATTTCGTTGCCTGATGTAGGCATTCTTCCTTTTTTTGGAAGTATAAGTATTGTTCACCACTGGTAAAATACATTGTATGCTGAAGTATTCCCTCTTTCGTGACCTGTCTGTTTTTTTTCTGTTAATTTATGGGATTACCTGGCTTATCTGGTCGCCTTATTATGCTGGAGCTCTGTTTCCTTCTTCCTGGCATACAAGTCCGGTATTTCATCTGGCCGGTTCCTGGGGACCCTTACTGGCCTCTCTTCTTGCTACCTATTTTGTAAATGGAAAGGCTGGATTGCAGATACTGAGACAACGAGTGACACGAACCGGAACAGACCCCTGGCCATTGACTCTGGCTTGTTTTCTTCCCTTCGTGCTGCTTACATTCTCTATTCTTATTAGCGTAGTTGTTAATCAAACATCGTTTTCATTTCAAGGACTGGGTACATCCCGTGAAATACCTGGCCTTTCTGTGCCTGAGTTTGTAGGGATAAACATCCTGGTAATTGGATTAGGAGAAGAAATGGGGTGGAGAGGATTTGTGCTACCACGACTGCAAAGTGAGATGAGTGCCATGAAAGCAAGCATTCTTTTGTCTGTATTCTGGGCTATCTGGCACTGGCCATTGTTTTTCTATCCGTTGAGTGGTTATTACCATATGGATATTTTCGGAGTTGCAGGCTGGTTGTTCAGCCTATTGTTGGGTAGCATTCTGTTTACCTGTTTTTTTAACTCTTCCAGCGGAAGTGTACTGGTCTGTGCTGTTTTTCATGGAACGATGGACATTGCGTTTACATCCGACTTTGCCAATCCGAATCTGACCAGCTACAATGGTATGCTGATTACAATACTTGGCTTTCTTGTAACTCAGCGTTTTGGGGCTGAACACCTTGCCCGAAAAGACCGCGTTTGTCAGTATACAAGCTAGTTGTACCCAGACCTGATCAGAAGGCCGTACAGACATAGTCTGGTGTTTGGTCTTTTGATACCTATTGTGACAGATCACCAAAGTACAATCAACCAGCAGAGTATGTCATCGAACATAGTTAAGACCTGAGAGAGCAACAATCAGAATAAACAAAGCAATGCCTAGCCCAGCTACGATTCCCCACCCAATGGCCTTTTGTTGTCCCCGGATGCAAAGCCAGGATATACCTGCCAGGCTTAGTATAAGTACCGCTGCCAGCCAGTCCATAAAAATCTTAAAAAAGAAAGCGGTCCCTGCTATTAATAAAAGAATAGTAAGAAAGGCTGACAGTATAAACCTGATTAGCTGGCTAAATAATGAGTCACTGGAAGCAGACATACATCTGGTAGGATTACTACTTTATGATTAAAGACGGCAATATACTTGTAAAGCAGGGATAAGAGCAGAATTTGCGGCTTTTTTACGACTTGTATATACTTTGTATATGGTCTTTTTTTTTAAGGTAATGCAGCAGTTACATACCTTGCAGCCATTCCGGATAGAGAGGTTCTGTCTGTGAAAGGTCATTTCAGAAAAAAGATAAACCATGCGTAAGTCAGAGTTGGAGGTACTGCACAGATGGCAACTAGCCCAGGTAAGCCTGCATCTGGAAAAGGCAGGGTGGGAGGGGCGTAAAACCAACCTCTTGCTTGAAAGCGGATGGTGGGTGCCCTATGAAGCGGTTTTCGACTATTATGCTCACTCTTCTTTTCTGATTGTGTTGTATAATGCAGAAGAGGAGGCCATTGAGTTGCTGATCGAAGATCAGATTGGACGTATCAATTTTATATTTTTTCCCGGTGTGTGGTTTGAGCAGATCCTAACTACTATTGTTGCATACCAGCAACAGCTTTCCTGTGATTGTTATAAGGAATTTATAAGAGTTATACTCCTGCTTATTCCGGATGGAGTATATGTATATCAGAACGAGCAACGGCTTCGTCTGATGCCTGAAGCCTAACATCTATCTATATCATACAAACTATCTGCAATGAAAAAAAGTATTATTCTTCTGTTGTATTTTTTTACAATAATCACTTGTCAGGCTCAGTCTTCCAATGCATTTGTGAGGACAAATAACCTACTTGCTCAGAAAGATTTTTTTGCAGCCCGGGATCTCTATCATTCCAAGAAATCTTCCCTGAGCGAGGTGAATCGGCTTATTACAGAAGCCAATATCGATCATATCTTTAACCGGTTAAAATCCTCAAATCAGAAAATCGAATTGCTCTTTCAGAAGTATAACCATAGTATGTCTGATTCAGTAAAATACAAGTTATATAGTATTCGACAGATAAATCATGGGAAGCTATATGAGTACAAAGAAGCCTTTGCTGTTATAGACCAGTTACTTAACTCGTATAGCCAGTTTATGACTAACGAAGAGAAGCAGGATTTTGCCAATACCCGTCTCATATGGAAAGCGTTGTCCGGACAGCCTAAACAACAAATCCGAATTACAGAAGAAACTGCCTTAAAGATAAAAAGAGATAAGGCTGGACTGGCTACTATCCGGGTTACACATGGAAAGGACAGTTCAGCCTTTATTTTTGATACAGGGGCTAACCTGTCTACAGTAACCGAATCAATGGCCAAAAAATTTGGAATGCAGTTCCTGGAAGGTGTTATTGATGTGACTGCCATTACTGGCAACACCGTAAAATCACATATCGCCGTTTGTCCGGAAATAAATCTGGGACATATTCAGGTTCGTAATGCCGTTTTTCTGGTATTTCCGGACTCTGCACTTGCTGTACCTGCCATTCAGTATCAAATGCATGGCATTATCGGATTTCCTGTCATTGAGGCTCTGAGAGAGATACAGATCACGAAGTCTGAAGAACTCATTGTGCCTTTGAAATCTACAATATATGCCAGTCAGAACATGGCACTTGACTTTCTGACTCCGATCATCGAACTAAATGGTGATAGCTATACCTTTGATACGGGTGCAAACACTACCATTCTGTATCGAACGTATTTTTTAAAGCATCAGAAAGATATTGAGCAGAACTACAAGATACAGGAGTTACAATTTGGAGGGGCTGGTGGTACTATTCGCAAACAAGGCTATCAGATTACATTTTCACCCACTATTAATAACAAAGTTCTCAGAATGGATTCAGTACAGGTATATACAGATGTGATTAAAGCAGATGAAGGACATCTTTCAGGAAACATCGGACAGGATCTGATCCGTAGATTTGATAAGATGATAATCAGTTTTGCTTCTATGTCCATTCAGTTTAAGTAACTGTTTCCTGTTTTTATTATAAAGTTGTCTTATATACTTTTTAAAAGCTATCTGATCTGTCTATTATGACCCAACTCAAAATCTTTACCATATGTATTGGAAACGCATTTTACTATTTCTTCTTTTTTCTCAATATGGCTTTAGCACAAGCCTGCACACAAAACAACGCTTTGAAGTTGCCTATTATACATCTGTTAATGCTCCCGGACAAAAACTTATTGTGGTTTTTCCTCAGGAAGGGGCAGGATTTTTTCTGTTAGAAGAGAACCAGCATGTGCATTTGCTGAAAACAGATGACGAAGCTCATTGGCAAAACCAGAAGATACCATTACAGGATTCGCTGTTTGCAACATTGGCGTGGAAAGGGATAAGCTCTACTCCATCAGGAATCGGAATTTACAATATATTGACTCTGTACAAAAAAGATAAAACTTCCCTGGTATTTCAACGTACAGAGTCTCCAAAAGCTTTCAGAAGTCCAGCAAGTGCTTATTCCTATGGGAATGACACAGTTTATGGCTATATCTCATTTAAAAAGACAGACGCAGTTCACTATGATTTTACAACAGATATAAAAACAGGTAACTCTGAAGGAATGGGTTGCAATACAGCAGGTACGCTATTCTTTAAAAAAGGCATTGGCTACTTTGAGGATATTCTATTCGAGAACTCGCTGGGGGCTTGTCAGGCCATCTTCTGGTTTGGTGATAAAACGCTGCAGGTGTTTATGCTTTCTGATGCTTATTTCTGTGTGTGTCTTCCAGACGCTTCTCTTACAGGAGTTTATCAGCAGGAGTAGACGGAGAGACTATGCTATTAGTTGAAAGTTGTTTTGTTTATGACGTTCAGGAGCGTCTGTGAATGTCTCCCTCCTGAACGTTGATTTTAAGTAGTTCCTTTTCAAAGATGGCTACATATCGGGAGAATAAGGTAAGTCTGGATTAAGCAAAATGGGTTATAAAGTATAGTTCAGGATAAAAGCAATAAGTTTACTTAGTCGTTTTTCAACTTAATAGACAATCCTGCCTGGAGAATATATCCGTTGCCTGTTAAGGTGCGAATCGCTGTTTTTTCGCCTCCAATGGGGAATGTAAAAATAGTCCAGGGCACTCGCATGTTCTGATCATATAATTGAATTTTGCGTCGGAATACATATCCTGCTACAATAGAGAAATAAATGTTTTTGTAAATGGTATACTCTGTATATAGTTGTGCATTCCATTGCTTGAATTGTACAATCTGACTCTCATTGTATTTTCTACTCAGTCGGCTTGACGAGTTATCTACCAGAATCTGGGCTCCTAATGAAACCCGCTTGTTTAGTTGATATTCCAGTTTTGGCTTAATGGGAAACAGGCCCGACAGCGTCCATTGATCATTGATTTTCCAGTTTACTTCAAGAAACGGCATGATCACATTTCCAAAAAATTGCCGGGCATAGCCTGCCCCAAAGCCAATACTGGTTCGTTCAGAAAGAATACGTCTGAACCGAAATCCAGTGGCAAATCGGATGTCTTCCCTGCTGATATCTTTGAAGTCGGAATAAACGCCGGGTGTGATCGTTCAGGCAAATGAAAAGTTTTGTCGGATGGTACGTTGCCAGGCCATCTGAAGAGACAGTCTATGAAGAGCCTGTTGATTGACCACCGTTTTTCCCAACCACATTACCTCATACAACGGCCCTAACAGAAATCGTTTTTTTTTCCTGCAACAAAGGGCATGCGAAGTTTAACGGTTACCTGCTGAATAAATTCGGACTTTTGGTTTGAGTGAATAGGAGAGAGGGAATAGTGTATATCTGCTGGCTCAAATTCCTGAGGCCATGTCAATAGTGGTACTAGCAAGAGAAACAAGACAAGTATAGGTTTCATAAAAAGTTTTTATAATTGGATACCTGCTTATTAGTGTATAGAGGAGAGAGGAATAATTTTTCCATCCATCATCTCAATAATCCGGTCCGACTTACTGGCAAAATCGGTATCATGGGTCACTGTGATAATGGTTTTGCCATACTCTTTGCTAAGTTGCATAAACATGTCAAAGACAATGGCTGTGTTTTTACTATCCAGATTTCCTGTGGGTTCGTCTCCCATCACAATACTAGGTTCATTAATCAATGCCCGGGCAATTGCAACCCGTTGCTGCTGTCCTCCAGAAATTTTAGAAGCTGGTTTTAGTGCCTGTTCTGCCACTCCTAACATCTTAAGCTTTTCATACGCCCGGTGTTCGATTTCCTCTTCTGAATAATGACCAAGTCTGGATGCAGGGATCATCACATTTTTTAAACAGGAGAAGTCAGATAGCAGGTAGTGAAACTGAAATACAAATCCCAGATGTTTGTTTCGAAAGGCCGCCAACTCATTTTGGGTTTTGCCAGTAACCTTTTCTTCATTCAACATCAGTGTACCTTCATAATCCGTATCCATGGTAGAGAGAATATACAACAAGGTCGATTTTCCACTCCCTGACTTGCCTATGATAGATACAAACTCACCTGTCTGTACCTGAAAACTTACTTCCCGAAGTACCTGAAATGGATCGGGTGTATAGAAAAACTTTGAAATGGACTCTGCTTTTAAGGCCAGTATACGAGAGTGTATCTGACGTATAGTTGCAGATTGAGAATCGTTCATAAAATAAAGGGTGATGTCAAAGAGGATTGATGTAAGAGATCAGCCACGAATGATAGAGACTGGATCTACCTGGGAAGCTTTTCGTGCAGGAATATAACCTGCAAAAAAAGCAGTGATGATCCCAAATGAAAATCCTTGCAGATAATGCTTCAAATGAAAAGCAATGGGTAGATACAATACATTGCCCAGTCCGATATAGAACTTCGAAACCACCAGCGAAATCAACCATCCAAGACCTATTCCAAGAATTCCCCCGATAAACCCGATAAATAATGCCTGTTGAATAAAAATGGCAACAACATGTTTACCTGAAAATCCGGTTGCTTTCAGAATTGCAATCTCTTTTATCTTTTCGTAAATAGTCATATTGAGAATGTTATAAATCCCAAAGCCTGCTACAATTAAAATAGTAATCACAACCGAGTTTGCAATGACATCCCGTATCATACGGGCGGCAATGGATTGTTCATTGGCGCTCTGCCAGTCTTCTACCTGATACCCTATAAGGGCTTCCAGTTGTTTACCGACTGCTGGTGCATTCGTGTAATTTTTTATATTAATGTAAATATCTGTAATGTAGCTGCGATCCTTCTTCAGCAGTTGCTGAGCAATGCTTACATTGGTGTAACAACGTGTATTGTCAATGCTTTTGATCGTAGTCTGGAAAATTCCTGTTATCCGCAAACGTCTGACGGTTCCATTGGAGGCCGTTAGGGTGATATTGTCTCCCTTACTCAAATTCAAGTCTTTGGCCATCCCGTTTCCAATAAGACTACCATCGGGGGTATTCTGAAGTTCTTCTACTGTACCAGTAATCATTGTGGAGGTGATATCAAACATTTTGTCCTGTTCTATAATATCTACACCGGCTACATTCCCATTCTTTTGAATACTGGCATTGGAACAGATAACATTAGCTGTAACTTGTGGTGAGATCGCAATGATTTCTTTGTGTCCCTTAATGGCATGCAATATTGAGTTTGGGTTGTAAATCCGGTTGTCAGCGTTGACGAGCTTAGGATTACTAATCAGATTGATCTTATCCGTACCCAGGTAGTTGTTCAGCATGGCATGAGAACTCATCTGATTTTCACTGTAAAGTCGTATATGCGGCGTTGAGCTGAGCGTAACTTTTTCAAAATAGTCATTGTTGCCACTAATCAGTGAGTTCATAAAAATGAACATGGAAATTCCAAAGGTAATGCCAAGAGCAGCTAGTGCTGTCTGTTTTCTTCTACTCACCAGATAGGTGAAAGCAATTTGTGTGTTGATTCCTGCCTTCATGATTAGTATGTTTTAAGTATCTGATCGGTAGACCGGAGACCATTACGTACCTCTACCCATTCTGTGGAGACAATACCTGTCTGGATCAAGACAGTGTCATTGTGATTTTCTGCTTTTCGGATTACCTTTCCATTAGGGCTAAGGCAGGTTCTTGGAATAAGCAATGCTTTTTCTTTTTTGTCAACAATGATATTTGCCTGAAGCAGTGTACCTGCAATCAGAGAATGGGGCAGACTATCGAAAACAGCTTCTACCTTATAAGACTGAAGTTCTTCATTAAAATAGGGATATACTCTTGAAATCTTTCCGGTAAATGTTTTTCCTTTTTCTGTATTAAGCTCAACTAACACAGTTTGCTCTTCCCTGACCTTAGAAATACTGTTCTCATCCACATTCAGGGTAATCACCATTTGATCCGGATCGCCCAATGTTGCAATAGCTTCGCCTTTGCGAACCAACTCCCCTTCTTTTTTGAAAATTTCATATACTTTATAATGTGCTGGAGAAACTAACCGGGAATAGTTATTGGTCGAGCTAAGAGTCTGGTACTGACTTTGGCTATTGACGAGTGCTTGTTTAAGGTTATATCGGGTAGAGGAAATATTGGCTTTGATAGATTCTACATTGTGAAGAGAGCTTTCATACGAAAGTTGTGCCTTGTCTACCTCTACTCTGGCTACCGATTGGGTAGCACCAAGTTTTTGCATACGTTCTAACTGAACTTTATCCAAAGCCAGTTTTTCTTCAGCCGAACGCAGTTGTGCTTCAAGTTCCTGCAAAACTGGGGAGTGAGCAGACGCGTTCTGACGAGCTATGTTCAAATTGCTTCGGGCTGCCTGTTCCTGAATGGTATTGGTCTGCTGGTCCTGTACAAACAAAACCTGATCCGCGTTTACCATATCTCCTTCTCTGACAAAACTTTTTTCAGATACCCTTCATTAAAGGCTGTCAGTGTGAAAAAGTGAACCGGCTCAACATATCCTGTCGCAAAGACTGCTTCTGTAATGGGAGCTATGGAGGGACTGACCCATTCTTTTTTCTTTTTACCTGAACAACCCGCCAACACCAGACTTGTCAGCAGAATTAAAAATAAACAATAGGTAAATGCTGATCTTTTCATATAAACTGAATAAGTGAATATTAAAATACTTTATTCTGAATCTGGATCCGATAATGCTGAATCAGGTACTCTGACAGATTAGTCAGGTAATCATTTTGTCCGCTAATGTAGTCTGAGAAATAACGAAGACGTTCATCCAGTGAGAGGACTCCTTCATTGAGCTGACGGCTTGCGTGCTGATCATTCTGATGGTAGAGATCCATGATCTGACGGGATTTACCAAGTGCGCTTACTGCATTGTCATAAGCCAGACGAAGGTTTTCATCGTCCAGATCTGCCTGTTTCCGGATGGCTTGGTAATTCTTTTGTTTAAATTCCCAGTCAATATGTGATTTCTGGATCTGAAAAAGCCGGGATGAACCGACAAGGATGGGTATACTCAGACGGAGTCCCCAATATTGCTGAGGTAGCGTGTTGGCATTTCCGAATTTTAGCAATTCGTCTCCAGAGATCTGTGTATTCCACTGATAAACAGCCGACAGTATTGGAGTAAAAGATGCTTTGCTGGCTTTCCATGCCGAGTGAGCAAGCATAGATTGCGCATGAGCCAGTTTCACTTCCGGATGGGATGAGCTTTGTAAGGATACTGCCTGACTAGCAGGATCTGACAATGTTTCATGTAAGACCAGTGATTCCTGAACAGATAGTCCAAGCAATGCCTTTAATTTATTGAGAGATACTAATTTGTTGGATAGGGCAACCTGCCATGTTTGTTCTGCTTTGTTTCTGGTGATACAAGCTGTATTGACAGATGTTTCGCTGACCTGGTAGTGGTAGAAAATCAGCATTGCCGGCACCAACCGCCTTGGTTAATGATTCTGCACTTCGTGAGGTAGCCGCTACTTTGTAGCCTTCTGAAAGCAACTTTTTTACAAGAGATAATCCTAATCCCTTTGAGGCACCGGTTACAAACCAAACTTTTTTTGAGTTTTCCATTTTTTTGATTTTTGTTGTTGTTAAATAATTACACTACAAAGATGCTGTGCTAAAAAAAAATGGATGTAGCCGTATTAATGGTCGTTGTGCCGAAATCAACGATTAGGGTAAAAAATGATGAAAAAAGGAGATCTAAGGATGGATTTGTATAGTTAATAGAGAAAAGGATGCTTCAAATGTTTTAGTAGAGTTAGTATTAGTAGGGTTAGTAGGGGAAATCCTTTTTGAGGTGCGAAAAAAGATTGGAACAAATAGCCCGGCCTGACGGTGTGTCAATCATGGCTTTGCTTGAACTAATTGCATCTCGAGGTTCTGGTTACAAACGTGAATTCAGCATAGCTAAATAGACGAAAAATTAAGCTAAGGAGTTTGCGCCCTGATAATCAATTTATTATGCAAAAGATTATCAAAAAGAAACTCCTTTACAAAATGGATTAAAGGTGTTTAAAATCGGTTTTCTGCCACCAAAAACGCCTTTCTAATTATACACCCTTTTTGATTATACATCCTTTACTTGCTACGTCCTCGGTATCGGCTTGATAAGGCTGTTTTTCGAGTTTAGAGTAAAAATCAGGCCATTTGTAACGGAACCCTACCCTACAGAGAAGTATCTCATATTTTTATAATATATTGATAAATAAGGATTTTACAGCAAAAAACAAAACATCTTAGCTTAAATATTTAATAGCGAACTTTTGAAAAACCACAAATCATTGGAGCACTTCAACTCTAATTCCAATTGAAAATGTACTCTATATCCGGTCTGTAGTAATAGCTGGACAATTGAGCTTTTTAGCCAATGCTAGGCAAGCACAATCGCCTAAGCTGAGTCCATATTCCCTTGTTGCGTGTTTTATAAGACCAGTTTCATAGGCGGTACTACCATCAAAAGGAAGTTTGTACCAAAGTCTTCTAACATACTGCTTACTATCGTTCAGTGCTATAAAAAACATATGTATCCATCCGAGTCAATACATGTCTTCGCTCGAACAGATACACTAACTTGTTAGGCTGGCCTAATAGGTCGAAAAGCACACTTGTTTAAGTCATGTATTTGTCGGCAATTGGTGTACTTGCTAACGAATTACTTACCGATATTACTTACCAACTATTTTTTTGTGGTCTACAACTCCCCAATCCGCTAGCTCCTTAATAACGGTGTACAACATTTTGCCATGTTCTGTAAGCTCATATTCAACCAAATCCCTTTGCCCCGTTGTTTCCAAGTACTGGTCAACCATTTACCAACCTATACCGATAATCCTGGCAATTTATTCCGCAGCTTTCTTTTCTTGATAAAGTATAACTGAGGTTTCTGCTTTTTAATGGATTTTGGCCTACGTCCTTTCTTTTTATCCATCCGTCCCTTTACACTGTCCGCTAAAAGCCCTGCCTTGATACGCTCCCAGATAATATCCCTCTCAATTTGTCCGATTTTGTGTTCTTTGGTTTCTACAAACAGTAGTGTAACCACATAGCTGAACTCAAATAAAGGAAAGATCCTGTAACAGGCTATTAACCAAAGTCGCATCCTGTAAATCGAGGAGGTTAGTCAAGGAATTCCCTGTATAATACACTCTGATTAACAAAACATAAATTTATTAACCCCTTCTATTATGACAACACTAACCTTCACCATTTTGGCTTTTTTAGTTGCTGCTGGATTTTTCTTTGTAATCTTTAACGCATTCTTATCTTCGATAAGATAACGCTGAAAATTAATTCTAAGTTTTCAATTTGGAACTGGAGAAGACTTATAAGGTCCTCCAAAATTCAGACAGGGACCAAATCGAAAAATGTACTAGATGCCAGCCAGGTTCTACTTGTTACTGGCTTACTTTAAAACCTGCAATCGAGACTGTAAATTAAACCGTATTAAGTGAAAAAGATTTGTTTTTAATCGTTGAACTTCCGAAATAGACATCAAAACAATAGAGACGACAAGCCTAAACCGAATTCGTTCAACTGACCTGGTAGCGTTCGTTGTACTACGCTTATATGTACTACGCTTAACTATATTCCATATGATTATGCCCAAATTCCTTTTTAGTATGCTATGGCCTTGTTTGCTGGCAGGTTTTTGTTGCTTTTCACAATCCACACCCCAGCCCATAGGTCCCCTCCCCAACGAAAACCAGGTAAGATGGCAGAAAATGGAGTACTATGCCTTCATCCATTTTTCAATAAACACCTATACCGATATGGCCTGGGGCTTTGGTAATGAAGATCCCAGGCTTTTTAACCCCGAAAAAATCGATTGCCGCCAATGGGCACGCATTTGCAAACAGGCGGGCATGAAAGGAATCATTTTTACAGCCAAACATCACAGCGGATTTTGTCTGTGGCCTTCCCAATACACCGAATACTCAGTCAAAAATGTTCCCTGGCAAAATGGGAAGGCCGATATTGTACGCCAACTGGCCAATGCCTGCAAAGAATATGGGTTAAAGTTTGGCGTATACCTCTCGCCCTGGGACAGAAATCATCCCGACTATGGAAAGCCTGAATACATCACCTATTTCCGCAACCAGCTCACCGAATTATTAACGAATTATGGCGAAATTTTTGAGGTATGGTTTGATGGGGCAAATGGAGGGGATGGGTATTATGGCGGAGCAAATGAAACACGCAAAATCGACGCCAGGACCTATTACGACTGGCCTGCTACCTATAAACTGGTACGCAAACTCCAGCCCAAGATTGTCATCTGGAATGACGGGGGTGAGAGGGCTGACCTTCGCTGGGTGGGTACCGAAGCAGGGTATGTGGGTCAGACCAACTGGAGTTTACTACCCGCTACCGGCGATGTTTCTGAAAAAATGCTGCACCATGGAGTAGAGGATGGAAATGCATGGGTGCCCGGGGAGGTAAATACCTCTATTCGTCCCGAATGGTTTTATCATCCACGCGAAGACAAAAAGGTAAAAACACTTCCTGAGCTAATGGACATCTATTACCATTCCATTGGCCGGAATGCAACACTGCTGCTCAATTTTCCGGTTATGCCCAATGGTCTGATCCATGAAAAGGATCAAAAGGCTGCCTTGGATTTTGCCCAGGCGATCAAAGAGGCTTTTGCTGTAAATCTGACAGGTAAAGCTCAGGCAAAATCCACAAACATACGGGAAAACAACCCTGCCTTCGATGCCAGCAAGGCAATTGATACCGATCCGGAAAGCTACTGGGCTACCAATGAGAAGACCACGCATGCTCCACTGACGCTGACCTTTTCCCAACCGACAGCTTTCAACCGATTGATACTGCAAGAGCCCATAGCCTTGGGCCAGCGGGTCAAATCGTTTGTGGTCGAGGCATTGGTGAATGGCCAGTGGAAAGAAATTGCCAAAGAAACCACCATCGGCTATAAACGCATTCTTCGCTTTCCGACCGTAGAAGCCACTCAGCTAAAGCTGACCATTGATGATGCCAAGGCTTGCCCGTTGATTTCAAACCTTGAAGTCTACAAAGCCCCTCTGATTCTGACTCCACCCATCATCACCCGTGACCAGATGGGCAATGTCCATTTGCGGGCAGGGGACAGCGAGTCGGAACTGTATTACACCCTTGACGGTAGTAAACCAATGCCAGGAAAAAATAAATATACAACTCCGGTGAAAACCAATGGAGGCAAAGCAGCAGTAAAAGCGATCGCCTACAATCCATCAACCAAACAAAGCAGTCTTGCCAGTGAAGAAAGATTTGACATAGCGCGCACAGCCTGGAAGATTTTAAGCTCAGATGCCCAGCAGGCTTATCAAGTGGTGGATGGCAATCCGGCCACCTCATGGCATGGGGATAAAAGCGCCCAGCGGCCTGCCGATTTGGTCATTGATCTGGGCAAAGAAGAGTATTTGCAGGGCTTCAGTTACCTGCCAGACCAGAACTGGTGGGCGGATGCCAGCATCATTACCCGGTATCAATTTGAGGTTTCGGCAGATAACAAAAGCTGGAAACGGGTAAGTGAAGGCGAGTTCTCAAATATCAGGAACAATCCGTTCTGGCAAACCAAAACATTTGAACCGATCAAAGCCCGATATATCCGGTTGCGGGCTCTAAAAACTGTTGGAGAAGGTTCAGCACCAGGTTATGCAGAGATAGACCTCATTACTCGTTGATGGCTGTAATAGACTTTGTCGATTCATATCAGATCTGTTTTCAACTAAGTAAGTCAACTGAAAACAATTATATATCCCACGCATCATGCGCTGATAGTTACTAAAAGAATAATAGAACCCTTGTTAGTTCAGGCTAGCAAGGATTTTCCGCTTTTTTAGCTGTATTGTTGTGGCAACAGATAGCGTCTTTTTGATTTGGCTACAACAGCCCACCCCAATTCCACCAACCTCTAAAGTCTGGTCTACCAATGGTTTTCTTACTATAGTGGGATTATTTTTAGTTAGATAGAAAATAGGTGCTATTTTCTATCTGTGTTTAAATTCCTACTTCGGTATTTACATACCTTATCATAGAATAAAATTTATACCGTCGTTTATAGGAGAAGAGTCGTTTTTATATGGCCTGCACCTGATAAACTCACCTAAAACGCTACTATTTATCCAATAAAAAATAATAATATTAATAAGTTATTTGTTATTTCCAGGATAATTATAATTTTTGCATTTTAATTGTCAACAATACACGTATATTCTATTTAAAGGAATTGGATACTTCGTAAAATGCAGCTCAACAAGCAACCTACTATGGATAAAGGTAAAAAATGTCAAAACCCATTTTTTTACTGAAACAATATTCACTAAGAGACAAAAGGTAGTAATTCACTATACAGTATATTTTTTAGAATCTTTCATAGTCTAAGTTTATTTAATTCATACCCTTTTCTCCCCATGACACTTCAATCCGTTTCCCGTAGAAATTTTCTAAAACAGGCAGTACTATACACCGGAGTAGGCGCGATATCTCCATCCCTGCTTGCCGCGCCGAAATCTTTGTACCCATTTACCAGCTTTTCTAAAAAGATAAAAGAAGAAGATACAATACAAACATCTGCAGATACAGTAACACAACCAACCACTGTCACCAACGATTCTTTTAATCAGCTAACAGAACAGGAAACCAAAGAGGGATGGAAATTATTGTTTGACGGAAAAACAACCAATGGCTGGCGCGGAGCTTATATGACAACATTTCCCCAAAAAGGCTGGACAGTAAAAGACGGCGCACTCACTGTGGGAGCATCCAATGGAGCAGAATCCCAACATGGAGGGGACATTGTGACAAATGATGAGTATACCAATTTTGACCTTCGTTTTGAATTCAAACTGACAGACGGTGCCAATAGTGGTGTTAAATATTTTGTAGTAGAACAACAACCTAAACCCAAAGGGTCCGCCTTCGGACTTGAGTTTCAGGTATTAGATGACGATAAACATCCGGATGCTAAAAAAGGCCGAGATGGCAATCGTACAGTTGGTTCCTTGTATGATCTGATCACAGCCAAAGATAAAGCTGCAAAGCCTATAGGCGAGTGGAATGAAGGCCGTGTAC